>CAUZDY010000004.1:0-123497 GCA_963578805.1 Vicinamibacteria bacterium | reverse complement strand
ACTGTTGAGCCGAGCCAGTCGCTGAGCAGGTTGCTCTGGTGTGAGAATATTTAAGCATCCACATGTCCCGCGTTCTCTTGATTGCCGCGACGACTGGGTATCAGATTCGATCATTTGGTGAAGCCGCTGAGCGGTTGGGTATCGAGCTGGTGCTGGCGACCGACCGTTGCCATGTTCTTGACGATCCATGGTGCGACAACGCGATCGCGATCAGGTTTCAAGACGAAGACTCGGCCGTTGAGGGTATCAGGGCAGCGTTGACTCAGTCTCCGGTCAACGGCGTTCTGGCTGTGGGTGACCGCCCGGCGCTCATTGCCGCGCTGACGGCCGAATGTTTAGAGCTGCCGAGTAGTCCTCCTGATGCCGTTCGGATCGCCGGCAACAAGCTGCTGACTAGGACCCGATTGCAAGATGCCGGTTTTCCAGGTCCGTGGTTCACGGCCGTCCACCTCGACGAATGCCTATCGGATGTGACCGCTAGGATTTCGTTTCCGTGCGTCGTTAAGCCGCTCACGATGTCAGCGAGCCGTGGGGTGATGCGGGTCGACACCATCGCGCAGCTCGAGATGGCTCTGGATCGAGTCAGTCGTCTGCTTAAGCGTTCCGCTGTCGGAGAACCGGACTCTTCCCATTTCACGATGCTGGTCGAGGAGTACCTCCCGGG
Organism: Vicinamibacteria bacterium; assembly: GCA_963578805.1. Taxonomy (GTDB): domain Bacteria; phylum Acidobacteriota; class Vicinamibacteria; order Vicinamibacterales; family UBA8438; genus CAUZIB01. The sequence continues at coordinate 122,833 of CAUZDY010000004.1, read as the reverse complement.
ACGGGAGGTAGCGGTCGAAGGTGTGTTGACGGATGGTGTCCTCCAGGCCTTGGCGATCTTCGACAAGCCGGATCCACTCGAAGGTCCGTTCTTCGAGGAGACGATCTACGTGACGCCGTCCCGAGTACATGACCACGAGAATCGAGAGATCCTACGTGCCGTGAGTCGCTCCGCGGTCGCGTTTGGGCTCACCGACGGGCCGGTCCATGCCGAGTGCCGGATCGGTACGAGCGATGTGTTTGTCCTAGAGATAGCACCACGCCCGATCGGTGGGTTGTGCACGAAGGCCCTTCGGTTTTTAGCTCCGAGTGGGGAAACGGTGTCGTTGGAGGAGGTGCTTCTTCGACAGGCGCTGGCAGAACCGGTGTTGGAGTATCGACGCGAGGACGGTGCCGCCGGCGTCATGATGATTCCTATTCCCACTGACGGTCTCTATAAGAACGTCCGCGGCCTGGAGGTGGCGCGCGCGGTGACTCACATTGAGGAAATTGTGATCACCGCACAGCGTGATCAGAGGATTCGACCACTTCCAGAGGGCGGGAGTTACCTAGGCTTCATTTTTGCTCGAGCCGAGCGGCCCGCACAGGTCGAACTCGCCCTGCGGTCAGCACACAGCTGCCTGGAGTTCGAGATCGCAGCCCCAATTCTGCTCGTCTAGGTTGGGATACTCCTCGCGGCTCTTCGTTCGCTGGGCTACGCCTTCTCCTGAGGGGGAACAAAATCTGGCGGGAGGGCCGACCCTTCGCCGAAGAAGAAGTCTTCCATGAACTTGGCGACCGTCTGCTGCGCCTCTTTTTGCCAGGGCATCAGTCGGTACTCATTGAGGATCATCTTCATGCGCTCTTCCCACAGAGCCCACGCCTCAGCAGACACACTCTCGTAGACTCGTTGGCCGAGTTCACCGGGCCACGGTGGCTTATCGAGACCCGGCATTTCCTTTTGGAACTTTACACACGTGACCGTGCGTCCTCCTGCGGTAGAGGGTGACGTGCTGGCCGGTTTATCGTCGGTTGGATCCACTGTTCTCTCCTGCCTTGCGACTGCAAGTAGTTCTGGGTAAGCGAGCTGGTTCGGTTCCCTGACCCCTTGAGGCCACTAGTGTACGCCCTCTGTGGCTCTCCCGGTTGGCCACAGAGCGATGTGGTGGTTGCCCAGCTCGGCGGTCACGACTCGTGCGACTTCGACGCGCGCGTCATTGAAACAGGCGCCGCCACCGAGATCGGTTGGCGAATCGGCCACGAGCGCATTCGCCGTAGACCCGTTCATCGTGCTCTTCTTCCACAATCCTTTCGGTATTCCAACAGTGCCCCGCTTCATGTCAGGGTTCAGTCGAACGGGACAGTGGATTTCGCCGAGATCGTTGAATACTCGAACAGTATCATCTGTGCTCAGGTCTCGAGCTTTGGCGTCGTCAGGATGCATTTCGAGCGAGGCGAGGCGTGTTCGGAGCTCGCCCAGCGTGGAGGTGATCGTTTTAGAAGTGGCTGGCGAAAGTAGCACGAGTGGGTACGTTTCAGCGGCGGTCTCCCCCCGATATGCGTAGATTCCAGCCGGCGCTTCCGAGTCAAGCGCATCCGGAAACAGGTCAATTTTTCCGTCGGAGGTGCGTGGGAAGACATCGACCAACTGAATTGGTAGCGTCGGGCACTCCGGTGTTGCGATCCCAGAGGTTGCCAGGCTATCCCGCACAGTGTCGGGTAGCGCAGCCGCCACATGTACCACCGCTTCCGGGTCGGTCTGGAGTAGTGGGTGAACCTCGATTTCAAGACGCTTCGCCAGATCAGCAAATACTTCAAGGTTAGAACGGGAGTCTCCAACCGGTTCGATCACTGGCTGGACCAGTTGTAAACTGATCGGACCATAGGCTGGTTTCAGGTCGTAATGTTCGAGGAATGTCGTAGCCGGAAGGACGACGTCAGCCCATCGTGCGGTGTCGGTCAGAACCTGATCGAAGACGACCGTGAAGAGGTCTTCACGCTGGAGTCCTTGTAAGACTCGATTCTGTTCAGGCATCGTCGTTGCCGGATTGCAGTTGTAGACGAACAGCATCTGGACAGGCGGGTCGGTGTCATCGGTGAGCACACGCCCGAGCCGATTCATATTAACCAGGCGCGTTGACGGTTCCGGAACGTCTATAACGGAATCGGTATCAACCCGCCAGGCCCCCGAGTTACTCATGGTGAAACCACCTCCCCTCACGCCGAACTTACCGGCGACAGCCGGGAGGGCGAGGACCGCCAGAGCGGCGTTGCCACCGTTACGGTTTCGCTCAAGCCCCCAGCCACACCGGATCACAGCCGGTGATATTTCCGCGTACATCTCCGCTACCTGTTCGAGGAGCGCCGGGTCAATAGCAGCCACAGTTGCGGCGCGGTCGAAGGTCCAGTCGACGACGCGTTCTCGTAGCCGATCGCTGCCGCGGGTATGGGCCGCGAGAAATTGCTCATCTTCGAATCCGTTCTCGAAGAGAAACCGATGTATGGACATGGCCACCGCGACATCAGTACCGGGGCGTACCTGAAGATGAATGTCGGCTTGTTTGGCGAGACTCGTCCGTCTTGGATCGATCACGACCAAAGCGGCGCCGGCTTCCATCGCGGCCCGAATATGAGGAAGCAGGTGGATGCCTGACGTCGACGGGTTCGCGCCCCACACCACGACGAGACGCGCGTGGCGATAGTCCGCGTATGACACCCCTGGCATCCGTCCATACATTGCTCGACTAACGCTTGTCGTCGGCGCGGCGCAGACGGTACGAGCAAGTCGGGCCGTGCCGAAGCGTCTAAAGAGCTGTGCGTCTGCCGTATCCTGCGATACGAGGCCGTTCGACCCTCCGTACGAGAACGGCAGAATGGCCTCGGCGCCATGCCGATCGCGGATCTCTCTCATCCGCTCGGCAATCAGGTCGAGCGCAAAGTCCCAAGTGACTTTCTTGAACTGGCCGTGGCCTTTGGGGCCTTGGCGCACGCCGGGGTGGTGCAGACGGTCTTCGCCGTAGACCCGATCATCGAATCGGCGGACTTTCGCGCAAATAAATCCGTCTGTGACGTCGTGTCGATGAGACCCGTTGATGGTGACGATCTGACCTTGTTCGACATCGACCGCAAGACTACAAGAGTCCGGGCAGTCGAGCGAGCACGTGGTGTCAATCGTCGATTTCCCCCATTGCAGGTGGTCGATATGCTCGGGCATACGAGCAGTTTATGCCAGCCCGCCGTGGTCCGTCGACAACCTGAGTGACGTTCCCTAGGGCTGTTATGCTGTTCTCATGCAGCTACGATTCGAGCATCTCACCAAGACGTTTGGCAATATCACGGCATTCGACATTCCGACGCTCACGATCGAATCTGGTGAAATCTTCACGTTCGCTGGGCCTCCTAACAGTGGAAAGTCGACCGTGCTCAAGGTGATTGCGGGGGTCGAGGCGCCATCCTCGGGTACGCTCACCTTAGGTGACCGCGTAATCAACGACATGGATCCAGGCGCTCGCGATATCGTGATTGTCACACCGAAAGGTCGACTTGACCCCGGTGCTCACGCGGTCGCGCTGTTTGACGGGCCAACGTCACATATTGAGCCGTCTCTACGGGCGTCCACCGTCGAAGAGTTGAAGCGCCTCCACGCGCAATTGGGGACGACATTCATCTGTGCAACCGCAGACGAGACTGAGGCTCTGGCGCTGTCTGACCGGATCGCGGTACTCAAAAACGGGGCCGTGTACCAAGTTGGTACACCCGAGGATGTCTTCGAACGGCCAGCGAACATCGTCGTGGCGAGATTTTTTGGCAATCCTCCAATGAACGTCGTGCCAGGTATTTTGGAAAAGGACGGTGCAGCCGTGGAGATCGGTCCTCGCGCGTTACAGCTTAACGGGGTTGTCACAGAGGAATATGTGCGGGACGTTTTTCTGGGCGTTCGTCCAGAGCATGTCAGGTTGGAACGTGATCCGACGGCCGGCTGGCGGGGGAGAGTGACCCGGGTGGAGTCTAGTCACACCAGGACGGTCATTGAAGTGCACGTCGACGGTGGAGACTTCATCGCCCGTGAGGATCGGGAGAGCAGATATCGGGTGGGCGACCAAGTTGCGGTTACGATGACTCCAAAGCACTTGCATGTCTTCGATGCCCCCGGGGACCGGCTTGTCGTGCGGTAGGGCTCTCTCAAGAGCTAGACTTCTGGCCACAACTACTAAAACGCAGATGCGACTGCTATTGATAGGGTTGGCGGCGACACTCGCCGTTGTTCCCACGCCAAGCGCATGGGTCGAGGCGGTGTATTCGCGCCAGGTATATCTTATCTCTCAGAACCTATTGACGCCTATTTCGAGCCTGACGAGTATTGCGCTGTTTGACGTTGTCTTCGTTGCTGCCGTCGTCGGATTGCCATGGTGGTGGGGACGCACTCTACATCGTACAGCGCCCGGAAGTCGATGGCTGGCGGCCCGGCAGATGGGTCTCAACACCATCGCCCTGGCGGCCGGGGTGTATCTGGTCTTTCTGTTGTTCTGGGGACTCAACTACCGCCGTGAAGCGCTCACCATGAAGCTCGATTACAAACCCTGGCGTGTCAACGCCGAGGCGTTGACCGTGCTCGCCCATGATACGGTAGGGCGTCTCAACGCCCTACATTCAGAGGCCCATGCCAGGCCTTGGCCAGACCTAGGCGAGCTTCCGGCGCGTCTCGGTCCGGCGTTCGAGCAGGTCCAACAAGATCTCGGTGTTCGTCGGACCGCCGTGGCCGGCCTGCCAAAGCTAACCCTATTGACACCGTACTTCCAGCGTGCCGGAGTTGACGGCATGATTAGTCCGTTTTCTCTCGAGGTATTGGTCAATGCGACCGTATTGCCGTTCGAACGCCCGTTCGTGGTGGCTCACGAATGGGCTCATCTGGCTGGCTACGCGAATGAGTCCGAGGCGAGTTTTGTGGGCTGGTTGACCTGCTTGTCTGGGGACGAGGCCTCACGATACAGCGTATGGGTGTTTCTCTTTCCACACCTCTTGCGGCACCTTGATCCCGATCTGCAGACGGAGCTGTGGCAGGAGCTGGACCCGGGGCCGACCGCTGACTTCCGCGCGGTCTACGACCGAGCCTCACAGGTGGTGCCGGTCGTCAGAAATAACGCCAATCGTGTATATGATCGGTATCTCCGAGCGAACCGCATCGAGGAGGGCATCGCGAGTTACGGGGCGGTCGTTGACCTGGTTCTAGGTAGCAGCATCGGCGAAGCGGCACTCTCGAACAACTAGTGTGTGCAGTTAGATCTACAAACCCTGGCGCTCCATTTCGCCTGGGGCGACGCATCGACCCGCCCAGACTCAGCGGGTCTTGACCGGGGGGCATCTTGACCTCAGATCCCCGACGATCCGAGACACTTGATACACCCGGCTCTTGTTCGCTCAGGTGATATAATCTGGCGAGCGGAGGTATCTGTTTCACAATGTTTAAGCTCGTCAGTACGGTGAGGGGTGGTTCGGTCAACTCGCCAGCCATAGCTAGCAGCTACACCACCGTCGATGCGGCCCGAGATGCTGCGAAGCAGCTAATGCATGAGCATCAGCGGGTCATCCGTGTGATGATCGTCGAATCTCCCTCCTCGAAGTTCGTCGAGTGGATGGAGCGCAGTTAGCCGAGTCGTAGGTCCGGAGTCGTTCAGACCTTCAACTAAAGACCTTTCACTACTCACGTCTAATAACTCTCGACCTTCGGCTTAGCCCGTAGCCCTAGGTTCTTCAGGATCGCAAGGCAAGATCTGGACTGGTTGAGCGAGTACAGGTGCAGGCCAGGGGCTCCTCCCTTCAGTAGCTCTTCGCACTGGTGAGTAGCGAACTCGATCCCGAAATCTCGCACTGCGTCGACGTCGTCACCGAACGCGTCCAGACGGCTCTCGAGCTCGGCGGGCAACGTAATCCCACAGATTGCCGTGAAGCGTCTGATCTGCTCGGTACTGAGGATAGGAAGGATGCCCGGTATGACCGGCGCTGACACACCGAGCGTGCCGGTCATGTACTCAAGGAATTCGAAGTAGTGGGCGTTGGAAAAGAACAACTGAGTCAGGATGAACTCGGCGCCATGGTCCAGCTTGTTCTTTACACGCTGCCAGTCGACATGTCGGCCCTCGGTGCAGGCGACGTGGCATTCTGGAAAACCGGCTGCGCCGATAGAAAAGTCACCGTGGCTCTGGATGAAGTCGATGAGTTGGAACGAGTACTCGAACCCGTCGTCGGGTGGAGCAACGTCTGGTAGCCCGCGCGGCGGGTCACCGCGAAGTGCGAGGATGTTCAGGATATCCAGGCTACTGGCATCGGTGAGAAACTGAGCAACCTCGTCCTTCGTCGAACCGAGACACGTGAGGTGAGCCATTCCTGTGATGCCATGGTTGCGCTGGATGTGGTCAACCACTTCCAGAGTCTTGTCCCGAGTGCCTCCACCGGCGCCGTAGGTCACTGAGAAGAAGTCCGGCTTGGCTGTCGCCAGCCTGGGCAGCGCCTTCTCGAACAGGCTGTCCGCCGCACGCGGCGTTTTCGGCGGAAATAGCTCGATCGAGATGACCGGCTGTCCACGCCCACGTTTTCCCTTGTAGATTTCCTGGATGCGGCGAATAGGGTTCCGGTCGTCGGTGGTGGGAGCCTGCCCAGAGGTCATGACGTGCTGACCTGCGTGCGTGGCGATGAGGATAAAATTGAGACCAGGCGCATTGCGGAAATATGCATCGATTGACCTTACCATCCTTACCAGTGAAATCGAAGATTGCTGGTTGCGCCGGTGCATGTTGCCGCGTATAAGTGCACCGCCGTAAGATGTTGAGTTCGAAGATGATTGAGCTGGAGGAGACTGAGGACGTTACTCGGCCCTGAACTTGTTCGTGATCGGGAGCCTGCGGTCCTTACCAAAGGCGCGAGTCGTGATCCGGACACCGGGCGGCGCCTGACGGCGCTTGTATTCCGACCTGTCCACCATGTCGACAATCCGTCTGACTAGGGCAGGCTCGAAGCCCAGTCTCTCGATCTCAACCGGCGTGCGGTCGTTCTCGACATAAGCCTGCAGAATTGCATCCAGCGTGTCATAAGGGGGGAGGCTGTCGGTGTCGAGCTGGTTGTCACGCAGTTCCGCTGAGGGCGCTTTGTCGATGATTCGACGCGGAATAACCTCACGCTCACGGTTACACCACTCCGCAACCCGGTACACCCAGGTCTTAAGCACGTCCTTAAGTACTGAGAATCCGCCCGCCATGTCACCGTAGAGGGTGGCGTATCCAACACTCATTTCACTCTTGTTTCCGGTGGTCAGGACTAGCCACGAGAACTTGTTCGACAGCGCCATTAGGAGATTTCCGCGGATCCGAGCCTGCAGGTTCTCCTCCGCTACGTCCGGCTCCGTCTTACCGAAAAACGGTGCCAGAGCCACTTCGTAGGCTGCGACGACTTCGTGGATTGGTGCCTCTAGAAGCGTGACACCTAGTCGACTAGCCAGTTCGGCAGCGTCCTCGCGATTGACAGCCGAGGTGTAGCGTGATGGCATCGCGATCGCCGTGATCGACTCCGGGCCGAGAGCCTCGGCGGCAACAACTAGCGAGAGCGCCGAGTCGATACCACCTGAAAGGCCGAGAACAGCCTTGTTAAATCCGTTCTTTCGAAAGTAGTCACCGGTTCCCAAGACCAGCGCTCGATACACTTCGACCTCCGGTTCCAGCAACGTGGGGAGCTTCCGACGTTCTAACGGCGGAGCATCAGCGAGCTGGGTTGGAAGAGCAACCTGATCGACGCGGTCCGTCTGAACCGGGAAGTGCTGTCGCCATCCTGGGTCGTGCAGGCGGCGTCGCGATGCACTGTTGACATCGATGTCAGCCATGACGAGGTCCTCTTTGAACTGAAGGCCTCGCGCCAGAACCTCACCGCTTGGGTCCATGACCAGGCTGTGTCCGTCGAAGACAAGCTCGTCTTGGCCGCCGACGGCGTTGCAGAACGCAAGGAAGCAGTTGTAGTCCAGACACCTAGTTTCGAACATACGTTCCCGTTCGATACCCTTCGCCCGGTGATACGGTGACGCCGAGAGATTCACGATCAGCTGGGCGCCACCGTCGACAGTCTCCCATTGCCCCGGCCCACCCGGATACCAGAGATCTTCGCAAATTGTGATACCTACCTTCACGCCACCCAGATCGAGTACGAGACCCCGGTTGCCGTTCGCGAAATACCGTTGCTCGTCGAACACTGAGTAGTTGGGTAGACGGCACTTACGGTAAATCGACCGCACCTGACCCTCAGCCAGCACGGCGGCACCGTTGAAAAGGTCGCCAGACAGATACGGAAATCCGACCAAAACGACGGCATCATGGATGTCGGCGGACAATCGGCGGACCGTATCATGCGCACGTTGTGAGAAGCTGGGTTTGAGTAACAGGTCTTCCGGCGGGTAGCCTGTGAGAGAGAGCTCTGGAAACACGATCAGGTCGGCGCCTTGAGCAGACGCCTGGTCGATCCGTAAACGTATCCGTTCGACGTTTCCGTCGAGATCTCCAACCGGGAGGTTGGTCTGGCATAGGGCGATTCGAACCATCTGATCACACGATATCATTTGCGCGGAGATGAACCGCCGCGGGGTATACGGAACTGCATAGGTACCGACGCAGGGCGTAATTCCAGAGTCGGCTGTCTGGAGTCTTGGACAGTCGAAGATCTGGGGTCTGGTATCGTCTCTCCCGGTGGTCGATGCAGCCCTTCTGAGGTATAACCCTCACCTCTCGAAGTGTGTCCCGACCTACAGATTCCTCGCGCTACGGGAGCCGCGAATCGGGGATGCCGATCGCGAGGGCGATCTGACGTAACTTGGCCTGCACGATACGGACGTTGTCTGGGCCCATCGCGAGCAACTGTTTTTGGGAGGGCGACAGCGATTGGAGCGGCTCGCCGGTGTAGTGAAAGAATGGGGCATGCTCGATCAAAGTCGACGGGTTCTCGACGATCGGGACGTTCAGCAGGTTGATGACGGCTCGTTCCAGGGTGCCCATGAACGGACGATCTGGATTTCCGAGCTCCACGTACGCCTCATCGATTAGAGGTTGCGTCATGAGAAACAGATCGGCCGAACCCTGCGTGTCGAGTGACCCGAAGATCTGGGCGTGCCGATCGTATCGATCGTGATTTCTTGGGTCGATGCGCAGCGTCTCGCCGTCACCGGTCGTGGTAAATCGTGAATCAGGCCGCATGAACATTACGTGCTGAGCGGGGTTGGTTCCGTCGGCAATGTTATCGACCACGACGACGAACCGTCGAACGACACCATCGCTGACGAGCCAGGATGCCAGTCCAGGGTGAGTGGACAGCGCCGCAACCAAGTCTCGAACGAAGGCGTCGCTTGCATCAAGAGCTGGGACGTTAGGCGGTTCGGGTTCAGGCTCGATGGGATCCGATGGTGGAGGAATCACGTCAGGCGGAGCTTCGACAACTGTTTCGACTGGTGGTACGTCGTCACTCCGCCCAATGAACCAGTACACACCGATCGCGAACGCCAGCAGTGCCACGACCGCGACAGAAATAATCCACCCTCGTGGTTGTTCGACGCCGCCTCCACCGGCCGGCTCCTTAACTTGGAAATCTCCGAGCTGAGTCACAGACAGAGTGTAACGCTATCGTATCGCCCGCTGCGAATTTCGTTACGAAGGTCGCGATATATGTTCAGGGTGTCCCGAGGCCGCCCCTTGTCTGTCTAGGCCGGATCGCCCAGCAAAAAAAAGACAGAACGGACCACTGGACACCGGCGTGAGGTCGAAGGGAGGTATTAATCTTTGACGTGCAGGTTTCCGTGACCGGGTCCGGCGAAGGAGTAGAGCGCCATGCCTGCGTCGGTAGCCATCTGTACAGCAAGACTCGATGCGGCACCGACCGACACCATCACCGGAATCGAGGCTTTGAGTGCTTTCTGCACGAGCTCGAACCCGGCGCGACCGCTGACAACAAGGACATGCTCGGCGAGGGGTACCCCGTTTTTGAGCACGAAGTGGCCCACAGCCTTATCCACGGCGTTGTGGCGTCCGATGTCTTCGTAACTGCAGAGCAATGATCCGTGGCGGTTGAAGATCCCGGCCGCATGGATCCCGCCGGTGGCCTCGAACAGCTTTTGGGCACGACGAAGCGCACCCGGCAGTGTTTCGAGGAAGTCTGGATCTGCCTCCATCGGGACGATCGCTGGCAGGTCGGAATCCAGATCCCCTATCTCGGTCTTGCCGCAAACGCCGCATGCCGCAGTAGCCCGAAACTCCCGTTTGGCCAGGGCCACACTCGGTTCAGCTGGGTCCTCCTTCAGGGTCACATTGACCGTATCGCCTAAGAAGTTAGCGACTCGTATTTGGGTGTCGCGTTGACCGTTGCCTGGCTGTACCTGCACCGACGAGAGTCCGATGGCATCGTTGAGCACGCCCTCGCCAAAGAGGAATCCGGCTGCCAGCTCTGCGTCGTGTCCGGGTGTCCGCATCGTGACGACGAGTGGTTGGCCGTTTACATGGATTTCGAGTGGCTCTTCGACCACTACCATGTCACGTTCGAGTCGATCTCCGCGACGCCGGACAAGCACCGACTTCACGCCAGGCGACTGCAGAGGTGTCGTTAACATGGGGCAATCTTATCAGTCGGCGCGGTGCCTCACGATTCCTCGGGTAGATTCTCACATGGGGTGTTGTCCAGAAGTGCACGGGCAGTCTCTCTGCACGCACAGCGCAGCCCGCTGTCTCTTTTGACCCTGTTTCTTGTATCCTGTCACGGATCTCGCATGGACATCTCACGTCGGACATTCCTCAAGGCATCAGTTGCGGGTGGCGCTGGTCTGAGCGCACTGGGCTTCGACCTGCGTCCCGCCTATGCGGCTGTGCGGCAGCTGAAGATCCGGAATGCTCAGGAGTACCGAACCGTCTGTCCATACTGCGCGGTAGGGTGTGGGACGATCGCGTATGTCCATGGCAGCGGCGGGCTGAACACTACGAACACGGTGATGCATGTCGAGGGTGACCCCGACAATCCGATTAACGGTGGCACTCTCTGTCCCAAGGGCGCGTCGCAGATGCAGCTCGCGATCAGCCCACGCTTGCAGCATCAGCCAAAGTTCCGAGACCCTGGCTCGTCCGAATGGCGAGACGTCACCTGGGACTTTGCGATGGACTGGTTTGCCCGCAAGTTCAAAGATTCGCGGGACGCGACGTTCTCACAGCGAGACGACCAAGGCCGAGTCGTCAATCGATGCGATGGGATTGCGTGGGTGGGCAGCGCCACCGTGGCCAACGAAGACGCCTATCTCATTACTAAGACCATGCGGGCGATGGGATTAGGCTACATCGACCACCAGGCTCGAATATGACACAGCCCCACGGTGGCCAGTCTGGCCGCCACGTTTGGCCGCGGGGCGATGACCAACCACTGGAAGGACATCAAGAACGCGGACGTCATTCTGGTCATGGGCGCGAACCCGGCCGAGAACCACCCGTGCGGCTTTAAGTGGGCGCTCGAGGCACGTGACAATCGTGGCGCCAAGCTCGTCACGATCGACCCGCGCTTTACCCGCACGTCGGCGGTAGCCGACAAGCATCTGCAAATCAGGCCAGGGAGTGACATCGCTGTCTTGGGTGGTTTTATCAAGTACATCCTCGATAACGATCTCCAGCACCATGACTATGTGCTGGCGCATACAAATGCGTCGTTCATCGTGAGCGAAAAGTTCGGTTTCGCCGACGGCTTGTTTGCTGGTTTTGACGAGGCGGCACAAGGGTACGACAAGACCGCCTGGGACTATGAACGTGGGTTGGACGGTTTTGTCCGGCGTGACCAGACGCTGGAACACCCGCGGTGTGTGTTTCAGTTGCTCAGGAAACACTACGAACGTTACACACCAGAGATTGCCGCTCAGATTTCCGGTTGCTCGGTAGAGGACTTTCTGCGGATGGCCGAGATCGTCTGCTCAACTGGGCGGGCCGATCGAGTCGGGACGATCATGTATGCGGTTGGGTGGACCATGCATACCGTGGGCTGCCAGATCATCCGCACAGGCGCGATTTTCCAGCTCCTGCTGGGTAACATTGGACGACCCGGGGGCGGGATTAACGCGTTACGTGGACACGCGAACGTGCAGGGCGCTACCGACCATGCGGTGGTGGCTGGTATTTTGCCTGGCTATCTTAAAGTGCCGACTCCAGAACAGCAGTCGTTCGAGACACATCTGCACGACTCGACGCCGCGCCCATTGGTCCCCACTGCTGTGAACTACTGGGGAAACTATCCAAAGTTCTACGTCTCTCTGATGAAGGCGTGGTTCGGGGAACACGCGACTCCGGAGAACGACTTCGCCTACGACTATCTGGCCAAACCTGGCGGCGACGCAACCTGGCTGTCGCTTTGGGACGAGGCCCACCATGGACGTCTTGAGGGCTTTGTGGCCCTGGGTTTCAATCCTCTACTGGCGGGTCCGGACGTTCCTCGTCTGCTTGAGGCGATGGCGAAGCTTAAGTGGAAGGTGGTCATCGATCCATTTATGCTCGATAGCGCCGAGTTCTGGAAGGCGCCAGGCGTGAACTCGGCCGAGATCGATACCGAGGTCTTGTATCTTCCCAGCAGTCACTGGATCGAGCGAGACGGCTCGTTTACCAACAGTGGGCGGTGGGCGCAGTGGAAAGAAAAGGCGGTCGATCTACCGATTGGCGTTCGTTCTGACACGTGGATTCTGTCCGAATTGTTTTGGCGAGTGAAAGAGCTCTATCAGGAAGAGGGTGGCGCGTATAACGATCCGATCCAGCACCTCACGTGGGACTATCTGAATCCCCGCGAACCGACTTTGGTCGAGTTGGCGAAAGAGATCAACGGCTCTGATCTCTCGACTGGGCGCCTCTTATCGTCATTCGGTGAACTGAAAGACGATGGCACGACTGCGTCCGGTAATTGGATCTATAGTGGGAGCTACACGGAAGAAGGCAATCAGATGAAGCGCCGGGGCACGGCGGACCCGACCGGATTGGGGATGCACCATGACTGGGCGTGGAGCTGGCCGCTCAACCGGCGAGTGCTCTACAACCGGGCCTCGGCGGATGCCGAAGGCGTCCCGTGGGACGCACAGCGATCAGGTATTGCCTGGAACGGTCAACGGTGGATTGGCGACGTACCTGACTACGGATCGACTACGCCCCCCGACGCAACTGGGGCGTTCATCATGAACGAAGAAGGCGTGGCGCGGCTGTTTAGCACGCAGCTGGCCGATGGTCCATTCTCTGAGCACTACGAGCCGGTCGAAAGCCCGACGACAAACGTGCTACACGAGAACGTGCCGGTCAATCCACTCATTCATTGGTATGACGGGGTGCGAGAGACGTTAGCCACGTCGGGCGGGAGCGAGTTTCCGTACGCGTGTACGGTGTATCGCGTCGTCGAGCGTGAGCACTTTGTGACGAGCAACGTGCCGTATCTCGTCGAGGCGATGCCCGATTTCTTTGTGGAAGTCCCTGAAGGGCTTGCAGCAGAAAAAGGGATTGCAAACGCTAGCCAGGTCAGGGTCTGGTCAAAACGGGGGACCGTTACCGGCACCGCTATTGTAACCAAGCGAATTCGGCCGCTTCTGGTCAACGGGCGGACAACCTGGACGATTGGTATCCCGGTGCACTGGGGATTCGTTGGGTTGACTACGGGCTCGATGGCCAACCAGTTGACGTCATTTGTCGGCGATGCAAACACGAAGTGTCCTGAGTTCAAGAGCTTTTTGGTGAACGTGGAGCCAGTGTAGTTTCGTATGCCAGACAACCTTTCCATTCGTCGGATGTCCGCAACTCCCAGCGCGTTTATTCCGCTGGATGCACTGCGGTCGAACGCCCCTGAGTACGCAAAGCTGGTCGATATCTCAAAGTGCATCGGATGCAAAGGCTGCGAGGTGGCGTGCAAGGAGTGGAACGAGCTCAAGGTCGAGCCGACTAAAAACTTCGGCAGCTTCCAGAGCCACAAGGACCTTAGCGCGAACACGTGGTTGTTGATGCGGTTTAACGAAGTGGAAGTGAACGGCGACATCCAGTGGCTTATTAAGAAGGATGCCTGCCTCCATTGCGAAGACCCTGGCTGTCTGTTTGCCTGTCCGGCGCCAGGTGCGATTGTTCAGTACACGAACGGGATCGTCGACTTTAATCAAGAGAACTGTATCGGGTGTCAGTACTGTGTCACCGGTTGTCCGTTTGACATTCCTCGGTTTGACAAGGCCACGAAAACAGTCTCGAAGTGCAACATGTGTATCGACCGGATCGACGCAGGTCTCGAGCCGGCGTGCGTCAAGACGTGTCCGACTAACGCGATCTCCTGGGGCTCGAAGCAGGACATGCTGGCGCTGGCCGACAAGCAGGTCGAGACTCTCAAGCGGCGCGGCTATAGCAGTGCCTCGGTGTACAATCCGGCGGGGGTGGGCGGCACTCACATGATGTACGTCGTCCCGCACGGTGACCGCCTCGACGACTACAGCCTGCCGACCGACCCGACCGCTAGTCCGGGTCCGATGACCGGTTTAAGCTTCCTGAAGCGTGCTGCTGTGTTCCTGTTCAATTTCAGCATCATCGGGACCGCTCTCCACTTGCTGCGCTATGGGCAGCAGCACGTGGAGGAGCATGAGTAGCAACGGACTCCTGCACCGGTTCACGTATCTCGAGCGGGTGGTCCACTGGGTAGTGGGCGGCACCTTCGTCGCCCTGCTGGTCACGGGGTTGGCCTTGTCGTACCCCTCGTTGTTTTGGCTGACATCGCTGGTGGGCGGCGGTCCGGCGGCGCGCGTGCTGCACCCGTGGGTCGGAGCCGTATTCGGCCTTAGCATGGTATGTATGCTGGCGCTCTGGATCCGCGAAATGTTTCTGGACCACGACGACTGGCGGTGGCTCGGAGCGATCAAGGACTACGTGACACGGAATCACGACAAGGTGCCGCGCGCGGGTAAGTACAACGCAGGCCAGAAGGTCTTTTTCTGGGTGCAGGGCGGGTTGGCTGTTGTCTTCGTGGCCACGGGCCTGGCGCTCTGGATGCCCGAGTGGTTTGAACCCGGGCTGCTGGCGACCGCTCGGTTACTGCATTTCGCGGCGACGGTTGGGGGCGGCCTCTTCCTGATCGTCCATGTGTATCTCGGCGTGGTGGCCTACCCGGGAACGGCTCGAGGGATGATCGACGGCAAGGTCACGCGACGGTGGGCCTCGATGCATCATCCACGCTGGTACGAAGACCAGTCTTGACCGTGACCCTGCCGACCTGGGCGCGGCGTCGGGCCCGAGTCGCCAAGCTCAGCGCTGCGCATCAGCCGGCAGTGGAGCTCCTAGTGTTCTATGACCGGGTGCTCGAGCTCCAAGAGTCCGTCTCGCGAGCGGCGAGTCGATTTGACTGGCTGAGCGACGGCTCGACCGGCTCGACGCTCTCCCTCCATCGGTTACCGCTCGACCGCTGTACGCCGCCCTTCCTACGATTCGTCAAAGACGTCGGTGCCGTTTCGACCGATGTGCTCGCGGCGATCGCTAAACGTCTCGGTGAGTCACGCTCCATCGCGACCGACGTGTTACGGGCCTTCCTGTCTCGACGTCCACTCGACGAGGTCGCAGCCGAGCTTGGCCATCCGCCATCGTCGGTCGAGTTCTTCCCGCGTGCCTTTGTGCAGCCTCTGGCTGAGGTGTTGGTGGCCACTTTACCGGATAGGGAGGCATTGTCCCCTCCGGTCGGGTCTAACGAGCGACACGACCCGACGTCGGCGACTTGCCCACGATGTGATTGGCTCCCGCAGCTGGCTGTGATTCGAGACGGGTCGGAGATTAAAGGAGAGCGCCTGCTGCTCTGCGCGCTGTGTTCAACCGAATGGGCGTTTACTCGCCTCACTTGTCCCCAGTGCCGGTCGACCGAGACCAATAAGCTCGTCTATCACGTGACTGACGTCTGGCCACAGGTGCGGGTCGAGGAGTGTCAGGTCTGCAAGACGTATCTCAAGGCGATCGATCTCCGAGTGGACGGCTTGGCGGTGCCGATGGTCGATGAACTGGCATCGGTCGAGCTGGACCTCTGGGCCGAAGAGGCCGGTCTCGAAAAGCTCCAGCGCAATCTACTCGGGCTTTAGACGATCGCAGCGAGCTGGCCGGCTCGACCCATTACGGCACTCCAACCTTGCCAGCATACCGAGATGCGACGACCCGCATCATCATTCCCCAATCGCAATCAGCTCACGTTCCGTTCGAACATACCAGCGCCCATCGACCAGGGCGGGGGAGGCCAACGTTCGCGCACCGATGTCGTTGGTATGGAGGAGTTCGAACTCCGGTCCGGCCCTCAGAACAAACGTCTGTCCCTCGTCGTTCGTGAAGAATACTTTTCCGTCGACGCCGACCGGCGAGGCCGAGAACCCTTCCAGGGCGGGCGGTCCCAGTCGTTCCTGCCACATGACGGTCCCGGTCGCTGCCTCGAAACAGGTAACGATGCTGGCCATGTCGTTCACGGTGTAGAGATAGTCGCCGTAGACAAGTGGTGACGGGACGAACGGCGAACCACGGGACGTGCGCCATACTACGTGCGAGTCGGTGACGTCGCCACGTCCGCCCGGACGGATGGCGAGTGTGGGGCCGGCCCGTCCGGACGCGCAGAACACGAGCCCGTGACTGACAACTGGCGTGGGTATCACTTCGAAGAGATTCCCATTGCAATGCCACAGTTCGGAGCCATCCGACGGACGGTAGGCGGTTACCGTCCGCTGGCTACTGACGATGATCTCGTCGTGGTCGTCGACTCGGACAGCAATCGGCGAGCCCCATCCGACGCTACCACTGCGGTCGGTCTGCCAGACCAGCTTACCGGTCACCTTGTCGAGCGCGGCGACGAACGCCCCGCTTCGGTGGTCCTGGTATGTGATGAGGAGATCGTTGTACAGAAGGGGAGAGCCCGCGGTTCCGTGATAGTTGTCAATCGGACCGACTTCGGTGTGCCAGACAAGACGACCGTCGAAGTCGACCGCCATGAGTCCGCGACTCCCAAACGATGCGTATACGCGCTCTCCGTCGGTGGTTGGTGTTGCCGACGCCCGGGTGTTCTTCTGGTGGATACGCTCGGTCGGTCCTTCTGGCACGGCCGTTTGCCATAGGAGGCGTCCGTCCGATCGGCGGTAGCTCAGGATCGAGATCCTTCGTCCCGTTTCCTCTGCCGTGGTCACGAAAATGTGGTCGTCCCAGACGATTGGGGACGAGTGTCCGCGTCCGGGAACCTGGGTTCGCCATGCGACGTTCCCGCTGTCGGACCAAGTATCGGGATACGCGGTTCCGGTCACCACTCCTTGCCCGGACGGACCTCGCCATCTGGGCCAGTAGTTGGAACCTTCACCCTCGACAGGCACCATGAAGATACCTGAGCTTTGGGCCTGGTTCGGCAGTACGCTGACCAGGGTCAGTGCCACACAGGCTGCGAAGGTTGTCATGGCGAGCCGTTGTCTGGTCAAGAGCGTCCTGCTTTACGGTTGGACCGTCACACGTTCTGGTAGCGTACCGCGATTATACGGCGCTGCCGCCGGTGACGGTATTGAATGCACAGTTTCGATCGTCTTAGCAGGCGTGGATCCCGGGGTGACCGGGTGACACGGGTATAATCGCTGGCGTTGTCATGCCCGTTTCCGGGGTAGAGGCATTCAGTATGTCACTCGGGATCCGACCCGCGACGTCGTCGATACTCTCGTTGGAGAGCTCGAGGGAATGGTCGATGCTCTGGTTGTCCTGGGCGGCGATAATGCGGCGGGCGATCTAATCATGCAGCCGATTGCCGTGTCTCAGCAGCTCGCACTTATGCCACTAGAGCTCCGTGACGCTGACGAGCTATTCGAGTTAACCGACCGCAATCGCCCCTATTTGCGTAACTGGTTGCCATGGCTCGACAACATCACTCGTCTCCAGGACACCAGAGCGTTCATTCGAGCCGCTCAGGCGCAGGAGTCACAGAACAACGGGACGCAGCTAGCGATCCGGCTGGATGGGCGGATTGCCGGAATCGTTGGGCATCACCAAATTGATTGGCGGAATCGCCTGACCTCACTGGGGTACTGGGTTGGCGAAGAGTTTCAGGGGCGGGGGCTGGTAACTTCCGCCAGCCGGGCACTGGTTGGCCATGCCTTCAACGAGGCTGAGTTAAATCGGGTCGAAATCCGTTGTGCGATCGGGAACGACCGAAGCCGTGCGATCCCTTCGCGTCTCGGTTTTCGCGAAGAAGGTCTGCTGCGGGATGCCGAGTGGCTCTACGATCATTTCGTCGACCACATCGTGTATGCGATGCTCGCTCGAGACTGGGCTGCCGGAGTGGAGCGTGCGGCGCACACGGTTCCGCCAGCGTTCTGACCCGCCGGGCGATGTTTTTGCACGCCGTACCGTGGATGCTGTCTCGACGAGTCTGATCGCGAGGGACTGACCTAGTATCTGCCTGTGGAGGCATGGAGCGATTCGACTGATTTTGTCTGTGACGTTGCCTCGGCCGGCTAGGGGAATATGAACTACGTATTGCGTGTGATTACCCGCGAGCGCATCTTCGTCCTGGAGCAGTCGCGTCCGTGGGTCGAGAAGTATCCGAACATCGTCGCGCTTCTCGACCAGGCCCTCCATCAAGGGGTGTTCTATGCGATGACTGCTCGTCAGGGTCCTCTCCGAATCATGCGGTATTTCGTGGTTTACGCCGAGCCTGACTCTTCGTATCGGACTGTCTCCTACCGCACCCCAACCGCCGTATTTACAGTCGACCTAATTCGCCGTCTTCTGGCCGAGTCATCATGAGCCGTTTCCGGGCCACAGTGAGTCTCGTGCTACTGGCGACGGGTTTAGTGCTAGCCCAGGACTGGCCACAGTTCCTGGGACCGGACCGTGACGGTCACTACGCTGGTCCCGCCCTGGACACTGACTGGGACGTGGGTGGTCCCCCAGAGGTGTGGCGACGCCCTGTCGGAGCCGGCTTCGCCGGTCCCGTTGTCGTCGACGGACAGTTGATCCTGTTTCATCGCATTGATGACCGAGAAGTTGTCGAGGCGATCGACGCGTCGACCGGGGAGACGGTCTGGCGGTATGACTACCTCACAACTTACCGAGACGATTTTGGTTTCGATGAAGGGCCTCGTTCGACCCCGGTTGTCGTCGAAGAACAGGTGTTCACGTTCGGCGCTCAAGGCCAGCTGCATGCTCTGAGTCTGGAGACCGGCGATGTCGCGTGGAACGTTGACACCAAGGCGAAGTTCAGCTTCCGGAAAGGCTTCTTCGGAGCGACGGGGTCACCCCTAGTCACAGGGGGACACGTGATCGCAAACATCGGCGGTGCGAATGCCGGCGTCGTCGCCTTTGATACCGAGACGGGAGCGGTCGCTTGGACGGCCCTTGACGATGACGCCAGCTATTCGTCAGGCGTCAGCGCGAACTTTGGGGGGCAGACCCACGCCGTATTCTTTACACGAAGCTATCTGGCCGGATTAGACCCTGCCGACGGCACTGTCCGCTTTTCTCGTCCCTGGCGGTCGCGGTTGAGGGCGTCGGTCAATGCTGCGACACCGCTCGTTGTCGATGACCTCATCTTCGTGTCGGCGACGTACGGAACCGGTGCCGGATTATTCCGAGTGAACGGTGGTGAGTTGAATGAGATCTGGATTTCGAATGAGGTCATGTCGAACCATTATTCGACCAGTGTTTATCACGATGGTCATTTGTATGGATTTCATGGCCGCCAGGAATACAGTCCGAGCTTGCGTGCCGTTGAACTCCGAACCGGTACGGTGAAGTGGGACATCCCTAGCTACGGAGCCGGGACCGTAACGCTGGCCGGTGACCGTCTAGTGATTGTGCGCGAGAGCGGGGAGTTGGTAGTGGCCGAGGCGTCCCCAGAGGCATTGACCGTACTCGCCACTACTCAAGTTCTCCCTTCGGTCGTTCGTGCTTATCCTGCGTTGGTAAATGGGCGGATCTATATTCGAAACGAGAACACGCTGATCTGTCTTGATCTCAGTGGTCGACGGTCAGGTGATAACTGAGGCAGGGACCCGTGTCGAAGTGGGAGACGGTTTTGCGGCTTGGTCAAAGAAGACGGTCTCCGCGTCACTGTGGTGTGACCGGTCGGTCTCGACGGGATTCGATCTTAATTAGGGAGAGCCAACCGCTCCGGGTGCGACGATTACTGCGTCGTCCAGCCAGCCGTAATCCGAGGTTCCCCCAGGATGCGAGACGGGCGTGGCGGTCGGCGAGACGTGAGACCGAAGTCTTCGACCCCATGCTTGCGAATATGGGACATCGCCTCGTTTATGTCGTCAGTCACGAGCCATAAGTCCAGCTCTCCCGGTCTGATGGCGCCTTCATTAACCATGTTCTGCACCAGATGAAATAGCCGCTTCCAATAGTCACGACCCATCAGTACTATTGGGAAGCTCGCGATCTTTTGGGTCTGCACGAGCGTCAGTGCCTCGAAGAGCTCGTCCATCGTTCCGAAGCCACCGGGGAGGGCGACAAACCCGTAGGAATATTTAAACAGCAACACCTTACGCACGAAAAAATAATGCACGGTGACCGACTGGTCGAGATAGGCGTTTTGGTACTCCTCGGCACTGAGCCTGATGTTGCACGCTACCGACCGTCCGCCGGCCTCGCGTGCCCCGCGATTGGCGCCTTCCATCAGGCCAGGTCCACCCCCGGTCATCACAGTGAACCCCAGGTGGCTCAACGCACTTCCCACGTCTCGGGCGAGTTGATAGTAATGATGTCCTTCGTTGAAACGGGCCGATCCGAACACGGTTACACACGGACCCACAAAGTGCAGAGCGCGGAAGCCACGGACAAAATCTCTAACCGAACGCAGTACGAGACCGAGGTCTTTTCGCCGAGTCTGCGGGCCTTCTAGAAGCGTTCGGTCTTCCCAACCATTGCCATGCGATGGCTTACTCAACTCGTTCCTCTCCGTCTTGGGGTGCTCACGTCGTCCAACGTCAGACCAGAAGCCTCAGCTTCTCATGGCTTCACGTAATTCCTATATCTCGTATTCTTTCAGTCGGAGGCGATAACGGCAATGCTTGAGTTAGAACTTGTTGTGGGGTTGGTTCTCGTGACGTCCACAGCCTGCTCCCTGTTTGAGGCGGTTCTCTACTCGGTGCCGGCGACGCATGTCGAGATGCTGGCACAGTCGGGGCGGCCATCGGGTCTTAGGCTGAAGCGAATGAGGCAGACGATCGACAGGCCTATTTCGGCCATTCTCTCACTCAATACCATCGCTAATACCGGTGGCGGCGCCGTTGCCGGTGCGTTGGCAGCCACGGCTCTGGGGGAAGGGAATGTCATCTATTTCTCGATTGCCTTCACCCTGGCGATCCTACTGCTGTCTGAGGTGCTGCCCAAGACGATCGGGGTCGTCTACTCACGTCAGCTTGCTCCGCTAATCGCTCAGCCGCTCCATATGCTCGTCGTCGTCTTCAGCCCGCTGATCGCGCTCACGCAGGTGGCAACGAATCTGGTCTGGAAGGGACACCAGGAGCATCGTGTATCCGATGAAGACCTGCTGACGTTGGTCGGGTCTGGGCTGCGCTCAGGGACGCTCAAACAGCACGAGGCCAGAGTTATTGAGAATGTGCTGTCGATGGAAACCAGAACGGCCCGGCAAATCATGACCCCTCGGCCGGTTGTTTTCACGCTCGGCGCACGCGTCTCTGCGCGCGAGGCGGCGTCTGATGACGCTCTCAGTAAGCACAGCAGGGTTCCCATTTTTGATGCCAATCCTGAGGATTTCGTTGGTGTCGTACGCGCTGTCGATATCCTGAGAGCGGTTGCCCAGGACCGTTTTGAGGTTGGGATGGAAGAAATAATGCAGCCGATCCACTTTGTTGTCGACTCGACGCCACTCGACGAGCTGCTGCGGACCTTTCTCGAACGTCGTCAGCATCTTGTGGCCGTCATTGACGAGTTTGGGGGCTTCGCAGGGATCGTGACGCTCGAAGATGTGCTTGAGGAGTTAATCGGACGAGAGATCGTTGATGAATCCGACCAGGTCACCGACCTTAGAGCGTACGCTCACCGCCGGCGCGAAGAGACGCTGCGTCGGGTGCAGAAGCTTCCGTAGGCGACCACTCACCAGACTAGGGTCGCATTACCATCAGTTCATGGGCGAGTGGCTCCGCGTCGTAATGTTCCTCCAGTGCCTCGAAGATATACCCTGGGTGGACCGCGGTCGTTCTGGAGTCCCAGTCATCATACGCAAAGGTGCCGACCAGACTTCCAATGTTTTCGTCGAAGATGAAGCCGACGGCGTTTCCCTCCACGTCGATGACCGGAGAGCCGGAGTTGCCGCTCGTGATATCCGCTGTCCAGGAGTTCGAAATCCCTCACGCTGTTGATCAACCTTAGCCTGGCCACTTTCGGCTCTGTGCCCAGCGAGACTAGAAAGCCGGTAGACTTACCTGCATGTGTAGCATCTCAAGGACCAACGTGAGTGCCTGAGAGAACGACCAAAGCGAGACGAAAATCTTAGACTCTAACGGATAGACTTACACGTTTGACATGAAACTGACATGAAACGCCAACGGCTAGATGTGACCTTCTTACATCATGGCGGAGGCGGTGGGAGACAGAATTATGGTTGGGCTCTTATTCGGGATCATCTTACCGCTCGTCGGAATCTGGGTAACAGCCAGTGCCATTTCGGCGGCAGAGCAGTCCGGTAACGACTTAGAGCGCTGACGAATGAGTCCTCTCTGTTATGGGAGTTTTGGTCAATTTGATCAAGGTAGTGTCGTCATTTGTGACCCGGGTAGCGAACTGAGTAGCGTGAGCAGGCCGGGTGACTGCTCACGGTCCCGTTTGTCGTGTACGGCGCCTCTCAGATACTTCTTTACGCTACCGGTCACTTGTTGACGAGGCGAGGAAGACCACAGGCTCACCGTCTGTCGCTCAGACTCTCCACCAAGGTTTTGCGCCACGCAATTCTGGATGCGAGGTAGAGAAACTGCATCGTTAGGCTAACCAGCGCAAACAATCCGTGCCTAGACCTGGCCGGTCCTAACCTGACATCTCCAGTTCCATAATTCTGACCGACCACTTTTGCAAGTAACCCATGAGAGGGGTTCTACAGGTTATCCGGGCTGTCCAGTGACGGCACGCCGAATTCACACGTAATATAAGACCGCCAGAGCAGAAGCGGTGTAGCCACAGTGATGATCATCATCGCCCTGCGCAACATTTCCAGACGTCGCAAGGTCCTAGACTTGGTGAACGCCACGGCACTCAGAAGATTCGTCGCTCCGGCAAGTCCGTAGAAACAAAGAAGCCGACAGACAGTAACGACCTACCCTTGCTCGATTGTCGCGATGCCCATGAGGATGAGCAACCGGCTCGGTCCATCCGTTAGTACAGAAGTCACCGATGCAAGGAATTCGTGACTGAGAGGCACCCCTTAAGGAGAGAAGGATCCGGAAAACGGTAGGCAAGTTCGCCATCTCCACACCTTTCTAATCCGTGTACCGCCAAAACAGGCCGGTCGTGTCTGCGATGGTCACACTTTCGGTTGTGCAGGGATTGTCGGAGACCGTGGAGCAGACATCTCGGTCGTCATTGCGTTAATAAAGATTGTGCCGGAGGGGGGAGTCGAACCCCCACGAGGGGTGAACCTCACTGGATTTTGAGTCCAGCGCGTCTGCCAGTTTCGCCACTCCGGCTCGTCGTCGACAGGTAGGAAACCAGGTCTTCGGGCGAGGCTTATTGCATGATCTTGAAAGATTTCGTGGGCTTTGTCCACGCTCGACGCCGTCGATCCAGGAGACGCTCGTCGTGAGCGTGACGACAGTGCCGTCCTCTAGGAGAAACGCACCCTACGGCCTGACCGTTCCGTCGTGCTTCCACAGATAGAGCGTTCGGGTGTTACCTCGCGTGTCGGTGAAGCGCTCGATCTGGTCAGCCTCCCAGTTCCCCATACTGAACGCGTGAGAGACAATCCGTGCCCCAGGTGCGAGCTGGCTCGTCAAAATTGGTCGGATCTTAATGTTTGACGACGACAGCAGGTATAGCGTGACCACCGTCGCATCCGACACATCGACCTGAAGTGCATCCTGCTGAATGAACTCGACAAGGTGGCTTACACCAGCACGCTCCGCATTCGCTCTTGACTCCGCGACCCGCTGCGGGTCGATATCGATGCCGACACCCCGAGCACCGTATCGTTCTGCCGCCCTGATGACAATTCGCCCATCGCCGCATCCCAGGTCGTAGACGACGTCGTTTTCGGACACCTCTGCCAGCTCCAGCATCCGATCGACGACGTCTTGCGGCGTTGGAACAAACGGGGCCAGGTTAGACGGGTCTTGGGCCGCCAAGCTGGCAAGGGTCAAACCCTGCCCGGCGACGACGAGCGCGGTCGCCACAGCCAAGACCACCGGGAAGCCTCCCAGGGGTCGGGTCGCTCGTTCGTGAGTCATCATCGTTTCCTCCTCCGGAAGAGTGGAGAGGTATGGTGCTATTTTATATCAGGACTCACCTGCTTCGGCTCTGGTGGGGTACCGACACCAGGTCACGTCACTGGCCCTGAATTACGGGTTCGATTCGATTTAGATTGGTCATTTGCCTCTAATTGTCGTCAAGACTCCAATTGGCGGTCTCTGCACACACACGGTCGATATTTACCGGGCGCCGAGGGCGCTTTGGCGCCCTTATACCTGTTTTTATCTGAGTTCAAAAGTTGCCTGAAGTGACTGAATGAGCTACACTTATGGTTATTATAGGTCGTTAAAACTCGCAGTTTATGCGGTGTGCTAACTCAGGGGGGACATTTGGAATTTGAGGTCGGCGACAAGGTCATCTACCCAAATCATGGCTTGGGCCTGGTCGACAAGATTGAAGAAAAGACGATTCTCGGTACGACCTGCCGATTTTACTCGCTCCGCATGGCTTCGAGCGGCACCACCGTGCTGGTTCCGCTCGGAAACGTTGAGGGTGTTGGTCTTCGTCCAGCCATATCTGACACTGAAGTCAGAGAACTGTTTCTGCGGCTTGGGAACGGCAAAATCGTTAACCACCAAAACTGGAAGGGACGATTTAAGGACAACTCTGACAAAATGCGCACTGGCTCAATACGTGACGTCATCGATGTCTTGAAGAGTCTCAATCACCTCAGCAAGTCGAAGAGCCTCTCGTTTCGGGAGAAGCGGATGCTCGACCGAGCCAGATTTCTTGTGGTCTCAGAGATTGCAGAGGTCACCGGCGATAGTCCAGAATCTATTGAAACCAAGGTCGGTAAAGCGCTCGATCGCTGTCTCGTAAACCGGAGTCGTAGCTTGACGAGGGCTAAGACTGCCAAGGCGTCGAAGAAGGTCGCGAAGGTCAAGAAGCCAGCTGTACGTGGTGCCGCCCGCGCTTCCTGATCACGATCTTCATCTTCGCTATTACGTCCTGACCTTCGACTGATTCCATTGAAGAGGACGATCAGGCTCGACCTGGAAACTCCGGGTCGGGCCTTTCTCATGCCAAGCACCCTCGCCCCATGAATCGTGACTGACCATCTCCACACTGTGCTGGCTGGCATCCGCTCGCTGGCGGCGTACATCAGCGTCTCGCTCTACGTCCTGCTTCTTGCGCCGCCTGGAATCGTGCTGGCCGTCATTTTTAAATGGCCCGAGGTCCTGTACTGGCTCGCGAGGGGCGGTGTGCGGCTAGGGTTTGCCACGGTTGGAATTACGTTTCACGCAACTGGACTCGAACACGTGCAGCGATACCGAGCCGCCGTGTATTGCGTCAACCATGCCAGCAACATCGAACCGCCGATCCTGTTTATGGTTCTCAAGGCGCTGCACCCAAAGCTCGTCGTGTTGTACAAAGCGGAATTACGAAAGGCGCTGCCGGTACTGAAACGAGCCTGGGACATTGTGGGCTTTGTTCCGATCGAGCGCGGGAGTCGCGAACGAAGCATGCAGGCGATCGAGACTGCCGCCGCCGCGCTCCGCAGAGGGAAGTCGTTTCTTGTCTTTCCCGAAGGCACTCGCAGCCGCACGGGCAAGCTGCTCCCGTTTAAAAAAGGTGGCTTCATCATGGCCATCAAAGGAGGGGCGACCATCGTCCCGGTCGCGATTCAAGGAACCTCCGCGGCGATGCGAAAAGGCAGCCTGATCATCAGACCAGTCGTGGTTAGCGTTCGTCTCGGCCTTCCAATTAAAGTCACGGGGCGAACACTCGAAGAGCGCGACACGCTCATTTCGGTCACCCGTGCTGCCGTGCAGGCTCTGCTTGAGTCGGGACCGATCGAGGCGGACTAGCGTCCGACAAAGAACGAGAGGGACCAGGGCGCGAGCATCACCCCGTCTCTCGCCGCGACGCCCTCGAGCAGTTCCACGTTGACTGTCTGGAATGCGACCAGCGGCTCAGCGAATCGTATCTCCAGCACGCGATTGAGACCACGGTAGGAGGTATCGAATAGGACCTGCGGCGGTTCGTCGGGTGTAGTAACCCCCGCAAGTGTCGCATAGCTGACACGTACGCGTCCTTCGAACGAGTCTTCGTCCATGTCGCGCGAGAACTGGATACGAACGGTCGTGTCGGTCGGGATGTCCGTATCATCCTCGAGCGGCGTACTGAAGATAACCTCAGGCTCCGGACCTTGGCGGAGTCGCACCTGTGTCGGTGTCACCGGATGCGCAGCCGGTTCGGCCAGTCGGATCCTTCCGGCATCGAGCATCACCATCCCCTCGTGGACACGGACGCGTCCGGTGACCTCCAGCCAGCGACCGGTGTCGATGCGAGCCCGCACATCGAGTTCGAAGTCGTCGCCCTTCGGTTCGCGCCCGACAACCCAGATCGACGCGTCGGCGGACGTGAGGACGAAGTCATAAGGACTTTCGCCTGGTGCATTTGGAAGGTCACCGTACAGATTGCGACCTCGGAACCGCCCGGTCAATATGACGTCTTCGTTGAGGTAGCCATCTGGATTGAGTGCAACGGTTCGTAGCGTCACCAGGTCTGGTTCGGTGACGGGCTGGGACGATTCGGCGATAAGAAGCTTCAGCTCGCCGACGCCTGGCCAGGGCTTATCAAGAAGGGATTCGGCGAGCCTCTCGAAGGGCTGGCCTACGGTTCGCGGATCTCCAGGCTCGAGACGTCCCACGTCGTAGAAGGTTCCGATGATCTCCAGACGCTCGGGGACGCGGCTCGGCAGCGGTGGAATGTCAATCACCAGCACCCGGTGCTGGTCGTCCACAAGATACGCCAGGACACCCTCACCTACCGTGTCCGACTGCAGGATGACCTCTTCGCCGTGAAAGAAGTGTGGGTGCTCCTCAAGGAGATCAAGTGTGACCACTCGCCGCCCGGCGCGCTGTCCGCTCAAGGGTGCGGCTATGCTCAATCCGACGACGACAATACTAAGAATAGCCAGTGAACGCACTTCTGGCATCTTAACACGGCGTTCACGGTTAGAATGTCGCATGCAGGAGCCGATTTCCGAGCTCACAACGAACCGGCTATCGTTGTACCTTCGCTTCCTGAACGACCTGCAGCGCCGAGAGGTAAAGACGGTGTCATCGAAGTCACTAGCCGAACAGTTCGGTCTCAACGCGGCGCTGATTCGGAAGGACCTGGCACACTTCGGCGACCTCGGAATTCGCGGAGTGGGCTATGTCGTAGAAGACCTTCGCCGCGAGCTTCGATCGATTCTTGGCCTGAACCGTCAGCTGAGAGTGGCCATCATGGGAGCGGGAAACCTTGGGCTGGCTTTGGCTGATTATCCCGGTTTCCGACAAGAGGGGTTTCAGATTGTCGCACTCTTCGACAATTTACACGACAAGATCGGGCGGGTCTCACGCAGCGGCGTATCGATCTACGACATTCTGGAACTCAAGGAGATCGCCAGGCGCGAAAGGATCACGATTGCGGTGATTGCCGTTCCCGCCACGTCGGCTCAAGCTGTCGTCAAGACGGTCATCGATGCTGGGATCAGAGCCGTACTAAATTTCTCGCCTGATACGCTCCGCGTGCCGGATTATGTCAAGCTCAAGAGCGTTGATCTGACCGTGTCACTTGAAGGTCTTTCGTTCTTCCTGGCGCGGGAAGGACGGAACGATGGTCCTGAGTGATGACCGGAATCCCATGACCGATGACGAGACCAAGCCGGAACTGTCACACATCGACCCCGAGGGTCGCGTTCGGATGGTGGATGTTGGTGAGAAGGCCGTGACAGCGCGCGAAGCGGTGGCGCGAGGCATGATTCAGATCTCGGCGGTGGCGCTCAAGTTGATCCGGACCGGAGCAGTTTCCAAGGGAGACCCGCTGCAGGCGGCTCGGATCGCCGGCATCATGGCTGCAAAGCGGACAGCCGACCTGATTCCTTTGTGTCATCCGATTCCTCTGACCCAGGTCGAAGTAGACCTTCGACCGTGCGATGATGGTTACGAGATTGAGGCGCGGGTCAAGACCACAGCGCAGACCGGTGTCGAGATGGAGGCCCTCATAGCTGTGACGATGGCTGCGTTGACCGTCTACGACATGGTGAAGGCGGTCGACCGCACGATGGTCATTGGAGAGATCCGGCTCATCAAGAAGAGCGGTGGCCGGTCAGGGACCTTCACGCAGGACTAGTGGAGTGTTCTCGTGCGTCGCGCCAGGCACCTAGCGTCGCCGTTAAGACCCGGCGAATAGAATTAACGGATGACCACCACCGAGATCCGTACGCTTGCTGACTTGCCGTTTCATTTTTCCGGGTGCCATCCGAAGTCGGCTTTGGTTCGGCGGTGCAGCCCGGTCGGTATCGAAGCGTTATCGAGCCGACAGTTCTTCGAGCAGATTCGCGACTTCAGTCTTGGATTGAAAGAGATTGGCGTCAGTCCTGGCGACCGAGTGGCCCTAATCTGCGAGACGCGTCCGGAATGGGTGGTGGTCGACCTTGGCGTGCTTGCAGCCGGTGCCGTTACGGTCCCGATCTACCCGACGCTGACCGCGGAACGGATCCGCTACATCCTTGCTGACTCCGGTGCGAGAACGGTCGTGGCGTCCGATGAGGAGCAGGTGGCTAAGGTTCGGGCGATACAGTCTGGCCTGGATGATCTAGAGACGGTCGTCGTCATCGACGCCGACAGCGGCAGGGTGGAGGCCGACTCGGCATTACACAGCGAGGTCAGTTTTACAGATGTAGAACGGCGGGGGCATCGTCGGTTGATGGTGGAAGACGGCCTGGCGCGAGAATTCAAGGAGGCTGCCTCTGCGATCAGCGCGGACCAGCTCGCTACGATTATCTACACATCGGGTACGACGGGCGATCCCAAGGGCGTCATGCTGACGCACGGTGCGATCGTGGCAAACGTGATCGACGCCGGCACAATGATCACCGTTAGTGATACCGATGACGCGCTGTCATTTCTTCCGCTGTGTCACGCACTGGAGCGGCAGGTTGTCTACCTCTATCTCTACAACGGCGCAACTGTGACCTTTGCCGAGTCGTTGGAGACAGTGGCTCGAGATATGAGGCGCGTCGGTCCGACGGTGATGACCGGTGTCCCACGGGTTTTCGAGAAGCTGCGCGCCCGGATCCTCGACGCCGTCTCGCAGGCACCGCCGCTGAGACAAAGACTGTTCCAGTGGGCGCTCGGCGTCGGTCTTCAGCGGGCACGTGCCTGTTTAGAGAGACGAAAGCCGTCTCTGGCCACTCGCGTGCAGCACGGACTGGCTGACCGACTGGTGCTCTCCAAGATCCGAGAGCGAACGGGTGGTCGCCTTCGTTTTGTCATTTCAGGTGGGGCGCCGCTCTCACTGATGGTCGCAGAGTTCCTCTTTGCGGTAGGTATTCCGGTCCTTGAAGGGTACGGTCTCACGGAGACGGCACCGGTCTTGACGGTGAATCCGGAAGGTGCCCCCTGCCTCGGGACGGTGGGAAAAGCGCTGCCACGTGTCAAGCTTCGGATCGCCGGAGATGGTGAAATCCTGGCGCGTGGCCCTAACCTCATGCTTGGCTACTATCAGCAGCCGGAAGCGACTGCTGAGGCGATCAAGGATGGCTGGTTCCATACGGGCGATATCGGTCACCTAGATGATGCGGGGTATCTTCGCATCACCGGTCGCAAGAAGGAACTATTGGTCACGGCCGGTGGAAAGAACATTGCGCCGCAACCGATCGAGCAGCGACTCAAGCAGGACCCGCTCGTGGCGGAAGCGGTGCTCATTGGTGACAACCGTCATTTCGTGTCGGCGCTGATCGTGCCAGAGTTTGCAACCGTTGCAGCCATGGTTTCACTTCCTGCCGAAATCGATCCGGCCACACTGGTTGTCCGCGACGACGTTCGGGCGCTCTTCGAGGTGGCTATCGGTCACGTCAACACTGAGCTCCCGCGGTACGAGCAGATCAAGAATTTCGAGTTATTGCCCACCGAGTTCAGCGTGGCGTCTGGCGAACTGACACCAACCCTAAAGGTGCGACGCCGAGTAGTCGTTGAGAAGTACCAGGAGGTTATTGAAGGTCTCTACACGGCCGCTTCTACGGAGCGGTAGGCGAGCGACGAGGGCCGGCCTCCCCGTCTAGATCCTAGAAGAGTCGTGCGTCGGTCAGTGGCCACCACCGAAGCTGGACTCGCCCGATGATGTACTTCTCAGGCACTTGTCCCCAATGGCGGCTGTCGGAACTGTTGTTCCGGTGGTCACCCATCACAAAGTAATACGACTCCTGAACAACCTCTGGGCCGTGGTCCTCATGGCTTCTGAACTCCGGAGGCACGAAGAGGTCGGGCTGGAGCACCTCGTTGACATACACTTGGCCGTCCTCAATCCTCACGGTGTCACCCTCTTCGGCGACGACACGTTTGACGAACGATTTGTCTGGATCGCGCGGGTAAAACAACATAACGATGTCACCCCGCTTGGGCTGACCAAAGAAGCGGTAGGTTGCTTTGTTCACGATCAGCCGATCTTGATCCTGGAGGGTCGGCTCCATGCTTTTACCCTCGACCCGCGCCACTTGGAATCCGAAGGTGACGATCAGGGTGGCGTAAACGGCCGCCGACGCAAAGGTTTTGAGCCAGGCCAGTAATTCTTCGCCCACGCGCGAGAACAGCATGCCTCGCCGAGCAACACGATTTTGTTCGAGCTGTATTGTCGCTACGACGAGGTCGCCGTCAGGCTCGGGGCCTTCCATCCTCTTCCTCTCGAGCTCCTGCCGCGTCAGCGACGAGGCTTCGGGCGTCAACGGCGACGTTACAGACTCAGATACTCGCGGAGCCGTTTCGTCTGGGCTCGGCTGACCGGAATCTCCGTCGCCTTGGCGTCCTTCATCTTCAGGATGTAGTTCCGACTGAACCACGGGACGATCTCCTTTACCTTATTGATGTTCACGAGGTGCGATCGGTGCACCCGCCAAAAAATCTCAGCATCTAGGTTAGACTGCAGCTCATCTAGAGTGCGAAAGTTCGACGTTCCAGTCAAGCAACCAGCCACGACCGTGATCGCATCGTCGACTAGTGACGCATACATAATATCGTCAGATGGTACCAGCTGAAAGCGCTCGCCCACCTTGAGCGCGATGCGCTCACGCTGCGTCCGCCGTTGGCTAACTTGCTGCAAGACCCGCTCCAGCTGCTGATCGTCAACTCTATTCTGAGCGGTGTCACGCTTCGACGTCAGACGACGTTTGACCCGTTCGATGCTCTGCTGCAGCCGGCGCGCTTCGACCGGTTTTAACAGATAGTCGACTGCGTTCACCTCGAACGCCTCGATGGCGTACTGGTCGTAGGCCGTCACGAACACGATCTGGGCGTCAACTTCTCGGATCAACAGCTCCCGCGTCACTTCGAATCCGGTTCGTCCCGGCATCTGGATATCAAGCAGCACAAGGTCGGGCTGCTGTTTTCGGATAATCTCCATCGCATCGAGACCGTTGCTGGCCTGGCCGACGACGTCGACATCGTCCAGTTGTTCGAGCAGAAAGCACAGCTCGTTCCGCGCGGGATTCTCGTCGTCGACCACGACCGTTCGAATCATCATGATTAGGCGGAGGCGCTCTGCGGTACATCGAGTTCGGGGATCTGTATACGGGTGCACGTACCCTGACCGCGTGAACTCTCAATTTTGAGATGGTAGTCCGCGCCGTAGATTACCCGCAACCGCTCATCGACGTTGCGTAGTCCAATCCCGCCAGACTGGCGAGGGTCAAGCTCGGCCTCGTTCATACCGCTGCCGTTGTCCACAACCTCGATCACGGTTTGACCAGGCTCTCGGCGGCTTCGGATCGTGATCTGGCCCCCTCCAATCTTCTGTCCGATGCCGTGCTTGATAGCGTTCTCGACGAGCGGTTGCAGCAACATACTGGGCATGATGAGGTCGAGACTATCGGGGCTGATGTCTTTCTTGACCACTAGGGTCGGGCCGAAACGGACAGTCTCGATGTCGAGGTACTCGTCAATCGACGCAAGTTCTTCCTTCAATGTCACGAACTGTTCTTGGCTCTTCAATAGACGCCGAAGTAGCCCGGACAGCTTGACGATCAGCGTACGGGCGGTCTCCGGTTGAGACCGAATGAGCGATGAAATCGAAGCGAGAGTGTTGAACAAGAAGTGCGGATTGATCTGGTTTGCCAGAGCCTCGACACGGGACGACATCAGCAGCTTTTCTTGCTCCTGAAGGCGATGCTCGATCCGTGCCGTGTTCCAAATTTTGATCGGGATCGCCACGCTGAGGACCGTGGCCAGGATGACCAAGACACCCAGCCAGACATTGAGCGGTGCCATGTAGAAAAGATGGTCGCCGAAGCGCGCGCCAAGTGCTTGTCTCAGTAGCTCGAGTCCGATCGGTGCGGCGAGAAGAATCATGAGCCAGTCCAGCTTGAAACGGATCATGCGCCAGGCGTGACGGTTCAGATCGATGAAAAACAATGGCGAGAAATGCCAAATCGCGTCTTTGGGGCAGACCTCGCGCAGTCCGCCGCCTGCGAAACCACACCCGACCGCGAACGGCATCGCGATCGCCTCGCCTGCGATGAGCGCCGGCGTTCCCGTCAGGGCCCCCACAATCGCACCAGCGTAGGGTCCAGCGATAAGACCCGCGAGAAATGACCCGGCGAGTGAGAGGTCGCCGGCGTCGTAGTTCAGAAGGAGTCTGGCGGCGACTCCGCCGCTCAGGGGAATACCAAGACTAAACGCGAAGATGAGCCGCTCGCGCCAGGCTCGCTTCTCGGTTAACAAAATGCGTTTGAACTGCCGGAACCTGACCAGCATTGTGGCCAGCGTGGCTACCACCGCCAGTTTTACGACTAGGGTTGTCAGTAGGAACTGGGCCGCCGTGAGAAAACGGGCTTCCTGTGGCACCTGGTGTCACTATAGCGATCGGTCTGGCACACTGTCAAACGAAGATATCTTCCAAGATGTTATAATTAAAGAACTTACGAGATATAATCTTTCTCAAGTGCGATCGAACGCGCGTATGCCTGTCTGTAATGGGGCAATCGGGACCATGCCCTACACGTATGGGGTATTTCTGAACCGTTCGTTTGACGCTCTGAATGTTCTTACTCTGGGCTTAGTCGAGCGAATCCACCGAACGTGCCGGGATACTACTTCCGACGGCGCGAGTCCCGAGAGGTCTATCACACGAGTGGTCGCTGCCGGCGCCTCAGTTAATTTGGAGTGAACTGTGGCGCCGGACCGGCTACCATGCTGGAGACTGTCCAGTCGATACACGGGGAGACGGCGGTACCGCTTGCCGCTCAGTCCAACGCGGAATTCCCAGACAGGTAGAAAAACGGACGATATTTATGTCATTACCCGACTGTTTGGCGCCCTACGCACGACGTTTTATCCGTCTCGGGGTAGGTTTGTGAATGGTTGTTGCGGTACGATACAGAATCACAACTGGGAGGTTGCCGCGATTGCGACCCAACCAGTCTGACGATCTTGCGGTCGATAACACGACACGCTATAGTCTTCCGGGTTAAGTGGGTTAAGCGGGTTAAGAAGGGCCGGAACTATTTGATATCGCTGCTCCAAGGTGGTGACTCAGGACAGAACGGCGGAGTGTTGGCGTCATCGGATCCTGCACACCGCGCTTTGTCGGTCACGGACGTCGAGAACGAATTTGTCAGAGAAGTCTACGCTGACATTTCTTCGTGGTACGACTACTTCTTTGGGCCCACGCTCCATGCTGGGCGTCTGGAGGCGATGCCCCGCCTCCCGATCACTCCCGGTGATAGCGTTCTTGAGGTAGGTGTCGGCACAGGGATCAACGCTCTGCTCTATCCCAAGCATTGCCGCATCACCGGCATCGACTTTTCGTCGTCGATGCTGAGGAAGGCCACACGGCGACTTGCCGACCATGGCGTCAGCAACGTTGAACTGGTCAAAATGGATGCCGCCGATCTCGAGTTTGACGACGAGTCGTTTGACCTCGTCTATGCGCCTTACGTCATTAGCGTCGTACCCGATCCGGTCAGAGTTGTTCGTGAGATGCACCGCGTGTGTCGGGTGGGCGGGCATGTCGTGGTGCTTAACCACTTTTTGAGCGAGAATCCCCTGTTGTCGCGGGCCGAGCGACTGATCTCCCCCCTCACAGTGCACATCGGCTTCAAGGCCGACGTCGACCTGCCTGGTTTTATAGCCCAGTCGGGGTTTGAGCCGCTCTCGATCGAGCGAGTTAACGTTCCCAAGCTTTGGTCGTTGGTGACCTTTCAGAAGAACCGCTCAGACGCTTGAGGTTGCTGGGGCGCGGATGAGTACATGCGTGCCAGGCCGACGTAGCTATAATCAATTGCAGTGACCGATTCAGCGCGCCTGCTGTGTGCGTCCGTCATTCTCCTCGGCTACTTGGACGGCGTGAGCCTTCAGGCTCAACCTCGATTCACGCTGGGTCAGGAACAGCAGTTTCATGAACAAGCCATGGCTGCGCTGGCGCACGGCCTACACGATGAAGCGATCGTACTGGCGTCGACCCGTCCAGACGATGACCCTTCCGCGGTGGCTCTGCGAGCCCGGGTCCTGATGCTGAGTGGCCAGTATCGTGATGCCGAAACCCTTGTCGCACCGATCGCCGAGGCGAATCCCGCGACCGTCGCCGGGCTAGAGTTCGCGCGGTTACTCACCCGGACGGGGAGGTCCGCGGAGGCGGCCGAGTACTTTCAGGCTGTGATCGATGCCGCGGTGGGTTCCCGCCGTGGGCTTGACTTCTACCGAGGAGGGCTTGCGTCGCGCGCACTTGGCCGCTATCGGGATGCGAATGCCTTCTTTCGGGATGCCTCCGCAGCCTCGCCAAGCGACCCGGCCGTGCAGACGGCGTGGGCGGAGCTTTTTCTTGAAAAATACAACCGTGCCGACGCCGTTCAATCGTTTCGAGAGGCATTGAACCTTGATAACCAGTGGGCCCCCGCACATCTTGGTCTGGCGCTTTCACTAGTTAACGAGAATCCGCCGGAGGCACGCGCCTCGGCCGAGCGAGCGCTGAAGATTAACCCGACGTTCGTCGAGGCTCATCTGTTTCTTGCCGAACTGGAGCTTGGCGATCGCAACGTCGACGCTGCACGAGCGTCGGTGGAACGCGCTCTTGAGATTAATCCAGCCAGCCTTGAGTCACGGGCGTTGGTTGCCGCCATGGCGTATCTGGAGGATCGTGTTAATGCCTTCGAGACGGAGGTGGCCCGTGTTCTTGAGATTAACCCTGGCTACGGTGACATTTATCGGATCGTCGGGAGCCATAGCGCCCGTGCCTATCGATTCGATGAGGCGGTGGCTCTCGTTCGGCGCGCGGTCGAGCTCGACCCGAACAACCCTCGAATTCATGCCGAACTGGCTATGCACCTGCTGAGAACTGGGGACGAGCGGGGTGCGCGTGAAGCTCTGGAGCAGGCATTTGCCGACGATCCGTTTAATTTGATTACCTTTAATCTGCTGAACATGATGGACACGCTTGACGAATTCCAGACGTTCGAGCGTGGCGACGTGATTCTTCGGCTGCATCGCGATGAGGCTGCGGTACTAAGTGAGTATGTGCTCGCCCTCGCTCAGGAGGCGCTTGACGAGTTGTCGGCTCGCTACGGCATCGACGTCGCTGGTCCGATCCTGATCGAGGTGTTTCCACGTCATGACGATTTCGCCGTGCGGAACCTCGGACTACCGGGCATGATTGGGGCATTGGGCGCCTGTTTTGGCCGGGTCGTGACGATGGATTCGCCCCGCGCGCTCCCACCTGGTGCTTTCAACTGGCGGTCGACTCTCTGGCATGAAATCGCGCATGTGATCACACTTCAGATGTCGGGTAACCGCCTGCCACGATGGCTCAGTGAGGGCATCTCAACGTACGAGGAAAAGCGGAAGCGACTCGAATGGGGGCGGGACCAAGCGATGTCCTTTGCCCACGCCCTCAACGACGGCGCGATTCTTCCGATCCGCGAGCTGAATAGTGGATTCTCGCGACCGGCAACGATATCGATGTCGTACTTTCAGGCATCCGTGCTGGTCGAGCATATCGTAGACACCCACGGTGAACCGAAGCTTCAGGAGTTGGTTAAGGCCTACGCCGACGGGGTCGAGACTGATGAGGCTCTGGCGCGTATCGGATTGAGCTTTGACACGCTGCAGGCGAGCTTCGACGAAGCGGTGGAGCAAGAGTTCGGCGACCTGCGTCGCGCGTTGCGTCCGCCGAACGGACCGGCACCTGATCCCGGGTCTGAGGACGGCATTGCTGAACTCGGACGGCTGGCGGTAGAGCACCCCGAGAGCTACCCGGCGCAGTTCTCGTATGGGATGGCCCTCCGGGCCGCTGGGGAACTCATGGATGCGCTCGAGTTCCTCGAGCGTGCGGCGAACCTCGCGCCTCAAGCCACTGGGATCGAGAGTCCACGCGGCGTTATGGCTGGGATTGCGCAGGAGCTTGGAGATCGGGAACGCGCGATGCGAGAGCTAGAGCGGCTCCTTGAGTACGACGCGACATCAATCGAAGCCGTTCGCGATTTGGCCGCGCTCTCCGAGGAGGCCGGTGACCAGGCACGCATGGCCCTGGCATACGACCGCGTGATCGGAATTGATCCCTTCGATCCGGTCTCTCACCACGCATTGGGTCGCATGGCGTTGGCTGGGGGAGACGTAGACCAGGCGATCTTCGAGTTCGAGGTCACGTTGGCCATAGGGCCGGTCGACCGGGTTGGTGTGTACTGTGACCTTGCCGAGAGTCTGCTGCTCGCCGGACGGTCTGACGCAGCCAAGCACGCGGTGCTCAGTGCCCTCGAAATCGCGCCCACCTACGAACGGGCACAGGAGCTCCTCCTGCGTGCGGTTGAGGGGGAGCCTTGATCCGGCTGGTTTCGGTCGCGGCATTCATTTTGCTTTTACTACTGACGACTGTGGTCCAACCTGCTACCCAGGAGCTTCGTCCCCCTCGGCTCGGTGACGACCGGCTCGTCGGTCTCAAGTGGACGTTCGTGCGCATCCGATACAGCTCGGACCCTGGTCGCCTGCAGCAGTTCAGACAGACCTACTGGAGTGACCCGTGGATCATCGATGGTCCAGTCGCCGAACAAAATCTCTCTCGCCGGATGGCGACAGTGACCACGATAAAGGTAGAGGAACCGGTGGTCCTGGAATTGGCCGACCCCGAGCTGTGGGAACACCCGTGGATCTACTTCGTCGAGCCAGCGAACGTGGAGTTCACCGATCCAGAGGTCGGTATTCTTCGTGAATTCCTCCTGCGTGGCGGCACCGCGACATTTGACGATTTTCACGGCCCGGTCGAATGGGATCTTGTCGAACATCAGCTCGGTCGGGTCTTTCCCGACCGAGCGATTGTCCGACTCGACCTAGATCATCCCGTATTTAGTTGCTTTTATGACCTTGATCGATATCCGCAGATTCCGGGTCTGGGGTCGTTCTTTAACAACGTGACCTGGGAGAAGGGCGGCTACGAGTCGCAGTTGCACGGAATCTTGGATGACGACGGTCGAGTAATGGTCTTCCTTAACTACAACACCGACATGGGTGACGGCTGGGAATGGTCGAACGCCGAGGAGTACCCAGCCTACATTCAGTACACC
Source organism: Vicinamibacteria bacterium (assembly GCA_963578805.1). Lineage (GTDB taxonomy): Bacteria > Acidobacteriota > Vicinamibacteria > Vicinamibacterales > UBA8438 > CAUZIB01. The sequence goes on along the minus strand of CAUZDY010000004.1, from coordinate 84,851 downwards.
GCCCAGTCGTATCGAATGATCATCAACGAAATCGTTTACGCCTTGACACATTAGCGCTGTGGGTATGACATCCCTATTCGCAGTGGGATGTCATACTCACGAGACGACTGTGGTCATGGAATCATCAAGCGCAGCGGACATTGCTGATCGTGTGACACGAGGTCGAGAGCAGATTCTCGCCGAGCTCCGTAAGGTCATCATCGGGCAGGATGATGTCGTTGAGCTGGTGCTGACGGCGCTGTTCACGGGCGGGCACTGCCTGATCACCGGGGTGCCTGGACTGGCCAAGACGCTGCTGGTCAAGACGCTCGCCGATGTCCTCCATCTGTCGTTCAATCGGATCCAGTTCACACCGGATTTGATGCCTGCGGACATCACAGGCACAGATGTGCTTGAGGAGGAGGACGGGCATCGCTATCTCCGGTTTGTGAAGGGTCCTGTGTTCGCTCAGATTTTGTTGGCCGACGAAATCAACCGAACCCCACCTAAAACCCAGGCTGCGCTATTGGAAGCGATGCAGGAGTATCACGTGACCTCCGCTGGGAGAACCTACGAACTCGAGCGGCCGTTTTTGGTTCTTGCTACGCAGAATCCGATCGAGCTAGAGGGGACCTATCCGCTCCCAGAGGCCCAGCTGTCACGGTTCATGTTCAACGCGGTGATGTCGTATCTTGAGGAGGACGATGAAGTGCGCGTGGTAACGACCACGACATCCGACAAGGCAGGTTCTCCGAATCGTATACTCGACGGTCATGACGTATTGGAGTTTCAGCGGCTGGTTCGCCAGGTTATTGTGTCGGATGAGGTCGCCCGATATGCGGTTCGCCTCGTTGACGCGTCGCGCCCAGGTCGCGGGAACACGCCAGAGTTCGTCGAGAAATGGGTTAGGTGGGGCGCAGGCCTTCGAGCGTCCCAGGCGCTGATACTAGGAGGGAAGGCGCGGGCGCTCATGCAGGGACGCTACCACGTGTCAGTGGGGGACGTGCGCGCCCTCGCTTATCCCACTTTACGACACCGGATCATCATCAACTTTCTTGCCGAGTCAGAAGGCGTCGATCAGGAGACTGTCATCGCGCGCCTGCTCGACACCGTACCCCAGCCTCACAGCGGGATGTGACATGACCACCGCTCCTCGCGCCAACGAGCTGCGGTACCTTGACCCGCAGGTTGTGGCGCGGATTGGCTCGATGGAGCTTCGAGCCCGAACCGTTGTCGAGGGGTTCCTCATTGGCCTGCATCGAAGTCCTCACACAGGTTGCAGCGTTGAGTTTTCTGAATATCGGCAATACATGCCGGGCGACGACGTCTCGCTGATCGATTGGAAGGTCTACGCGCGGAGCGATCGGTACTACGTAAAAAAGTTTAAGGAAGAGACCAATCTCGAGTGTCATCTACTCCTCGATGTGTCCGGATCGATGGGGTACAGCTCAACCGCAATCAGTAAACAGGAGTATGCGTCGTATCTGGCGGCATCACTGGCCTACCTCATGAACCGTCAGAACGACGCGGTTGGCCTGATCGTCTTTGCCGAACGGGTGCTGAAGCAGCTTGAGGCGAGCGTGAGACCGGAGCACTTGAGGCGGGTACTCCTGGAGCTTGACAGGGTCGAGACTGGCCGCGGGTCGAACCTGGCAAAGCCGCTCATCCGTCTCGCCGACGCGCTGTCACGCCGCGGGATGGTGGTTTTGATTTCAGACTTGCTCGACGAGCCGGAGCGAGTAGTCGACGGCCTAAGGCGTTTGCGCTTTCGGGGGACCGACGTGGTTGTATTTCACGTACTGGATCACGCCGAACTAACGTTCCCGTTCGAGGGTGTCTCGCGCTTTGAGGACCTTGAGACGGGTCAAGAGGTGCAGGCCGTGCCATCCGCGATCCGCGGGGACTATCTCGAACGGGTCGAAGACCTCATTGCGTTCTACACTCGTGAGCTACGACTGAACGGTATCGACTACCGGCTCGTCGATACCTCGAAGCCCCTCGATCTCGCGTTACACGCCTATTTGTCAGCCCGTAGTCAGTTATATTGAAGTGAGGAGTCAGGATTCCTCGCCGATAGTTCAGGTCGATGTCATTCCTTTTCCCCGCGTTCTTCATCGGTGCGCTGGCCATTGGCGTGCCGGTCATGCTTCATCTTTGGAAGCGTGAGGCAGCGCCACGAGTTGCGTTCAGTGACATCCGTCTTCTAGGGAAGGCGCCTGTCTTGCAAACGAGCCGCCGTCGATTTCGAGAGCTATTACTGCTAATCCTTCGTATCGCCGCCCTTCTATTCTTGGTCTTGGCGTTTACTCGACCGTTCTTAGACGTCTCGGGGGCGCTGTCACGGGACCTGACCGTTGTCGTGCTCGATCGGTCGTTCAGCATGGGTGGACCGGAGGCGTTTCAGCGTGCCCGCGCGGCGGCGACTGCAGCTGTTGTGAACGCTCCTCCTGATCACGTTGTTGGTCTGGTGGTGTTCGACCATCAGGCCAGAGTTGCTTGCGACGCGACGCTCGACCGCTCCGCCGTCGTGGCGCGACTGGCAGATGTCACGCCGGGGTCAGGCGCCACTCGTTTCGCAGCCGCTGTGGATACGGCGGCCGAGATGTTTGGCTCTCGAGCAGGTCGGATTGTCGTGGTTACCGATCTGCAGGAGACAGGATGGGAGCGAACTTCTGACGTTGCCGTACCGCCCGGTGTCGTCGTGGAGGTATCTAGTGTCGCCCCCAGCGGGGCGAACCTTGCGGTGACCTCAATGAAGGCAGACCCACGTGGGGTTTCCGCGGTGATATTCAACAGCGGGACGGAGCGGTCAACAATCGTATCGCTTCACCACGATGGACGGTTATTGACCACGGACGAGGTGCTCGCACGGCGCGGTTCTACCGAAGTGAACCTCAATGTCGATCTACCGTCAACCGGCGCACTGCAGTTGACCGTAGATGATTCGGAGGGGGTCCCTGCAGACGATCGACGCTACCTGATTCTCGACCCGCCATCGCCGGCGACCATAGGAGTCGTTACGAACGGGGGACGTATCGGAGCGGGGGCCTTCTATTTGGAGAGGGCGTTATCGGCGGGCGAGGGCGAGCATCATTTTGAGGTCGTCGCGATCGCGCCGGATGTTGTGGCGACGCGTGAGCTTTCTGGTCTCGAAGTTATCGTGATCATCGGGACCCAGGGTCTTAACCGAGCGGGCCGCAAGCAGATCGCCGCGTATGCGGCTGACGGTGGTGGCGTGATGGTCGTCGCCGGTCCAACCTTAGAGCCACAACTTGTGACTGATATTCTCGGAGACGATCTGCCACTGATTCTTGAGCCGATGGATGCTGAGGTCGCGACCAGTTTTTCAGTGGTCGACCCGAGACACCCGATATTTTATCCGTTTGGCGGTTTCGTCGGCACTTTGGGACAGGTACGCGTGCAACGAGCGCTGCATGTCGTCGAGACTCCCGGCGCTCGGGTGCTCGCTCGATTCGAAGACGGAACGGCTGCACTTGCCGAGTACGCCGTGCACCAGGGAAGGGCGGTCGTCTTCGCGACAGATCTGAACAACGATTGGAATGATTTTCCCAGGCGTCCTACGTTTCTCCCGTTCGTCTACGAGCTGGTCCAGTATCTCGCGGCCGACAGGGAGAAGCCTCGAGAACTGACCGTGACTGATGTCCCCTTCGGCCTCGAGCCACAGCCTGGTCCAGCAACGTTACCTGGTTCCGGACGGCGTGTCGTCGTCAACGTCGACCCCCGGGAATCCGAGACGACCGGTTTGAGCGTTGATACATTCCTGAGTCATGTCCATGTTCGAGAGTCGGGAGAACTCATCGGGGTTGCTCACCGGCGAGAGGCGACTCGGGAATCCGAACAAAGCTACTGGTGGTACGCCGTGCTGGCGATGTTGCTCGTGCTTGTGGCCGAGGCGTGGCTCGGGCGCTCCTCCGTCTGACCATTTCTCGTTTGCTCGCCGTCTTAACGCGTGAGACAATACCGTGCTGTTGGGCTGTCCTTCTACCTGGCGACCTAACTCTTTTCTGAGCAATAATTAAGGGAGGGGTGGATATTTCGTGGAGCAATCCTCTCTTGACGACCTTCGCGCTCTGCTGACCCGGGTTCGGCGGCGCTGGATTACGGCGAACTCGATACAGGCGGGTGCCCGCGCGGCGGGCGTCTGGCTGGTGCTCTTAGTGGTCGTTCTGGCCACTGATCATTTCCTCGAGCCCGCAGACTTCACGATGGTTGTCCTGGCGATCGCAGCGTGTGCCTGTGCGCTAACCTTTACGGTCAGCACGCTGTGGTCGTTGCGACGGATCCCGAGTGACACGCAAGTCGCGCGCTTTATCGAAGAGCAGTGTCCACACCTCGAGGATCGACTGGCGAGTGCGACCCAAATCGTCGGGTCGGGTCAGTCGTCGGCGCTTGGTGGACTCGTCCTAGTCGACGCAGCAGCAAAGGCACGGTCTATCGACGTCGACCGCATCGTCTCATGGAATCAGGTTCGAGGGTCGATCCTGCGGGGTGCCGCCACGACCCTCGCGTTTCTGGTCGTTTTGACCGCTGGAAGTGGTCCCTTGCGCCGGATCGCTCAAACCACATGGCTTTACGCCTTCCCCTACACCGTCACGCTGGAAATTGAGCCGGGTGACACGCGGGTCGTTGCCGGTGAGTCGGTGCCGATTATGGCTCGGCTAGAGGGTGCGATCGGTAAACCGTCTCGGACGCCGCTTTCGGTGATGGTCACCGATGTGGATGGTCAAACCCGTACCCTTGACATGGAGGCGACAGACGGTGGGTATAGGGCGGTGGTGCCGCTAGTCACTGCTGATTTCACCTACCGGGTCAACGCCGCAATTCTTGTGTCCGACGAGTTCAGCGTCAAGACACTGTTTCCGCCAGGGGTTGACCAAATTGACGTTGCCTACCAGTATCCAGCGTTCACCAAACTGCCGCCGCGTGTTGAGACAGACGGTGGCGACATCTATGCCCCCTCCGGAACGCAGGTGACGCTCACGGTGTACACAGATGAACCGGTTAGGCGAGGTCGTCTTGACCTGGAGGCAGGCGGTTGGATGCCGCTCGTCGTGCTGGATGAGCGCACGCTTCAGACATCGTTTACGGTGTTAAGCGACGATTCCTATCGGGTCGCACTAGTCGACAACAACGGTCTGTCGAGCCCAGCGGACATCGACTACTTCATTCGAACCGTGCTTGACCGACCGCCGGAGGTTGAAATCACCCGACCCGGTGGCGACCTGGACGTCACCCCCCTCGAGGAGGTGGTGATCGAGGCGCGTGCCCGTGACGACTTCGGTCTCCAGCGCTTCGAGTTGGTGTACGCCGTGGTTGGTCAATCAGAACGATCCGTGGACCTGTTGCCCAGCGGATCGCAGCGGAGTGCGAACGGTCGCTACACAGTCTACCTTGAAGAGCTCGTTTTAGAGCCGGGTGACTTTATTAGCTACTACGCGCGGGCACTGGACACGAATACCGGCGAGGGGGCCGGAGAGGTCCGGAGTGATATCTACTTTTTGCAAGTGCGTCCCTTTAACCAGGAATTCGAAGACGCCCAGAGCCAGTCAACGTTATCAATGGATGCGACCGCACTAGACGACATCGTTGTGTTGCAGAAAGAGATCATTGTGGCGACCTGGAGGCTCGACCGCCAGGCGGTAGGGGCACGCCGCACCGCCGATGTCGACTCGGTCGCTAATACCCAGGAGGAACTCAGATGGGCCACGTCAAGACTGGCACAACGGTTGCTGGCGCGTGACCAGCGTGGCACTCCCCGGGCCCGCGGTCGATCCAGCGCTGAGGTTCAGGCGCTTCGCAATGCAGTGGCGGCCATGACTGAGGCTGAACTCAGGCTACGAGCTGACGAGACGAGTCGAGCGGTTCCGTTTGAGATGGACGCGCTTAACTATCTCCTTAGAGCCGAAGCCGACGTTCGTCGGAGGCAAGTGAGTACTCAGAAGAATGGTGCGGGTGGACGTAATGAGAACCAGGCGCGCGAAGATCTATCCGCGTTATTCGACCAGGAGCTTCGCCGGGACCAACAGACGAACTACGAAACCGGTCCACCATCGTCGAAGTCTGACAACGCGAGTAACGAGAGCGATGTGCGGCAACGTCTACGGGAGCTCGCCAAACGTCAGCAGGACCTGAGCCGCGACCAGGTTTCGCTGGCTGAGTCGGAAACCGACATGGCTGACGCTGACCGTCGACGGCAACTCGACCGGCTCACCCGCGAGCAGAACCAGCTTCGTGTCGAACTCGAAGCACTGGCTCACGACCTCGAACGACTTAAACCGAGTGGTCGGACGCAGCAGCCGTCCGGCGCGACCGAGGTCTCGGAACGGATGCGTAGAGCGACGAATGATCTGCGTCGAGGGGATACCTCCCAGGCGGCACGTCAGGGTCAGCAAGCGGCCGAGCGACTGCAGGATCTGCAGCGGCAGATGGAGAGCCGATCCGCTGGAGCAGAGCGTGCAGCGGTTGGTGAGTTTCAGCGAGAGGCCAGGCAACTGAGGGACCAGCAGCGCCAGATGGCGTCGGATACCCGTCAGTCTGAACTTGGCCTGCCGGCGGATGAGACCCGCACCGGGCTGGCCGCGCGTGGCGATCAGCTGGCCGATCGGATCGAGTCGCTTGAAGATCAGATGCAGGACCTGCTCCCCCGAACGTTCGAGGATGTGCAACAGGCGTTACGTGACGCGATCGAGAAACTTCGGACGGCGAACGTGGCGGAAGCAACACGCGAAGTGGCGAACCGACTCCGTCAACCGGCTACGCCGTTCGAGTCGTCTGACGCCGAGAGAGATGGTGAGACTGAAGCGATTGCGGCCGACATCGGTGCCCTTGCCGAGGTGCTCGACCAGGTTGCAGAGCGTCTGGCTTCGGCACGAGCGCAGAGTGCGAGCGCTCAGAGTCTGGCCGAAGAACTACGAGAGGCACAGGTGTTACGACGAACTCTCAACGAGATCGAAGCGCAGCTACGGAGGCCCTCCGCCCCCGTCGGTTCGGCTCAGGACGCCCCGGCCGAGTCACAAGGTGGCGAGTCGGTCGAGGCCGGTTTACCGTCTCGCTCAGATGGTTCACCATCGTTGGGACAAGGCAGTTCTAATAAGGATCGTGAGTTAGTCATGCTGCAGGAGAGATTGATACGACAGCTGGCGCAGTCGACACAGTTGCTTGAGCAGCTGAGGCGCCAGCGTCCCGGAGCCGAGCAGGACCTCGAACAGTGGGCCAAACAGTGGCGAAGCGGGATGGTTTCTGGAACCGAGACTGCTAAGCAGGACTTATCCGCCTGGGAGAGCCTTCGTGACGACATCTGGGTGGTGTTGGAGGCCTTCGAGGCGTCGCGCGTGCGTGACCTGCGCGAGGAAGAAATCGGAGGTCGCCTAACCGTCGGTCCGAGCGAGCAGATGCCTGACGCGTACCGCCGACTCGTCGAGCGCTACTATCAATCGCTCGCGATTCAATCGGAGCTCCCGTGACGACACTTGCATCTGACTGGCCTGCGCTTGCAACCATATCGAAGCCATGAGTCTGGCCACCGCACCCGCATGGTGGGTGCTCATTGCTCTCTCTGCTGGCGCCTGCCTCGTCGTCTACGCCGCTTACGGACAGCCGGATATGCTGCTGTCGTGGCGTCAGCGGAGCATTCTTGGAGGTCTTCGTATCACGTCGCTGTTGCTCCTCATACTCTTCCTGCTGAAACCTGTTTCGACTGAGCCTGCCGCGATGCTGGAAGCGGTGGTTCCGGTTCTTGTTGACGCGTCACGCAGTATGCGGTTGACTGATGCGACAGAGGGTCGTCGGATCGATCGTGCTATCGCGGTCATTCGAGAACAGATCCTCCCGTCGGTGGAGACCGAGTTTCAGGTCGATGTCCTCACCCTCAGTGACGACATCCGTCAGTCCAACGTCACCGCACTCGCATCGCTGGAACCCGATGGGGACCGCAGTGACTTTCTCAGAGCACTTACCGAGGTCGAACAACGATACGCGTCACGGATGGTTGCCGGTTTGGTGCTAGTGACGGACGGCGGGGACACGTCGGGACGCGAGATTGCCGACGTAGCGGCGGAAATTGGCTTTCCCGTCTATACCGTCGGGATTGGCTCCACACGACTGACACGCGATCTCCAGGTGACCGGTCTCACCGCTGGCGCTGCGCCGGCGGCCGAGTCCGTCGTCGATATCGATGTCTCGGTGGTTAGTCATGGACGCGGGCTGGAGCCGTTCGAGATCAAGTTACTGGAAGACGGGCAGTTGGTTGAGGTCCGCCGCGTGACACCACGTGACAACGGGGTTCCCATACGAGCTGTGTTTCAGGCCTCACCCAAATCCGACGGCGTCACGCTGTACACCGTCGACATCGACCCCGAAGCTGGTGAACTGGCAATTGAGAACAACTGGCGAAGTGTGCTCGTGCAGCCGCCGAGGCGTCCGCTCCGTCTTCTAATGGTTGAAGGGGCCCCGGGGTATGAGCACACCTTCTTGAAGCGGGCCTGGAACCGCGACCAGGGCATTGCGCTCGACGCAGTCGTCCGGAAGGGACAGAATGACAAGGGCGAACACACTTTTTATATTCAGGGTGACGCACAGCGGACCGCTGCCCTGGGTGCGGGGTACCCGGTCGACCGACTCACGTTGTTTCAATACGATGCGGTCATTCTTGCGAATGTCGAGGCTGAGTCTCTTGATCCGGCTCAGTTGGATCTTACCGCCGCGTTTATTGAAGACCGAGGGGGCGGTCTGTTACTGCTTGGATCACTGTCGCTGACCGGACCGGGCTTGGTGGACTCACCACTCGAGGCCGTGCTCCCGCTGGACCTGTCGCCACGAGGCCTATCGAGGGAGTCCCCAGTCGCTGACGCTGAACTGGACAGAGCGATCGTAACGAGCGATGGGCTTATCCATCCGATCATGCAGATCGGAGGCACAGTGACCGAGACGCGTGAGCGGTGGGAGCAGCTGCCGCCGCTGGGTGGCAGTGTCGCTCTGGGGCGGTCGAAACCTGGAGCGTCGGTGCTGGCGGTCGTGCCAGGGCCCGGTGGCGACATTCGTCCCTTGGTCGCGATCCAGCGTTACGGTCGCGGACGGTCAATGGTGTTCGCGGGTGAGGCGGCGTGGCGGTGGAAGATGTTGCAGCCGGCCGCGGACCGCACTTATGAGAGATTCTGGGGCCAGGCAGCGCGTTGGCTGAGTGCCGGCGCGTCCGGCCCCGTGACCGTCTCGGCGCAGGGCGCGCAGGCACCGGGTGATATCGTGCGGCTCGATATCTACTTGAGAGATGACTTGTATCGGCCAGTCGTTGGCGCCGATCCGGATGTCACGATTCGAACTCCAGAAGGTCGCCACTCGACGGTCAGCCCTGTACTCGTTGATGCTGGCGAGGGCCGGTATACGGCCAGCTTCGAGGCCGGCATGTCTGGTGTCTATCGAGTCGAGGTCTCGGCCGATCGTCGCGAGACGCGGCTGGGTTCGGCGACCGAGTGGGTGCTAGTGGGTGGAGTGGACACCGAGTTTGCCGATCCCAGGCTCGACGTCGGCCTCCTTCAGCGGCTCGCCGATGCCACGGGTGGTGACCTGTTGACGCTTGCCGATCTCCCAACCCTCTCGCAGCGTCTTCTATCGACCGCGTCAGGTGTCCATGAGCAGACTCGCGAGCTGTGGCATAGCATCTGGAGCTTCCTTTTGGTCATGTTGCTGTTATCGAGCGAGTGGTCCCTCCGGCGTGCATGGGGCTTGAGGTAGCCGACGTGAAGAGACAGCAGGCGTTCGGGGTGGCCGTACTCTGGGTTGCGATGACTCTCGGGGGGACTCCGGCAGCGTCTGCCGACGACTACTTTACCTTGATCGTGGTCGGTGCATCGGGTGGAGGAACATACGTTGAGACCTACGAGCGCTGGGGGCAAGATCTGGTATCGGCGTTGCGCGACCAGGGTGAGTTCAGCGACGATCACTTGATCCTCCTCGGTGAGACGCCAGGCCCAGGGGTTGGACGGGCGTCCCGGGAAGGGGTGACCCAGGCGTTGAGAGACCTCAGTGCCCAGATGACCGCCAAGTCGGTCCTCCTGGTCGTGCTGATGGGCCACGGCACCTATGATGGTGTCGACGCCAAGTTCAACCTTGTCGGTCCAGATCTTGAGTCGCGGGAGTGGGCGGCGCTCCTGGACGCGTGTCCAGGTCGGACCGTTTTCGTCAATACCACCGCTGCGAGTTATCCGTTCGTAAAACAGCTTGCTCGTCCAGGTCGTATCGTCATTGCGGCCACTGCGACGTCGGCCCAGCGGTATGACACCGTGTTTCCAGAGTTTTTTGTCAGGTCGCTGACCCACGAATCGGCTGATGCCGATAGAGATGGTCGTGTCTCGGTCTGGGAGGCCTTTGCATACACGAGTGAAGAAGTCCGACAGTGGTATCAGCGCCGGGGACGGTTGGCGACCGAGCGAGCGATTCTCGATGACAGTGGCGATGGTTCCGGACGTGAAGCAGGGAAAGACGGCCATGACGGCGTTATTGCTGCCCGGGTGTTTGTGGGTGCGGGTGTTGGTCCACCGCCAACCAGGAGCGACCCGTCACTGGTACCACTCGTTGAGCACCGTAACGACCTTGAGAACCAGGTGGCCGATCTACGAAGCCGTAGGGATGAACTCGAGGCCGCGGCCTACAAACGTGAGCTGGAGCGGCTTCTTATCGAGTTAGCTCGCGTGTCTCATGAGATCCGCCGGCGAACTATCGCCGGTTGATCGGAATGCGACTTGCTTCCACGATGCAGTGCAAGAACTGCCAGACAGAGATTGACGACAAGGCGCTCATCTGTTTCAGGTGTGGTGTTGCCACCGTAGAGCCAGTCCGTCGCCAGGTCGAGGTGGCGCCCCGACGTGCGCGGAAAACTAAGCCGTTTTTACTGGCCGCCGTATTCTTTGCCGTCGTTGGTGTCTTTCTGACGCGTGCCTCGGAAGCGCAGTCCACCTCGCCGACCGTCTGGCTCATATTGGGCGTGGCCGGCGTACTGCTTGTGTATCGGTTACGCTTTTGGTGAAGTTCGCGACCGGCAGCATTGGTGCGGCTGGAACGGTATCGCCACGACGAGCGAGCGCGAGGCGCCTCCCGGCGCTCGATACGTCGAGCCGATAATCAGGCCCGTTTCTCGATAGGCACGAAGTCCCGTTCATCCTCGCCGAGATACACCTGCCGCGGGCGTGCGATCCTCTGGTCCTTGTCCTTGAGCATTTCCTCCCACTGGGCGATCCATCCAACGGTCCGGCCGATAGCGAAGAGTACGGGGAACATTGCCGGTGTGAACCCCATCGCCTCGTAGATGAGACCGGAGTAGAAATCGACGTTCGGATACAGCTTGCGGGAGACGAAATAATCGTCTTGCAGGGCGATCCGTTCAAGCTCGAGCGCCACTTCTAGGTGGGGGTTTTTACCGGTGACCTCGAATACGTCATAGGCCGTGTCCTTGATGACCTTGGCGCGCGGGTCGTACGACTTGTAGACACGATGCCCAAAGCCCATGAGCCGTCCTTCGCCATCCTTAACCTTCTTGACAAAGGCTGGAATCTTGTCGACCGTCCCGATTTCCTCCAGCATCTTGAGAACAGCCTCGTTGGCTCCGCCATGGAGTGGTCCATAGAGGGCCGCGGCCGCGCCGGCGAGTGACGCGAACGGGTCAGCTTGTGAGCTGCCGATGCCGCGCATCACGCTGGTACTACAGTTTTGCTCGTGGTCGGCGTGCAGTATGAATAACACGTCGAGCGCGCGTTCAAGGATCGGGTCAGGCGCATACCGAGGCTCGACGCGTTTGAAGAGCATCGAGAGGAAGTTTCCGATGAAGCTCAGGTCAGGGTCCGGGTAGACGTATGGTTGGCCGATGCTGTGGCGGAAGGCATAACCCGCGATACTTGGAACTTTGGCGATCAACCTCGCTACCTGGGTGTAGCGGGCTTCGTCGTCATAGACCCGTTTCGCCTCCGGATAGAACGTCGAGAGTGCCCCTACGGTGCTCAAAAAGATCCCCATTGGGTGGGCGTCGTATCGGAATCCACCCATGAACATCTTGATGTTCTCGTGGAGCATTGAGTGGAGGCTGAGCTTCGTGTCCCACGCCTTGAGCTGCGATGCGGTCGGCAGCTCACCATTGAGCAGCAGGTACGTTGTCTCTACGAACGTGCTCTTTTCTGCCAGTTGCTCGATCGGATACCCACGGTATCGAAGGATACCCTTGTCCCCATCGATGAAGGTGATGCGGCTCTTACATGAGGCGGTGTTCTGGAACGCGGGGTCATAGGTCATTAACCCAAACTCGTCTGGGTCAACCTTTATCTGGCGAAGGTCAAGAGCTCGAATTGTCCCGTCGCTAATCGGGACCTCGTACTGTTTGCCGGTTCGATTGTCGGTAATCGTTAAGGTATTAGCCATGCTCTCCCATCCCTGCGTCCGAGCTGCCCGCGTGTTCGACCTCAGTCATCAGAAACCAAGACTGTGTCATCAGCCCCTATGTCATCGGAGGCGCTACCCTGACTCGAGAGTGACGAGTTCGTGTCACAAGGCACACTGTACCCTCCATCCGTCCAGTTTCGTAGGTCGAGTAGCTTGCAGCGCTCGCTACAGAACGGCCGCCAGTCTGGCTTAACGGTCTGTCGCCGACAGTACACACAGATCGACCTAGGCATCGTCCCGAATTAAGAAGCACATTCTATCAGGCTCGTCGTCATTGCCCTGTGACGATCATTTCAACCGCGTAGAGCGACGTGCGAGCGGTTAGAAACAGCGTGGTCCCGTTAGCTCCGCCGAATGCCAGGTTGGCAGGAGTTTCCGGAACGGCGATTGATGCGATTTGCACGCCATTCGGGTCGTAGACGGTGATGTCTTGGCCCGTGAGGTAGACATTGCCCATCTCGTCCAGGGTCATTCCGTCTGCGCCTTGGCTGGCGAACAGACTCTTGTCGTTCAGGGAGCCGTCGTCTGTCGGTGTATACACGTAGGTGCGTCCAGCGCCGTGGTCTGCGACATAGAGGCGGCTCCCATCCGTCGTGCCGACGATGCCATTGGGACGCACTAGGTCGTCAGCGACGTCCCTGATCTTTGTTCGATCCGGCGAGATGTAATAGACGTGGTCCCCCTCCATTTTCTTGTCGTCGTCAGCGCCGTATCGTGGGTCGCTGAAATAGACACCACCTGTCGGATCGACCCAGAGATCGTTGGGACTATTGAATCGCCGCCCCTCGAGCTTGTCGGCCAGAATCGACATTTGACCGTTCGCGTCGATTGCGGTCACTCGACGGTTGCCCATCTCACAGATTAAGAGCTGGCCATCGGGGGTGAATCGGAGACCGTTCGCCCGACCCGTGGCCTCCCGAAACGTCGAAATGCTATTGCCGGGTGTCCAGCGATGGATACGTTCATTCTGGATGTCCGAGAAATAGAGGTTGTCATTTATATCTGCGGTCGGTCCTTCAAGGAACCCGAATCCGCTGGCAAGGCGCTCGACCGTCGCCCCAGAGGCTACGAGAGGACGGTTCTGTGTGCTCGGTCGAGCCACAGTCAGGAGAAATCCGATTACCAAGCTCACAGCAACCTTACGCATCACCGTCCGGGCTTCACCGCGGGCATCTTTCGACGGTTGGTTCCTCGCCGATTCGGCGGACCGGCGTTGTGTCTCTCACGATCGACGACTTCCAAGAATCGGTCAGAAAGTAGCTGTGCGACGATCATGTGCAGCGAGTTCACGCAGATGTCGGTAGCGGTTATTCTCATGGAGTTTCGATAAGATCAACGACTCTCTGGCGAGCGTGAGTTGACCCGGCTGGACATCCTATCATGACTGTCTCACAGCCTTTACGACGACCCGTGGAGCGACTGCTGCGTGCTCTAAGCAAACACCTTCCCAGGGCACTCAAGGGCGAGATCGAGTCGCTTCACAAAGGCCGCGTAGCCACTCGTCGGCTCCGGGAGATTCTACCGCTGTGTGCCTGTGAGGTGCCTGGTGGGGTAGCCAATAGGGCGCTGCGTCGAGTACGTCGCTTGGGGAAGATTCTGGGCGACGTTCGCGAGATCGACGTGTCAATCGGTGTGGCCGAAGAAATCATTCAGGCTGGTAGCGTTGACACTGCGTCTGGTTGGCGTCTACAGCAGCACTTGCAGGATCAACGCCAGGAGCAGCGTGAACGGATGCTTGACCGCCTGTCGTCGCTCAATGTGTGCAAGCTTGAACGTGATCTCGCCGACGTTGCCAGAGTCCTTGGAATTCGCCAGCAGACCGGCGGGTGGGTGCAGATGTTAGCCGTCCGGATGGAACGTCGATCCGAAGGGGTTCAGCGCGCCATTGGCGAAGCTGGTTCACTTTACGTCTCTGACCGAGTTCATCGCGTCCGAATCGCGACAAAGAAGCTGCGCTATACGCTTGAGTTGGCCAGGGATACCGGGAAAGTTCGGACACGGGAGGCAGTGCGGGAGCTCAAGGAGGCCCAGGAAGTTCTCGGTCGGTTACATGACCTCGAGGTGCTCGGTAGGCTGATTCAAGATCTCACGGTGTCGACAGACGACGCTGACGACCTACTCTTGCATGCCGCCCTCGAGTCATTGAGACTTACCCTTAACCGCGACTGCCGTGATCTGCATAGTCAGTACGTTGGTAAACGGGAGTCGCTTCTTCGGGTCTGTCGAGATACGGCGGCGTCTGCGACCCGCGTCTGGTCGGAGCGTGGTGGGGCGTTGTCTCGGTCCGATCCAACGCGAATGGTCGCCCGAGCGCTTAGGATGACGGCTCCAGTGCCAAAGGCCAATTCAAAGGGCTCAGCCTAGCAGGCTACCCTTGCCCTCCGCGCAGCACCCAGCCGAGGACGGCGCCGCTGACGATTAGCCAAGTTGAATTGGGACGCCAGACCGTCAGAGTCGTTCCAGACGCCACGAGCAGGGCCGCCGTCGGCAGGTCGACGATTGCGGCGCGTCCAAGGTGCCACGTGACCGCGACCATGAGGCCGAGCGATGCGGCCGCCACGCCGTCGACCAGGTCGCTCGCGAGCGCGGACGCGCGCAAGCGTCCGATCAGCGGATGGGTCACGGCGACAAAGATGAAACCGGGCGCAAAAATCGCAAGAGTGGCTAGGACGGCGCCGCTCCATCCGCCGAGCAGGAAGCCGATGAACGTGGCCGTCGTGAACACCGGGCCCGGCGTCATCTGTCCGACCGTGACCGCATCGATTAGCTGCTGCTCCGTAAGCCACGACCATCGTTCGGTCAGGTCCGCTCGGAGAAACGCTAGTAGCACATAGCCGCTACCAAACAGAATTGAACCGACCTTGAGGAAGAACAACGTGAGTCGGGTCAGGGTCACCGGGACCGCCGTCGCGGCGGCCAGAGTTGCCCCACAGACAGTCGCGGCGGACACCGTTAGCAT
This sequence comes from Vicinamibacteria bacterium, assembly GCA_963578805.1. Lineage (GTDB taxonomy): Bacteria > Acidobacteriota > Vicinamibacteria > Vicinamibacterales > UBA8438 > CAUZIB01. The sequence goes on along the minus strand of CAUZDY010000004.1, from coordinate 69,469 downwards.
GACGAAGATGCCCGCCACCGTGGCGCGTGCTACGCGACGAGCTACCAAGGCGACGATTCCGCCTCCGGCAAGAAGTGTGAGTTCGTTAACGCCGCCGATGGCTAGCGCGGTCGCCGCTAGACCGATGACCGTTGATGTGATCCCTCCGCTCACACTGCGTGTGAGCTTCCCAACTGCCTGCAGGATGATCGCGATGATGACCGGGCCCACTCCATACGTCAGCCACGCGACCTGAGGCGTGTCTCCGTAGCGCGTGTATCCCCAGGCGATCATCATCACTAGAAGACAGGCCGGGACGATGAAACAAGCCCCAGCGGTGAGTAGGCCAGGGAGCCCACCGCGCTTGTAGCCGATGTGAAGAGCCATCTCGGTCGAATTCGGTCCCGGGATGAGATTGGTGACTGCCAAGAGATCGAGAAACTCCGAATCGGTCATCCAGTGCCGTCGGTCGACGACCTCGTCCCGCATCATTGCAATGTGGGCCGCCGGGCCGCCGAAGGCGGTAATCCCGAGCCGTAGGAAGAGGGCTACCAGCTGTTTCACGGTTGTCTCTGGTGTCGATCGTCAGGCGATGGCAGTAATGGGCAGCGACGCGGGGTGTGGCCCGTGTCACGAGTAGGTGTTTGACATTCGTGTTTGCTACGATAGTCGAGACGCGGTGACACTTGTGGAGTGTTCTCGCCGCGTCTTATCGGTCAATGATTTGTAAACTCGTTCACACGGCAACCCTGGTTGTTCTGCTCGGCACGGTCGTGTCGGTCCAGGCACCAGTACCGGACGTGTCCCAGTTGGGCCCCCAGGTCGGAGAGCATGTTCCGACGTTCTCGCTCACGGACCAATACGGCCAACAGCACAACTTGGAGTCGCTCATGGGTCCGAACGGACTCTGGCTTTATTTCAGTCGCTCGGTCGATTGGTGACCGTACTGTAAAACGCAGCTCGTGGAGCTGCAAAGTCGTCGTGACGCGCTACGGGCTCAGGGGTTCGGCGTTGCTGCCATTCTGTATGATCCTCAAGAGACCCTAAGGGTTTTCTCCGACCGGTGGGGAATCGACTTTTCGTTGCTCTCCGATGTTGGGTCGGTGGTTATTCAGCGGTACGGCATTCTTAACCGCGAAGCCGAGGGCACCCGGGTATCCGGAATTCCGTATCCAGGCACCTTCATTCTGGACCCTTCAGGTCGCGTCGTCGACCGCGTTTTTGAACCTAGGTATCAGGAGAGGTTGACCGTCTCGAGCTTCGCTTTACGGCTTGGCGATTCGATCACCGGACAGGATCGCGATGCGACCCGGGTGGAGACCGACCATTTGGAGTTGGTGTCATACGCCAGTGATACTGTCGTCGCACCGGGTAATCGCTTTTCGCTCATTGTTGACGTGATGCCAAAGACCGAGATGCATGTCTATGCTCCTGGCGACCACACGTATCAGGTGATCCGCCTCCGTCTGGACACACCGGAGTTCATCCAACAACAGGCCGCCGTCTACCCGGTCTCGACGCCTTACCGTTTCGAGCCGCTGCGCGAAACGGTTTCCGTCTATGAGGCGCCATTTACGTTTGTCCAGGAGATCACGATTTCTATGAACGATGAGACTAGCGAGTTGGCCCAGACTGGTGATCCCCTGATCATCGAAGGCACGCTCGATTACCAGGCGTGTGATTCCGAGATCTGCTACCTGCCGGCCCGGGTGCCGCTGCGGTGGGAGTTTGAGTGGAGAGCGCTGGTGAGGGATTGATGCGAGTCAGCCGAACGTGTCCTGTCTCTTCGACTTCTCGTGCCCTACAGCTCCCTTACTCCATGGCTACGAATCAGGAAGTAGCACGCCACAGTTGACAGCAGTAGGCCATTGACTGCGATCACGACCTGTTCGGATGACAGTGCGATGAAGTAGCCGCTGATGAGACTCCCGAGTGGCATGCCGCCCCGGAATGCCATCATATAGATGCTCAGCACGCGGCCCCTTAACTCATTGGGGACCGCCAACTGCACCAGTGAGTTGGTGAGCGCGAACACCACCAGCAGCGTTGACCCCGCAAAAAAAAGAATTACGTAGCTCAGGCTCGTGATCGGTAGCGACGCAAACGTCGTGACCAACCCCCCGAACGCGACCTGCACGACGAGCAGGGTTCGGCCCATGTGCTGGAACTTTCCGAGCCATGCGACCGTAAAGGCCCCCGCCACGGCGCCGCCTCCAAGCGCGGCCATCATCCGGCTCAGGTGTGCGGCGTCGTCGGCGAAGATCGGGAGGAAGGCGCGGACTGGCACTCCAAGGGTCGTGGTCGCCATCGCTAGTACAGTCAACGCCAGCAGCGCAGGCTGGCGACGAACGAACGATAGACCACTTTTGAGCTCGACCATAAGGCGTTGCCGGGTGTCAGTCGTGGGTGTCGGAAAACGCATCAGGCTCAAGACGATGATGACGGCAAGAAACGACACGCTGTTGAGTCCGAAGCAGACCGTCATACCCAGTGCCACGAGCACACCGCCTCCAATTAGCGGCCCGACCATCTGAGCTAGGTTGAACTGAACGGAATTCAGCGCAATAGCGTTTGGCAGAGTCGAACGTGGTACCAACGATGGGATCATCGACTGAAATGCCGGGCCACCGAAGGCCTGTGCTGTCCCGGTTAGGAAAGACAGAGCCAGGATGTAGTGAATCTGGACGACGTCAAAGAAGACCAATCCTGTCAAGATCAAGGCGCAGAGCATTTGGATCGTCTGCGAGGCGATTAGGAGTTGGCGTCGGTCGTGGCGGTCGGCGATCACGCCGCCAATGAGCGTGAAGAGCAATAGAGGAAGCTCTCCGAGAAATGAGTCAAGACCCAGAAGAAAGGCTGAGCCGGTCAGAGTGAGGATCAGCCACTGTTGCGCGAATCGCTGCATCCACGTTCCTACAGCTGACGTGAAGGCGGCGAGCCAGAGGTTGCGGAAATCGGGAAACGCAAACGCCGCCGCAAGACGTCGAAGGATCCGTCCACCGGCCGATGCCGGGGTAGCGTGTGTCGCTATGGGATCAGGGGAGGTGCTCTGAATATCGTCTACCGGTTTGGCCAAGGAAGGTACAGCCCTTCTCCGAGGAAGACGATGCTGGTCCAGCGCCCTTGCGAGAGTCGATAGAACGCCAGCGGCCCGAGTGCGGCAACAGGCGTCCAGATTCCAATCTGTTGAGACATCGAGAGTGAGGTAAGGGTTTGTGTCACGGTGAATCCGACAACCGGTAGCACGAGTGTGAGTAGAAGATTCACATAGACGGCGCCGAACCACTGACCTGGCTCACGTTCGAACCGTTCGCCGCAGGCCTCGCACCGGACGCGGAGTCGAAACGTCGTTTGGAAAAGATGCCCGTGACCACAGCATGGGCATCGGAGTTTGAATCTGCGTAACAAGATGTTGACGAGTTCGAAGAACATCACGTCCTCTTGTTCATTTTAGCAGGCCGCTGTTGGAGATTGACCAACCTGCTGAGCTTAGATACAATAGGCGAACAAAAAGCGAAATGAACACAAATATAGCCAAACTTGAGTCTCTACTACACGCAAAGAGCCTCGGCGATTCACTCGTTTCCTCGCGTCTGTTACCTGTGGAGCGCTTGGCCACGACAGGCGTGAGTGAACTCGATAAATCTCTGGGTGGGGGGCTTGCTCGGGGACATCTTTCCGAAGTTGTCGGTCCCCCTTCATCTGGGCGGACAAGTGTGCTGGCCGCAGTCATTGCAGCCGCCACCGACCGAGGCGAGGCCGTAGCGCTTATCGATACGTTCGACAACTTCGACCCGGTATCGAGCCAGGCGGCTGGGGTCGACTTGTCTCGTGTGCTCTGGGTCCGCGGACGCCAGAGTGCACCACGAATGGCCTTTCACTGTATCGACCAGGCTGTCAAAGCGGTAGGTCTTGTCACGCAGACCGATCGATTTGGTGTCATCGCAGTTGATTTTGCAGAGGCTCCGGCGCAGGCTCTCCGGCGTTTGCCGTTTACAACCTGGTTACGACTAGCGCGTGCCATCAAGGGGAGTGAGACGATTGGAATCGTCGTTGCCTCTACAGCAATGGGCAGGAGCGCCGGTGGTCATTCGATCGTTCTTGGGGTGTCTCGCTCAACGCAATGGTCAGGTGACGCAACGCAAAACCGAGTATTTCGCGGAATAGACATTGATACGCGTGTGGAGTCGACACGTTATCCCAGTTATCAGCTTCGACTCAAAACTCACGACTCACGACCCACGACTCACCACTTTTAACCCACAACCCACGATTCTCTCTCCCATGTTCGCCTGTCTCTACCACCCACCACGTTCCACCACTTCTCGTTCCGGATTGGATCTCATAAATACACTCGTACACCTTGCACACGAGCACTCGCCACGAGTCGAGGTGCATGGTCCAGACCTTGTCGTGATGGATGTACATGGGCTGAAACATGTGTGGGGTCCCCCACGTGAGATGGGTGAGCGATTGCGACGCGTTGCTGCTGAGCGGGACCTTGGTATACGCGTCGCCGTTGCTGGGACGAAAATGGCGGCCTTGCTGGCGACACAGGGACGGTGCGAGCTTACGATTATTCCATCACACGCTGAGGCCGAGGCGCTGTCGACTTTGCCGATTTCAGTTGTAAAGCAGCTTTCAAAAGCGCAGACCAGCATTCTGGGTAGACCGATACGAACACGTCGGTCAAGTTCCGAGCGTACCGTGGGTTCGGTTGCATTGTCTTCACGTGTCGTATCAGTGCTCATGTTGTTGCCTGTGGTGCAGCGCTGGGGGGTCAGAACGCTTGGTGAGCTTGCGGCTCTGCCAGCGAACGAACTGTTCAGCCGATTGGGCCACGGTGGCCTGGAGTTCCAGAGGATCGCACGTGGCGAGGATAGTCGGCCGCTTGTCCCAGAGGCAGTGGCAGAACGGTTCGAGGAGACGGTGACACTTGAGTGGCCGATCGAAGGTCTCGAACTTCTGTCATTTGTACTCGGCCGGGTACTCGATCCGCTGTGTGCGCATCTCAAGAAGCGTGGGGTAGCCGCCGAGAGGCTGCGTGTCCGATTGACGTTGGTGTCACGCCAGACCCATGAACGCACATTACGATTTCCGACGGCGGTCAGCGACCCGAACGTCTTACGAACACTCATCCTTCTCGACCTGGACGCACATCCACCATCGACCGGAATCGACCGCGTGACAGTCGTGGCCGACCCGGTCCCTGCGCGGACACGGCAGTTCTCTCTGTTAGAAAGGGCTGTTCCGTCTGCGGAAAGTCTATCGACATTACTGGTTCGGTTGACGGTCTTGATGGGGGACCAGCGTTGCGGGTCACCGGCACTGGTCGATACCCACCAGCCTGGGGTGTTTGAGATGTGCCCATTCGCCCCCAAGTCTCATCCCCCCAAACACGAACAGCCGCGGGTTGGCACAGGTCTATTGTCTGTGCTTCGTCGATTTCGTCATCCGGTATCGGCTCGGGTGACCGTTGAGCACGGATACCCCGTGCGAGTGTCGACGTTGCAGCCGAACTCGGCGAATGGACGGGTAGTCACATGCGCCGGGCCATGGCGAAGCTCGGGGCGTTGGTGGATGCCGTCCTATTCAGTATGGGACCACGATGAATGGGACGTTGAGCTGAGCGACGGCGGCGTGTATCGGATTTTTCGGGATCGAGTTTCCAAGCGCTGGTTTGTCGAAGGACTGATGGATTAGAGAGGGAGCGCGTGTATATCGAACTCCACGCCGCTTCGGCATTTTCCTTTCTCGACGGCGCATCGCTGCCCGAAACGTTGGTGGAGCGGGCCGCAGTCTTGGATTATCCGGCGCTTGCTCTCCTTGATCGAGATGGTGTGTATGGGGCTCCGAGGTTTCACAAAGCTGCCGTGGCCGCCGGCGTGAAACCGATCATCGGAAGCGAACTCACAATCAGGGCGAACGGGGCCAGTCAGGGGACACGTTCACAGCCTTGTCTTCCGGCGGTGTGGCATCTGCCTGTGCTGGTTGAAACCCAAGAGGGATATCGAAACCTCAGTCGTCTCATTACTCGGATAAAACTGGGTGCACCCAAAGGCGAAGGGGCGCTTGCACTCGAAGAGCTCGATGGGTATGCGACTGGGCTGGTCGCGTTGGTCGGTCGCCCTGCGCTGATGGGACATAGCTACGGCGTCGGCGGCGTACTCGACCGGTTGCTTGGGTTGTTTGGCCGCACGCAGGTTTATGTCGAGCTTCAGCGACATCTCCTCCGGGAGGAGGAGCACGACAACCACGCGCTTCGGGCGATGGCATCGGCCTATCACGTGCCGGTGATTGCCACAAACGGCGTGCGGTTTGCGGACACCTCAAGCCGACCACTCTATGACGTGCTGACCTGTATCCGTCACAAGACCACACTCGCTCGAGTTGGCCGGCGTCTTCACCAAAACGCTGAGCGGTATCTGAAACCACCGTCCGTGATGGCCGCATTGTTTCGGGATCTTCCAGATGCGGTTACGGCGACGCGTGAGCTTGCCGATCGCCTGAGTTACACGATGGCAGATCTCGGATATCGCTTGCCAAAGTATCCGGTGCCTTCCGAGGAAACGATGAGCTCATTTCTTCGGAAGATCACCGAGGTTGGTGCACGGGAGCGATATCGTCCGTATTGCGACCGCGCACGGCGTCAAGTGGAACGGGAACTCGACCTGATCGAGAAACTCGACTTGGATGGCTACTTTCTCATCGTGTGGGACATTGTCAATTACTGTCGACAGCACGGCATCCTGGTTCAAGGTCGCGGGTCAGCCGCCAATAGCTCGGTTTGTTACAGCCTGGGCATTACTGCTGTCGACCCTGTTGGGATGGGACTACTTTTTGAGCGGTTCTTGTCAGAGGAACGCGGTGAGTGGCCCGACATCGATCTGGATCTGCCAAGTGGTGCACTTCGCGAGCAGGTCATCCAGTATGTGTACGAACGCTACGGTCGACTCGGTGCCGGCATGACGGCCAACGTCATCACCTATCGAGGTCGAAGCGCGGCTCGTGAGGTTGGAAAGGCGTTATCGATCGAATCCATGCAAATCGATCGACTGGCGAAAGCGATGCACAATTTTGAGTGGACCGATCCTGACGAGCGTCTGGACACGCGTCTGCGTGAGGTTGGCGTCGATTTCACTGATTCGACGATACAGTCGTTCGGAGATCTCTGGAAGCAGATCCAGGATCTACCACGTCATCTCGGTCAGCACTCTGGAGGGATGGTGATCTGCCAGGGGCGGCTCGATGAGGTTGTGCCGCTAGAAAACGCGAGCATGCCGGACCGGGTCGTCGTGCAGTGGGATAAAGATGACTGTGCCGATATGGGCATCGTCAAAGTCGACCTGTTGGGGTTGGGAATGCTGGCGGCGATCCAGGAAGCGATCACCCTCATCAACACGCCGATACCAAAGGTCGATCTGGCACACCTGCCTCCCGATGACCCGGAGGTATATCGCATGTTGCAAGAAGCTGACACCGTTGGCGTATTCCAGGTGGAATCACGCGCTCAGATGGCCATGTTGCCACGATTTTGCCCCGAGCGGTTCTATGACATTGTCGTCGCAGTAGCGATCATCCGCCCAGGTCCGATTGTGGGGCAGATGGTGCACCCCTATCTGCATCGTCGAGCCGGCCGGGAGCCGGTGACGTATCCCCATCCGTCACTCGAGCCGATTCTGAAGCGCACCCTCGGGGTGCCGTTATTTCAAGAACAGTTGTTACGGATCGCGATGGTGGCCGCTGGATTTACCGGAGGGGAAGCAGAGGAGCTTCGCCGCGCAATGGGATTCAAGCGGTCGAAGCGTCGGATGAAGCAGATCGAGACCAAGCTTCGCGAGGGGATGAAGCGGCAGGGGATTACCGGTGAGACGATCGAGCAGGTTGTCCAATCGATTGTGCCGTTTGCGTTGTATGGCTTTCCTGAATCGCATGCCGCCAGCTTTGCGTTACTGGTCTATGCGAGTGCCTATCTCAAGGTCCACTATCCAGCGGCGTTCTATACGGCGTTACTCAACAACCAGCCGATGGGGTTCTACAGTCCGGCGACGCTCGTCAAAGATGCCCAGCGCCACGGGGTGCGTTTCGCTGGAATCGACGTCCAGTACTCGCACTGGGATTGCACGGTGGATGACGACGGCACGATCCGGCTCGGGTTGCGATACATCGCAGGGCTACGCGAAGTCGTGGGCCGGGCGATTGAGTCGGTCCGCCCCCCCACGATCAGCGACCAACGACTCGCGACTAAGGAACTCCGATCTCCGACCAGCTCCGACCCCAGACTCTTTTGCCCTCAATGCGGGTGTGATGATCCATCGATGCTCGACAGTGTCCAGACGGTGGCTGGTAAGCGTCTGTTTTGTTGCACGTGTGCACATGATTGGGAGGTGTCATGAGTGAAGCTCGGTTCGGTTCATTGGATGACTTCATCGCGCGGACGGGTGTGCATCGTGAAGAGCTTGCGACCCTGGCAGAGGTTGGGGCGCTCAATACGTTTGGATATGACCGCCGGGCCGCGTTGTGGCAGATCGAGAAGGCGGCAAAAAAAGCGGGGGTGCTCTTCCAGGGGTCAGGAGAGAAGTCCGCAGCTTCACCATTACTAACCATGACTCCGGTTGAACGGGTCGTGGCTGATTACAAGGGGACAAGTCTGACGATTGGGCCTCATCCGATGTCGTTCCGGCGTCAGGAGCTGGCGATGCGGGGTGTGCTACGTGCTGCCGATCTACCCCGAGTTCGACATGGGCGTCGTGTACGCGTAGCTGGTGCCGTCATTACTAGGCAACGTCCTAGAACGGCGAAAGGGTTCGTTTTTCTGACGCTCGAAGATGAGACCGGATTCTTAAACGTCATCATTCGACCGCCACTTTTTACCGAGCAAAAAATGATCATTCTCGAGCAGCCGTTCCTTCTGATCGACGGACGCTTACAGATCCAGGATGGCGTGACCTCAGTCAAGGCCCGGCGGTGTCAAGGGTTATGGACGGCCGGTCCAGACGTTGAGTCCCACGATTTCTACTAACGGTCTGGACGGCTGTATTAGCCGGCCGCTGGTGCAGAGCGACCCCTGGGTAGGCACGATCAGGAAGCATTACGATTCCGACTTCCACAAACACCACACGACTGCTTCGGGTACCATTGCCTCGCCGGTTTCAACCGCTTCGGTTAGTGTTGCCGCCGCCTTGGGCGCACGGAGTGCCGCCTGAACGAGGCAGTCGATGCCACGGCTGGACCTGTCCTGCTGCTCGTTCGGTTATCCTCCACCGGCGAATGTTTCCGAAAACGATTGTCTATGAAGCCGTTCGTGAGTCCGATCGTGTTGGGACTGGCACTGGTGGTGGTTACCTGTACGTTGTCTGAGCCAAGCATGCGCCCTGCCGGCGTTCCGATAAACAAGATGAACCCATTCTTTGTCGAAAGCTCGTTGCTACACCAGCTACCACCCTTCAATCAAATCGATACCGATCACTACCTCCCGGCTTTTGAGAGGGGAATCGCTGAACAGCTGGACGAAACGAATGTGATTACGAGCACGCCGGACGCTCCAAGCATCGAGAACACCCTCGTTGCGTTGGAGCGATCGGGCCGTCTACTTGACCGTGTCGCGACGACATTTTTTATTTTAGCGACTGCGGACACAAACGACGCGATGAACGAGATGCGCCCAGAGATTGCGCGACGGCTCGCCGCGCACCGCGACCAGATTCTTCTGAATCCAGCCCTCTTCGAGCGGATCAAGACACTACATGCTCAACGCAAGACGCTTGACGCTGACGAGGAGTCGCATCGATTGATTGAGGAGTACTACACCGACTTCGTGAGGGCAGGCGCTGAGCTATCGGAGTCAGAGAAGGCACGCATGCAGGTCATCAATGCTGAGTTGGCCACGTTGCAAGCTACGTTTAGTCAGAACGTCCTCGACGAGGTCAATGTTTCGACGGTCGTCGTCGACACCCGGGAGGAACTCACGGGCTTGTCTGACAATCAGATCGCGGCGGCCGCAGAGGCGGCCAAGGTCAGTGACCTGGAAGGCAAGTACGTCGTGGCGCTGCTTAATACCAGTGGGCAGCCGGCGTTGTCATCGTTGGAGAATCGCGCACTGCGCCGACGGATCACGCGGGCCTCGCTGGTGCGGAACAGCCAGGGTGGTGAGTTTGACAATCGGGCAGTCATCAGCCGGATAGCCCACCTTCGCGCCGAACGGGCAGCCCTGCTTGGGTACCCTAACCACGCGGCTTATGTTCTTGAAGAGGAGACAGCTCAGACGGTCGACGCGGTGAACACGCGGCTCGCTAGTCTCGTGGCGCCTGCGGTTGCGAACGCCGAGCGCGAGGTGGCCGACCTCCAGTCGTTCGCTGCAGGTGATGGCATCGCCGTCGAGGCGTGGGACTGGGCCTACTACTCCGAGAAGGTGCGGGGGGCTCGATTCGACTTTGAAGCTTTTGAGCTGCGTCCCTACCTCGAAATGGACAACGTTCTCCAGAACGGTGTGTTTTTCGCGGCCAACCGTCTCTATGGGTTAACTTTCGAGGAACGTAGGGAATTGCCCGTCTACCATCCTGACGTGCGAATCTGGGAGGTTTTTGACGCCGATGGTTCGCCGTTGGGTCTCTTTGTTGCCGACTACTACGCTCGTCCATCCAAGCGCGGTGGGGCCTGGATGAGTTCGTATGTCTCGCAGTCCCAACTGTTTGGAACCAGGCCAGTCATCGCTAATCACTTAAACGTGTCAAAACCTCCAGAGGGGGAGCCGACATTACTGACTTTCGATGAAGTCGAGACGATGTTCCACGAGTTCGGACACGCTCTGCACGGTCTGTTTTCAGACGTACGGTTCCCGTACTTTGCAGGTACATCTGTGCCGAGAGATTTCGTGGAATACCCGTCACAAGTGAACGAAATGTGGGCCACGTGGCCCGCGGTACTTAAGAATTACGCCATACATCACGAGACCGGCGAGCCGATGCCACGGGAGCTACTCGCCAAGGTGCTCGCAACCGAAACGTTCAACCAGGGGTTTGCGACAACTGAGTATCTGGCCGCATCACTGCTCGATCAAGCCTGGCACCAGCTAGGTGTTGACGACGTGCCTGGTGCCGAAGACGTGGAGGCGTTTGAAGCAGCCGCACTTGAGGCTGCCGGCGTTGCGCTCGTGACTGTTCCGCCACGGTATCGCAGTACCTACTTTTCCCATATTTGGAGCGGTGGCTATTCAGCTGGCTACTACTCTTACATATGGAGCGAGGTACTTGATGCTGATACTGTTGAGTGGTTTAAAGCGAACGGCGGACTCACCCGGCGGAACGGCGACCATTTTCGGCGGGCGCTTCTTTCAAAGGGAGGCAGTCGCGAGCCGATGACGTTATTCCTCGATTTTCGGGGTGCTAGCCCCGACATCGGACCACTCCTCGCACGGCGTGGACTGAAGTAGAATCGGCTGACTCGCGGAGGCATTCCAGCGGCGATGTTCGTTGCTCGAAGACTTCCAGCATCTTCTCTCCTCGTGCTTCGTAGAGCGAAGCGGGAGATCTTGCCCTAACGGTGACCCGCTGTGCCAAGCGGCTGAGTGGCGCCACAGCAAATGGCGCTTGACGGTCGTCGTTCCAAGGATGCATTAGGATCCACAAAGACCGAGTCAGCGGAGAGTTCAGCTGTCGACCACGAGTAGCTTGGCTCTCGCCCCACGTCGGCCGGGGCGTATAGCATCTAGGGCGGTTGTCTTGAGCCTCAACAGCACGGGAGAAGTTTTGTCAAACACGCCTACCGCGACTACCTTGACCCGGAGCAGTTTCGCTACCATCGACGTTTTTCGCAGCCTGCCGTTCATTGGCATCCACGTAGCCTGTCTGGCCGTGGCGTGGACCGGTGCGAGTACGACAGCTCTGTTGATCGGCTTTCTCACCTTGGCAATCAGGATGTTCGGGCTCACGGCCGGGTATCATCGATACTTCTGCCATAAGACGTTTCGAACGACCCGTGTCTTTCAGTTTGTGCTGGCCTGGCTGGGAACGACCGCAGCGCAGAAGGGGCCACTGTGGTGGGCGGGGCATCATCGTAGTCATCATCGTCATTCCGATACTGAGGAGGATGTTCATCCGCCTGGTGTTAAGGGATTCTTTTGGGCTCACGTCGGGTGGATCATGAGTCCCAAGAATCAGCGGACGAAGGTGGAGTGGGTTCCCGATCTGGTGAAGTATCCGGAGCTTGTTTTACTCGACCGGAATCACTACGTCGCCCCGGTTACCCTTGGCGTTGCGCTGTATTTTCTCGGTGAGTGGATTGCCACGGCTTATCCTACGCTTGGGACAACGGGTTGGCAGTTGGTTGTTGTCGCCTTGTTCTGCAGCACGACCGTTCTCTATCACGTTACCTTTGCGGTCAACTCGATCGGGCATACCCTTGGTACACGCCGGTACGCCACCGATGACGAGAGCCGGAACAGCCTGTTGCTGGCCCTTGTCACCGGGGGCGAAGGGTGGCACAACAATCACCACCGATACCCCGCCTCAGAGCGTCAGGGGTTCCATTGGTGGGAGATAGACTTCACTCACTACGGGGTCATTTTTCTTTCCTGGTTGCGCATTGTGTGGGACGTCAGGGGACCCTCTCCAACTGTGCTTCAAGAAGGCACACACTAACGTCATAAGTTTGACGTACGTACAGATTTGGCCGGCGCTGCTCACCGCTGGAGTATCCCAGATATGTTTATCGCGTCGATGTGCTGCGTGACGACGCGTTCACTCCCACGACAACCTTTGGCGCATGATAAGGGGAACACACGATGCAGGTCCTGATGACAGAGGCGCCTGGTTTAGTTTGGACCGATCTACGGTTGTCTGTCGGAGAGATAGTCATCAGGCACGTCGTCTGCTACGGGCGCCAGGGATCGAGTTCGTGTATCCGCACCTAAAGGGTGTGCTGCGTCACGCGCGGGGGTAGAGTTTCGACCACATCGGACGTGGCGACTTGGATACACCGGAGGGGTCAGACAGAAGACAACCGGTCCAGGTGTCGCTTTCGTCCATCGGTCAGCGATTCGTTCAGAAACCTGACGAACGGCGCTAGGTGTTCGAACAGTCGCTTGAGCGAGCTGTAGAACCGAGGACGTGTCGCAAAGCCAGGCGGTCGTTCCGTGCTGGCTAGGAACTGACGGAACTTCAGGTAATCCGCTGCCGGATCGTCGGCAGTAAATCCCTTGGGAGTCCGTTTTAACCGTTGGCCGCCGATCTCTCCGAAACTACGCAGGAACGCGGGCGACTTGACAATGGCGCGGAACCGGTTCAGGTTCGCTGAAACATGCTGGCGCAGCTGATACAGCTGACGCGGTTCGGGTGCATAGATTCCGGCCCCGATCATAACGTGGTCGGTGGCGACGTGGAAGTAGAGGCTCGCGCCGCCATGTTTCGTCAATCGCCGGTGAGGAAACACCGCTGAGACGTGGGTCTTGAACGGCGTCTTGTCTGGCGAAAACCGAGTGTCTCTGTGAATTCGGTATATTGAGGCCTTCGGGTTGGCGACGAGGTCTGGCGCGAAGGCGGGGAGGTCCATCGCCAGCCGCTCTATGACCCGTTCCATAGGTGCCCGGACGTGCGCTTCATACTGATCGCGGTGTGCTCGAAACCAGTCGCGCTCGTTGTGACGTTTTAGTCGACGAAGGAAGGACAGGGTGTCGTCAGTGAAGCCGGGTAAAGACACGTGACGTCACTCACGATATCGGTTCGGCTGACCGGTCGGTATGGATGTCAGATGCATCGTGCGAGTATAGCAGTCGTCACGACTGTTCGACGGGTGGCAGACCAACGAGATGTACCTGTGGGGCGAGGGACCAATCGAACTGCTCGAGTTTGTCTTTGCCGAGCTGTTGGACTGCCGACAGGACCCTGGATGCTTGCCTCAGCAGATCTGCCACATCGACAGACTGACACGTCGGCGAGAAAGGGCGGAGGTAGCTCGTTCCCCGGGTTAGCATGTACACCGCCCCATGATGATTTTGTCGCTGTATGTGGTACAGGCTAACGCCGATCTGTAAGACGCCTTGATAGAGACGTCGCACGTCACGACGTTCCTGGCGCCACAGGTCTTCCAGGGTTTCATGCTGCGCGAAGAACTCGCCCCGGTTGAACTGCGCGATACCGCTCAGCAACAGCCTCGGCGGAGGCTCTTGACACCAGTCGGCCATCGGCCCGGATTATAATCCCCACTGACTCTGGCACGCCGGAGACCGGCGTTGCGATCACGGCCACCTTCCGTCTATGAAGATTCCGGTCCCGCAGATCAAGAATCCTCCCACCATCGAACGGCGGCACTCCCGATTGCACGGGTGGGGCGTCTTTGCCGCCGAGCCAATTCGTAAAAACAAGCGCATCGTTGAGTACACTGGTGAGAAGGTAACGATTCCCGAGAGCGAGAAAAGAGAGGAGCGGTATCTTCGAAAGGGTCAAATTTGGTGTTTTAGGATCAATCGACGCTGGGCGCGCGATGCACATGTGGGAGGCAACGATGCGCGGTTTATCAACCACTCCTGCAGGCCGAACTGTTACAGCACGATCATCGGTCACACTATTCTGATCTGTGCGAGTCTTCACATTCAGGCGGGGGAGGAGTTGACCTACAACTATTACACTGAGGGTGAAGGTGAGATTCCCTGCCGATGTCGGCCCGGGTGTCCAAACATGTTGTGAGCACACCTAGTCCGGATGATGGCTGTCCGATGGCGCATTTTATCTATCTACACGGCTTCGCGTCATCCCCGCAGTCGGACAAGGTTAGTTTTCTGTCCGAACGCCTGGCTAATCGCGGTCTGACACTGCACTGTCCCGATCTGAACGAACCCGACTTTTCGACGTTGACCGTGAGTCGCATGATCGATCAAGTGGAAATGGTCGTAGGGGAGTTACCTCCAGCGCCGGTGGTGCTGTTCGGGTCGAGTCTTGGTGCGTTTGTGGCGCTACATCTCGCGGAGCGGGCTTTGCGCGGCGAGGGCGTGCCTCCGGAGCAACTGAAGCAATTGATTCTGTTGGCTCCGGCGTTAGAGTTTGGTACCAGCCGAACAAAACTGGGAGCGTACGGACTGGCGCACTGGAGAGAAACGGGCTGGCTTGAGATGACACACTACGCCTACGGTGACGTTCGACGAGTGCACTACGAGTTATTTGCCGATGCGAGCCAGTACGACTCATTCTCCGCGACGAACACGGTGCCGACATTGATCGTGCAAGGGGCGAGCGACGATGTCGTTAACCCCGACATGGTCGCACGGTTTGCGTCGTCTCGGCCTCACGTGCGGCTCGTGATACTAAACGATGGTCATCAGCTTGGAGCCAGCCTGGACCGTGTATGGTCGGAGTCTGAGGTCTGGCTCGGTTTAAACTCACCGGGGTCGTAACACGGTCCGTGTTACGACACGTGAGTCGGTTTCGAGATGACGACGACACCACTTGTCTCGATTGTAATTCCGGTCTTGCACGATACCACCGAGCTTGCGTCTCTCCTCGAGACGCTGGCACCCGGTCGACACCCAAGCGGGGATCGGTTAGCAACCTACGAGGTAGTGGTCGTCAACGGCGATTCTAACGACCCGTCGGTGCGTTCTCTCCATAGCCGTTTCCCCACGGTTGAGTGGGCCGAGAGTAGTCCCGGTCGCGGTCGTCAGATGAACCACGGCGCGCGCTTGGCCACGGGGCGCTGGCTGTTGTTCCTTCACGCCGACGCCTGCCCTGAGCACGGGTGGATCGAAGCGATACATAAGGCCGATCAATCGGATGCCATCGGTGGTGCTTTCAGCTTCCGGCTCGATTCGACGACGCCGACTGCGCGGGTGCTGGAGCGTAGCGTCGATCTCCGCACTCGCCTGTTTGGACTTCCGTATGGCGACCAAGGTATTTTTGTTCGGCGGAAGGTGTTCGGCGAAGAGGGTGGCTATGCAGAGCTCCCGATCATGGAGGACCTCGAGTTGGTGCGTCGTCTTCGTCGATGCGGGTCGTTAACCTGGTCTCCGGTGGCGATCCGGGTGTCGGCCAGACGCTGGGAACAGGACGGCTGGGTGCGTCGCTCCATGCTAAATATCGGCCTCGTGGGGCTATTTTTTATCGGCATGTCACCCACGTGGTTAGCGCGTCGCTATTATGGTCCCGATCGTTCAGTGACCCCGACCGACGCAAAAGCTGAAGAGACTAGGTTCTCGCGCATCCCTGACAATCTAGCGCAGAAGATTGCAGTGATTATTCCGGCACTGGATGAAGAGGCGGCGATCGGCCACGTCCTCGAAGAGATTCCGGATTTAGTGACGACGGTCACGGTTGCCGATAACGGGTCAACCGACCGCACCGCGGAGGTTGCCGGTTCCTTAGGAGCTAACGTCGTCACAGAGTCGACGCGAGGCTACGGCCGCGCTTGTCTTGCGGGTCTTCGCGCCGAGACCGACGCCGACATCATTGTCTTCCTCGATGCGGATCGCACCGACTATCCAGAGGAGATGAGTCTGCTTCTGACACCAATCCTCACCGGGAGCGCCGATTTTGTTCTCGGATACCGGCGTGGTGTAGGGCGGCCGCTCTCGGCTCGTCTTGGGACTGCCCTCTGTGTGTTTCTCATTAACCTGCTCTGGCGGACCCAGTATCGAGATCTAGGGCCGTTTCGAGCCATCACGCGCGCGGCCCTCGACCGTCTTCGGATGGCCGACAAGACCTGGGGGTGGACGATCGAGATGCAGGTCAAGGCCGCAGAGGCTGGTCTGCGAACACTGGAAGTACCGGTGCGCCAGCGCGACCGAATCGGATGTTCCAAGATCTCGGGAACGATCATTGGGGCGCTTCGCGCCGGTTCTCGGATGCTCGTCACCATCTGGTCACTATGGTGGACACGCGATCTGAGGAAGGCATCGTTCCGAGCGGTGACCGATGACTAGCACCGCCGGCTGGGTGTTGGGGTGCGGAGGGGTGCTGACGGCGGCCCTCCTCGCCGCGGCGCGGATCGACACCCGAGGCAATAGCGCCATCTTTATAGCGCTGATGGTACTCGGTAGCCTTGCCTACGTGTGTGCTCTCATCGCTGTGTCACGAGGCATAGAGTCTCGTCGTCTCTTGCTGGTATCTCTCTTCCTCGCTGTGGCTTGGAGGGTAGCGATCGTACCGGCCACGCCCCTTCTCTCGGACGACGTCTATCGTTATGTGTGGGATGGGCGGGTCCAGAATTTTGGATACAACCCATACCGGTCGGCTCCTGACGATCCGGCGCTCGATCATTTACATATCGAAGCGACCCGTCAAATTGATCCGACCAACGCCGCACTCCCGACGATTTATCCACCGGCGGCCGAACTGCTCTTCCGAGGCGTGACCGCCGTTCATGAGTCGGAGACCGCGATCGTCATCGCTGTTGTCGCGTTTGATCTATTGACGATGCTGATACTGTGGCGTTGGCTGGTGACAACGGGGCGTAGTCCCTGGTGGGTCATCGCCTACGCGTGGCATCCGTTAGTCGTGATTGAAGGGGCGGGCGGTGGTCATATCGATGTGGTCGGAACGTGTCTCGTCGTGGTGGCTGGCTTTGCGCTTTCACGACGTCGAGGCCTACTTGCGACGTTAGCCTTGGCTGCGGCGTTCACCATCAAGTTCCTACCGGTCGTTCTGGCACCGCTGCTGTGGCGACGGGTGAGCCTCCGAGACGCCATCTTGGGAGTAGGGTTGGTCGGGTTGGTCTATCTTCCGTTTCTCGACGGGAGTCTCGCGTTGCCCGTTGGCTCCCTTGGCGCCTACGCTGAGAGTTGGCGTTTCAACGGGCCGATCTTCGCCTTACTTGAGCCGAGACTCGGCGTCGTGCCGGTGTTGGCGCTTGCGGCCGGAGCTGGTTTGACCACGGCGTTCATTACTCGGTGGAAGATGTCTGTCGACGATCCCGCGGCGTGGGCGTGGCCCATGGCCGCATCGTTGCTTGTCATGCCTGCGATCTATCCGTGGTATCTCGTGTGGTTGACACCATTTCTGACAACTCGCGTGACCGGGGCTCTCGTGGCCTGGACGCTCGGATCGATGTTGACGTACGTTGTATGGAACTCCGAGCTGACCGGAACCGGGTGGGTGCTTCCCAGCTGGGTTGTTCCGGTGGAGTACGGACTCGTTGCGGTGGTAGGGCTATGGACTTGGTGTTCGTCCGGATCCTTCGCTCGCTACTTCGCGTCATAGAAAGAATCGTCTGATGCCGACTTATATCGACGACTCCACCTTGTTGCGGGCACCGGCGTTTTCCGTGATGAATGCGCGTGGTGGGCGGGTGGCGGTTGACCCGAGCTCTCCCAATTGGATCGTTAGTGATGACCGGGGTATCCGATTGCTCGGTCAGTTTGATGGCCGAACACCGTTCGCCGATGTCGTCCGGAGGTACTCGTCGCAATCTGGTCTCGATACAATCCGGGCGTGGCTTCATGTCGAGACGTTTGCGCGTGACGCGTTACGTCAGGGTTTCCTGTCGACCGATGGTGCGGCGCCGGCTCCGTATTTGGGACGCGCCGCGTACTTGGAGACCCGCCACCTACGCGAGTTTTGGATCCAGGTCAACGACTTCTGTAACCTCTCCTGTGAGCACTGCCTCGTGTCGTCAGGACCCGAACTTGACCAGGGCCTTGACACCGACCGCATCGTGGCGGCTATCGATCAGGCGGTCGCACTTGGTGCCGTGCGGGTCTTCTTGACTGGCGGCGAGCCTTTGGCTCGTCCCGACATCCTCGAGCTGTGCGAGCGGGTCGTGGTGAAGCACCGGCGTAAGCTGGTCGTACTCACCAACGGCACCCTGCTGAAGGGCGAGCGCTTGGAACGATTGGCGGCACTCGCGTCAGGGACCGAGTCGCGTGATACCACAGCTATGACTGGTGAGCATGGCCCGAGCGTTCGTCTTCAGGTCAGCCTGGACGGATCGTCACCCGAAGTCAATGATCCAATCCGGGGAATGGGGAGCTTTGCGCGGATCATCGATGGTCTGCGTGCCGCGGTGGCCGCCGACCTCGCGCCGACGATGACGGCGACGATTCTCACACATAACATCGAGGATCTCGAGGGGTTGATTCGTCTCGCAGCGCGCCTCGAAGTTCGTGATGTCCATCTGCTCTGGCCGCATCGGCGGGGTCGAGTCTTGGATGGTCCCTTCGCGGAGCTCCCGTCGGCGGACGCGATTCTGACCGCGGTGCGACACGCTCGAGGCGTGGCGTCAGAGCTGGGTGTGTCGATCGACAACCTTGAGGAATTCCGGCTGCGTTTCGATGGGACGCCAGGAATTAAAAACGACTTAGCTGGTGCGGGGTGGAATAGCCTGTGTCTCTCTACGGACGGGTGGATCTACCCGTCGGCGTCGATGGCCGGGGTTCCCGAGCTCCGATGTGGCGACATCGCGACGCAGACGCTTGACGAGATCTGGAAAAAGAGCGAGGTCTGTCGCGATCTTCGGGCCGTCTCCGTCGAAAAGAAATCGATTTGTCGCACCTGCACGCTGAAGTTTCTGTGTGGCGGGGGTGACCTGGAGCATGGCTATTGGACAACGGCTTCTGAAGGGAGCGGGGTCAGGGGTAGTTTTCTCGCACATGACCCGTACTGCGACCTCTATCAGGGTTTGGCCGAAGATACCTTGTCCGATCTAGCCGCTGAAGGTCTGGACAGGGTGCAGCCGCGGTCGGGGTTCGACCGGCCCGTTGTGTTTCGCGGCATGGGAGACAACACCCTTCACGGTGATTCTGACGCCGAGGCGACGCTGGTCAGGACGACGCACTCCGCCTGTGTGCTGCCCGAGGAGCTGATGGAGCGATCGCGGCTGACAGTCCGCGATTTCTACGGTGATGCCGCCGAACAACCGAAGGCGGAGCTCTGCTGTCCAGTGCAACCCAATGCCGAGGATTTGGCCCACATCCCGAAAGAAGTCGTCGACCGCTTCTATGGTTGCGGGAGTCCGGTGACGGCGGCGGCGCTCACGATGGGCGAGTTGATGGTTGACCTCGGCGCTGGTGCCGGCATTGACTGCTTCATCGCGGCCAAGAAAGTGGGGCCGAATGGTCGTGTCTACGGCATCGACATGACCGATCAAATGCTCGATGTGGCCCGGAGCTGCCAACCTAAGGTGGCGCAGGCGCTTGGCTACGACAGCGTGGAGTTCCGGAAGGGGTATCTCGAATGCATTCCGATTGATGACGCGCTGGCGGACGTGGTGACGTCCAACTGTGTGATCAATCTTTCATCAGATAAGCCCCGCGTACTTCGCGAGATTTGGCGCGTGCTCAAGGATCATGGGCGTATGGTGGTTGCCGACATAGTCTCCGATCGCGACGTGCCGCCAAAGATGCGGGCTGACGGGAAGCTGTGGGGGGAATGCATTAGCGGCGCGTTGACCGAGGAGGCATTCCTGAGCGCCATCGAGCGCTCAGGGTTCTACGGTGTGTCGATCTTGCAGAAGAGTTTCTGGAAAAAGGTCGAGGGATGCACGTTTTCGTCCGTCACGGTCCGAGGGTACAAATTTGAGAAGAAGGCCGGCTGTGAGTACGTTGGGCAGTATGCCATGTATCTCGGACCGCAGAAGGCGGTCGTTGATGAAGAGGGGCACTTCTTTCCACGCGGGACGCCCATCGAGGTTTGCACCGAGACCGCGTCAAAGCTGTCGAATCCCCCGTACGCCGGCTCGTTTGCGATCGTGGACGGGCTTTCCAGCCCACGCGACGTGACGGCCACTGACGACTCAGGGTGCGACCCAGACTGCTGCTGAGTCTTGACGGTCCGGATCCATCTTTAGACGTGCGTGGTGTTTCAAGAGTCGATGCGACTCGCGTACTAGTCTTCCACGTCGTTTAAGACCCAGTTGTATCTCAGGTACCTGACCCTCGCATTTCCACTTTGCGCAAGTGTCGCCGCTGCGGGGGGACCGTAGGCCGAGACCAACCCTAGCACCGCGCGTTCTTTCTCCGATCCGCCCTCGACAAGGTGCGCATAGTTCTCGATAAAGTCGTTGCCATACCAGTCGAAAATACTCGACAGGCGTAGCGTCGACCCGTCAACCTGGAGTCCAAGGTCGCTGGCGAGGTAGTCGCGTGTGGCGAGGATCAATTGTCGAGTAAGGGACTCGCCCACGTACGGTTCGAAACGCAGGGGCGGGCAGCTGATGGATGCGCAGTTGATCGCAACATGAATGCGCGGTTCCTGATAGAGCGGGCGGAGTATCTCGTGTTCGATCTGGTCGAGTGTCTTCCGGGCTCCGGCCACCTCCCAGCGCAGGCTGCTCCAAACGCCAGGGATTTGTCTGACGCTGTTCCATGGCGTCAGCGTGAGGAGGTTCCGCCACCGCCATACGATTGGATAGTGGTTCACGATCGCCTGTAACGTGAATACGTTGTAGGCGTTGATCCAGAAAGCGATTTGTTCTTCCGCCGACCAGATCTTGAGCTGGACCGCAGTGACGTTTGCAAATCCCATGGCGACCGTGTCGAGCGCAACGCGGTTCGACTTGAGCCGTGCGTAATCGACCCGTGTATCTACGACATGAGCACTCAAAAGCTCGGCATACGCACGGTATCGCTGGTCGAAGGAATCCGCAGCAAAGAGCTCCGAACCGGGCAGCGAAGGGGCAAGCAGCGTGGCGATTGTGATGGTCACGACAACTGCGTGAAAGCGCATGTGTGACCTTAGATTGTCAGTTTGGGCGCGGGGATTCAAGCCTGATGGTTTCGAAGATCTGTGACCCAGAGTGTCCGAGTCCGCAGATCAGCAGTGCCTGATCTGTCCGTTTAATTCGTCTGTTGCCCATTCATCCGTCAGATCTGCCCAACCGCTGAAATTATAAGCATTTACGGTCTTATGTTGCTATTCTAATGTCCATAAATAAGTTGAACTACGACGAGACAACAGTTTCAGGTGGCCGGCGATAGCCGGCCACCGACTGTTTAAGGAGTCGAAATGCACAAGCCTGTGAAGTATGTTGAGAAAGGTCTTACCTACGCCGCCAGTGGTGCCTGGTTCTTCTACAACAAATGGAATCAGATCGCGCAGCGTCCCTCGTTTACGCCCAACTGGTCCGATACACCACTTTTGAAGTCCGCCGAGAAGGTCAAGCCCCCGTTGGGCTGGCCTCGTGAGACTGATTCGTTGTGTCCCAAGTGCGTTCGGGAAGCGCGACAGTTAATCCTCGACGGCAAGAAGGACTATAAGGATCTCCTACATGAGAAAGTGGGGGAGATCAAAGCGCAAATAGTGGAAGACGATGGAAAGATCAAAATGATTAAGGATTGTCCGATCCACGGTCATTTTGAGGATGTCATGGCGATGGATACCGAGTTCTTTCGTCACCTCGAGGAGACGTTCCCCGGGAGCGACATGCGCGCGCACAATGACGAAAAGCTTCACAATCATGGCAGCAGCACGATCGAGTACGGTCGCGGCTCGGTGTTAACGATCGACCTAACCAATCGCTGCAACATGATGTGCGACCCGTGCTTCATGGATGCCAACCAGGTTGGATTCGTTCACGAGTTAAGTTGGGACGACATCAAGACCCTGCTGGACAACGCGATCACGATCAAGCCCAAGCGGCAGATGTCCGTACAGTTCTCGGGCGGCGAACCGACGATGTCGCCCTACTTTCTGGACGCCGTTCGCTACGCGCGTAAGGTCGGCTACAACAGTGTCCAGGCGGCGACCAACGGCATCGAGTTTGCTAAGAGTCTTGACTTTGCGAAGGCGGCAGCCGACGCCGGGCTGCGGTATGCCTATCTTCAGTTTGACGGCATCGGTAACGCTGCAAACTCACATCGATTGGTGGGAAACCTCTTCGACGTCAAGCTGCAGGCGATCGAGCATCTGCACCAGGCCGGCATTGACATCGTTCCGGTCATCACGATCCTTAACGGCATCAACAATGAGCAAGTCGGTCGGGTCGTCCAGTTCGCGCTAGACAACCCAAAGAAGATCAGCTTCTTGTCGTTTCAGCCAGTCTCGTTTACCGGTCGTGACGAGGAGATCACTGACGAGCGTCGTCATGCGCAGCGCTACACACTGTCGCATCTGGCACACGATGTGAAGAACCAGACCGGCATCGGCGAGCCGACGCGCGACTGGTTCCCGATTTCGTTCATGAGTACCTTCACCGACTGGGCCGACCTGGTGCATGGTCCGCAGGAGGATTGGGGGCAGCTTAACTGCGGGTGCCATCCGAACTGTGGTATCGGGATGGCGGTCATGATCGACAAGGAGACTAAGGAAGCGGTGCCGTTCACGGCGTTCGTCAAGGGTGAGCGCCTGGCCAAAGATATCGCCAGCGTGAACGACGCGGCGCGCGGACGAATATCATCGGTCGTCGGGATGGCCCTGGCCCTGATGCGGAACTACGATCCGTTCCGGTCACCAACCCATTTCAAGTTGTCTGACCTGATGAAGAAGTTTGACAAAACGTTCGGCGCTACCGGCCACGACTACGGCAAGGTCTCGGGCGCGCGAACCCATGATGACATTGCCAAGCGCCGCGCCGACCGATGGAACTTCCTGTTTGTGGCGGGAATGTGGTTCCAGGACCTGTTCAACTATGACTTCCGGCGGACGGAACGGTGCATCATTCCTTACGCAACCCAGGAAGGCGAAATCTCCTTCTGCGCCTACAACACCGGGATCGGGTGGCGAAATATTATCGAGAAGATGCATATGACAGCCACGCTGACTAAGTGGTATGACGAGCATGGCCGCCACGAGATCTTCGCCGGTGGGAGGGAAGTTGCACTCGGAACCACCACACACAATCTCGTATTGGACGCTGAGGCGGTTGCGGCTGGCGCCCAGACCGATCTTGATGACCAGGGAATTCTGAAGAACGCCAGACAGGAGAAGCTGGCCGCGCGGGCGGCATCGAAGGCTACCGATGGTGACATCAGTGGGGCTGGAAAAGACGAGCGATATCACGAGCAGATGGCTCAGCTGTATCGCCAGCATGTACTCAAGGAAGAAGCACCAGCCACAGTCCAGCTTCAGGGCCTGAAGAGCTCAGGCAAGACAGTGGGTGTGAGCTAGGCACCTGGAAGCTGGTGCCATGACGGCACCAGCAGGTGGGTGGCCAGCCTCTGAGTGTTTGGGTCTGCGGGTCGCTCTGGATTTCAGCCTGGCGGCCCTTTCTTGTTCCTGCGAGACGCCGCGACCGCGCCAGTGGGCGTCGGCCCTTGGTCTGGTATAACTCGAATCGGGTTACCATTGCGTACACCGTTGATGGCGAAGACCAATTCGCCGGCCAGAGCCGGGTTCAGTTCGGTCGGCTACTCAGGCATGGCACTGACCAAGAAGCTGGGTATTAAACCTGGGACCGTCGTTGTACTGGTGCGAGCCCCTGACACATTCGAACAGACTCTGGGCGAATTGCCTGCCAACGTCACGGTCCGGCGTCGAAATCAGGGCATGCGGGACTTGACACTCTGGTTTACTCGATCACGAGCTGAGCTAGTCGCCGGAATCGCCTCAATGGCGCGGCGGCATGAGACCGGACGATTGTGGATTCTCTGGCCGAAGCGAGCCTCGCCGCTTGTCAGTGACCACAGTGAATCTGACGTTCGACGCGCGGGACTTACGTGCGGACTGGTCGACTACAAGATCTGTGCGGTCGATCGAGACTGGTCTGGATTAATGTTTGCGTCTCGAGCAAAGCGATCGCATCGGTGAACCCGGGTGGGTCTGGCGGATACCCGCGACCGGACGGCGCGCCGTAGGAGGCAACTGACTGGTCCGAGCTACCCTCCCCGCGTGTGCATTTCCAGATGCGGTTGCTTCTGGAGCGCTTCGACGCTGATGAGCGGCTGACGGTCACCCGTCGCCAGGCGGGTCTCGGCGCCTCGGTCGGTTCGTCCGTTCCACGCCGAGCGAATGAGGGTATCCAGATCGTCGGCTGACGCACCGTCGCGTAGCGGCGCTCGCAGATCGATGCCAGACTGCGCGTACAAGCAGAGATACCACAACCCGTCGGCGGTGAGGCGGCACCGGTCGCAGTCGCGACAGAACGGTGCCGTGGTCGATGAGATGATGCCGAATGTCGTACCGTCTGCGAGACGGTAGCGGTCGGCTGGCGCTGAGGTCTGCTCGTTGACGGGTGAGACGGCGCCGTAGCGTTTCTCGATGAGCTGAAGTATTTCAGTGCAGGGTACGACATCATCGAGGGACCATCGAGTGGCGCCACCGACGTCCATGTACTCGATGAAGCGCACTTCGGCCCCAAGGCCACGACCATGCTCAAGCAGGTTAACGACCTCGTCCTCATTGACGCCACGGATGATGACGGAGTCAACCTTGACCGACTGGGGCCAGATGCGAGTGGCCTGGTCGAGACCGATCAGTACGGCATCCAGTTCGTCGAATCGTGTCAGGGCCTGAAAGCGGTCAGGCTTAAGCGTGTCAAGACTCAGTGTGATCCGATGGAGACCGGCCGACCGGAGTGCCTCGGCCTGGTCCGCCAGCAGGATGCCGTTGGTCGTCAGCGCAAGATCCTGGATCGACGGCTTCGCCGCAAGCAGTCCGACGAGGTCCGGTAGGTCCTTGCGTAGGAGAGGCTCACCCCCGGTAATCCGAACCCTATCCACCCCGAAACGAGCAAAGAGATCGACAAGGGTAATGACTTCTTCAAAGCTGAGGATGTCTCGTCGCGGTAGCCAGACGTAGTCAGTCTCCGGCATGCAGTAATGGCAGCGTAGATTGCATCGGTCGGTAACAGACACTCGCAAGCTCCGCAGGGGGCGTCCGAGAGTGTCAGTAGTTGGCATGATAGACATTATCAAACGATTATGACCGATCCCCACGGGTATAATCTCCCCAGTGCTTCGGCCGTATCGGTCCGTTCATCCACGTGTCGCACGGACCGCGTTTGTTAACGAGAGTGCTCAGGTCATCGGCGACGACAGGAGTGTCTGGATGAACGCAGTCTTGTGGGGCGATGTCAACACGATCCGCGTCGGACGACGCGCGAACATCCAAGACGGGTGTGTCGTGCATGTCATGGGTGACACCTACCCCACGACGCTCGGCGACGACGTGACAGTGGGGCATGCGGCGGTGCTCCACGGCTGCGCTGTCGCGGACCGGCGCCTCGTTAGTATAGGTGCGATTGTGCTAAATGGGACACAGATTGGCGCCGACTTTATTGTGGCGGCCGGCACCCTGATCGTCGAGGGGGCGGTCATACCGCTTCGGTCTCTGGTCATGGGGAGTCCAGTTCGGGTCCGTCGCTTACTGACCGACGACAGGGTTGCCTCGATTGGGCGGTATGCGGGCCACTACGTCGACTATAAGAACGATTACCTCACATCATGATTCCGAGCGTTCGAGGCACGCGTGACATCATCCCAGGCGAAGTCGAGCGATGGCAGCGGCTTGAGGATATCGCCCGGGAGGTTTGTCGCCAGTACGGCTACCAGGAAATTCGTACGCCGGTCTTGGAGCGAGAGGAGCTCTTTGCCAAGGGCACCGGTGAATCGACCGACATCGTCCGGAAGGAGATGTATACCTTCACGGATAAAGGGGGTGAGCGGGTCACGATGCGTCCCGAAGCTACGCCCAGCATGGTGCGAGCGTTTGTCCAGCATTCGCTGGAGCAGTCGATGGCAACGGCAAAGCTCTATAGCCTTGGGCCGATGTTTCGGTATGAGCGTCCCCAGAAGGGGCGCTACCGACAGTTTCACCAGCTTGACGTCGAGGCGTTCGGCGTTGCGACCCCGTCGTTGGACGCCGAAATCGTCGAAATGGCGGTGGCGTTCGTGAGGGCGCTGGGTATCAGGGACGCGAAGCTTCTTATTAATTCCGTTGGGTGTCCCGAGTGCCGCCCGGCGTTCAGTCGAGCGCTCCTCGAAGCGCTCGGCGACCGTATCCACGAGTTGTGTGCCGACTGTCAGCGGCGGGCTCAGACCAATCCGCTACGGATTTTTGATTGCAAGGTGCCGGCCGACCAGTCGACCATCGATACGCTGCCGCACTCGGAAGACTATCTTTGTACCGATTGTCGCGAACATTTTGAGGCGGTCACGGGAATGCTCCAGGCCTACCGGTTGGACTATCGCGTGTCTCACCGACTGGTCCGCGGCCTCGACTACTACACGCGGACCACATTCGAGATACTGAGTCAAGGAATCGGTGCTCAGAGCGCCGTGCTCGGCGGCGGTCGGTATGACAACTTGGTCAAGGAACTGGGGGGTCCGGACCGCGCAGGCATCGGGTTTGCGGCCGGACTAGAGCGACTAGTGCTGGCGATGCCGGCAGGGGAAGCTGAGACCAACTCGGTTGACGCGTTCGTGGTGGCCGTCGGTGATGAGGCTCGTATACCGACCCACGTGCTGGCGCGAGATCTCCGTCATGCTGGACTGAGTGTGCTCATTGACTACGAGGCTCGGTCGCTGCGGTCTCAAATGAAGCGCGCTGACCGCGCGCACGTGGCGCATGTCCTGATCGTCGGTGACGACGAGATCGAGCGCAACGAGGTAACCGTGAAGAATATGGCGACAGGGGAGCAGTCGACCGTCTCTATGGACGCCATTGCGGAACGGTTGTGTTCACCTGGCGAACCGATCGATAGCTAAGGAAGTCGCTACGGCGCTGGTACTCTTGCGACGCTCACGATACGCCGAACACTAGGACCACGATCGCAAGGATAAGCCAAGACGTGTCAGACCAAAGAGAGCATCTTACTCGAACTCACACGTGTGGAGAACTCCGCCCCAGAGACGTTGGTATCGACGTCAGGCTGATGGGTTGGGTTCACAAGGTTCGTGACCTTGGGTCACTGATTTTTCTCGACATTCGAGATCGCCATGGCATCACGCAGGTTGTCGCTCGTGATGATGAGGCCTTACTCGACCTAGCGAAGCAGTTACGTCCGGAGTTTGTTGTATGTGTGGAGGGTCCGATCGAGCGACGCTCGGAGGACACGCTCAATATCAAGCTCGTCACAGGAGAGGTCGAGGTCGCGGCACGCGCGATCACGGTGTTGAATCAGGCGATCACGCCGCCCTTCCAGATTGACGAGGAGACGTCGGTATCGGAGGAGGTACGGCTGCGGTATCGATACCTCGACCTTCGGCGACAGCGGATGCGGGACAATATCGGTCTTCGTCACCGCGTCATGATGGCGACGCGGCACTGTCTTGACAGCCACGGATTCTGGGAAATCGAGACGCCGATGCTGGCCAAGTCGACACCGGAGGGTGCCCGGGACTACCTTGTGCCGAGCCGTGTTCACGTCGGCCAATTTTACGCGCTTCCACAGTCACCCCAGATTTTCAAACAAATCCTGATGATCGCCGGCATGGATCGGTATTTTCAAATCGTCCGGTGCTTTCGCGACGAAGATCTACGCGCCGATCGACAACCGGAGTTTACACAGATCGACATCGAGATGTCATTCGCGACACCGCATCTCATCTTTGGCGTAGTGGAAGAGCTGATGCGCTCCGTCTGCCAAACGGCGACACGGGACATTTCATACCCTTTTCCGCGGATGCGGTTCGATGAGGCGATTGCCCGTTACGGGACAGACAAGCCAGACCTGCGCTGTGAGCTTGAGATTCAGGACGTTTCGCAGGTGTTTGCCGAGTCGTCCTTCAAGGTGTTTCGCGATGTCATCGCAGACGGCGGCGTGGTGCGAGCCCTCGTTGTACCGGGTGTGGGTCGTCGGTATGCGCGGCACAAGATCGACCAGCTCGTCGACGAGGCGATCGCACACGGTGCTAAGGGTTTGGTGTGGATTCGGCGTTCTCCGGACGGGGTTGTGCAGAGTTCGATTTTGAAGGCGGCGGGCGTCGAGACACTCACCCGGACCCTCAACTCGGTCAAGGCCGAGGCCGACGACCTGACGCTGCTGTCGGCGGGGTCGAGCGGGACAGCTTCTGGTGTCCTTGGTCGACTACGTCTCGTAATCGCCGAACGCGAGCATCTCCTCGACGAGTCACGGTTTGAGTTCTTGTGGGTCGTCGATTTCCCGTTGATGGAGTGGAGCGACGCCGAACAGCGATATATGTCGATGCATCACCCATTCACGTCACCACGCACCGAGGATCTCGATCGACTGGAGACGAATCCTGGCGACGTGCGAGCGCGGGCCTACGACCTGGTACTGAACGGGACCGAGATCGGTGGCGGCAGCATCCGGA
Source organism: Vicinamibacteria bacterium (assembly GCA_963578805.1). Lineage (GTDB taxonomy): Bacteria > Acidobacteriota > Vicinamibacteria > Vicinamibacterales > UBA8438 > CAUZIB01. The sequence continues at coordinate 40,362 of CAUZDY010000004.1, read as the reverse complement.
TTCACGATCAGCGGCTGCAACAGCGGATTTTTAGGTTGCTCAAGATCAGCGATGAGGAGGCGGCTGAGCGGTTCGGCTTCTTCCTCGATGCTCTGCGGCACGGGACGCCTCCCCACGGCGGTATTGCTCTGGGGCTCGATCGGATCGTGGCGCTCCTGGCTGGTGAGTCGTCGATTCGCGACGTGATCGCCTTTCCAAAGACGGCCAACGCTCTGGATCTGATGACAGGCGCGCCTTCGGAGGTCGATTTACGGCAACTCAAAGAACTCCACCTTGACCCTACGACTTGACCGTCACCACACGGTCGTGGTTACAATCGCGAATAGCCGGAGACACTCTCATCACCACGCCCTCCTTCTCGAGAATCCCCGTCCCTGATAAAGGGATCGAAGCCCTTTTCGGTTCTTTCGATGAGAATCTCAAGCATCTCGAACAGTTATTCGGCGTCCAGATCCGAACCGACGGACATGAGCTGCTGGTGAATGGCGGCGCGCAAGACGTGGCGAAAGTTGAGCAGGTTGTGAGTCGGGTAGCTGAGGTGCTTCGCGAGGGGTATCACCTATCCAAGGACGACGTTCGTCAGGCTGCCCAGTTGGTCGACCAGGATCCCGCAGTCGACCTGCGTGATTTTTTTGATAGTGGTGTGATGCACGCGTCCAGGACACGTCGCGTGAAGCCGAAGAGCGTCAACCAGCGACGCTATCTTGATGCGATCGAGCGCGATGACATCGTGTTCGGAGTCGGACCAGCCGGGACGGGCAAGACGTATTTGGCAATGGCCGAAGCGGTGTCGTTCTTGACGTCCAAGCGTGTCAACCGAATCATCCTGGCCCGTCCGGCCGTCGAGGCCGGCGAGAAGCTGTGATTTCTCCCCGGGGACCTTCAGGAGAAGGTCAATCCGTACCTTCGGCCTCTCTATGACGCGCTCTACGACATTCTCGAAAGCGATCGAGTGAACCGATTACTGGACCGCGGTGTGATCGAGATCGCACCGATCGCGTTTATGCGCGGCCGAACGTTGAACGACGCGTTCGTAATCCTTGACGAGGCCCAAAACACCACGACTGAGCAAATGAAAATGTTCTTGACTCGACTCGGGTTCGGTTCAAAGGCAGTGGTAACGGGTGACATCACGCAAGTTGATCTACCAAGAGGGCGGATGTCAGGACTTATCGAAGCGATGGGGGTCGTATCCGCGATCGAAGGCGTGTCCCTTGTGCGCTTTAACGAGCGCGATGTTGTGAGGCATCCGCTCGTGCAGGCCATCGTCAGAGCTTACGAAGCGCTGTCGGAGTCGCCGCCCAGCGGTTCAATTCCTGACCGCGATGACAACAGCACGTCCAGCGCGACATGACTACAGACGACCCTAAACCTGTTGCGAGTCTCCGGAGATGTCCGTGTGTATCGACGGTGTGCGGGCCGGTCACGAGGAGCCGGCGATGGTGAAGCCAAAACTTCGGATTACTGCGACCGATGGGCGGGGGCGGTTCGTGGCGGCTCGTGGCCTGACGCGTTGGCTGGCGCGTGTCGCGCCAGTAACCGTCTCCGGAGAACTGACCGTCGCGTTCGTGTGCGACACGAAGATGCGAGCACTTAACAAGCAGTATCTCGGGCGCGACCGACCTACGGATGTCCTGTCGTTTCAAGCCGACTCACTTCAGCCTGGCGTGCCTCGCCATTGCCACTTTCTTGGTGATGTGGTCATCGCGACGGGTGTCGCCAAGCGCCAGGCTCGTGCAATTGGTGTTCCGGTGGAAACCGAGAGGCGTCGGCTCGCCCTTCACGGGTTGCTCCACCTCCTCGGATACGACCACGAGCGAGACAGTGGCCAGATGGAACGACTCGAGCGTTGTCTGCTGCGTCGGGGGGGGATCAAGGAACCGGCATGACGCCGTTAATCCTGTTCCTGCTGGGTTGTCTGACCGCGTATGTGGGAGCCGTTCAGGCCGCCTTTAGTGCGCTGATGCGTTTACCTCTTCGTCTCAACGCCGAGCGAGGAGAGCGTCACGGTCGTCCCGATGGCCTGGGACACTACCTCGAAGACCCTGTCCGCCTGTTCGTTCCGGCCAGACTGCTTCAGGCTCTGACGATCGTGGTAGTAACGATGCTCGTGATGGCGGAAACAAATCCGCAGAGTCCGGCGATGATCGGTCTCGTCTTCGGAGGGGTGATTGCGTTCGTCGTGGTGTGCGGACACGTCATCCCTTTACTCGTGGTTCGCCGCGAACCCGAGCGACTGCTCGAGTTTTTGCTACCTTCCTTCAACGCAATCGCGCGAGGGATCAGTCCGGCGACTGGTCCCTTGATAGGACTCCTGGACGGCGTCAGACGTGACCGCGTCGACGACGGATCCCTTGGCAGAAGCATGACTGGCACCGATGGCGATGGAGCCGAGCAGCGCTTGGTCGCCGACGAGCATGAAGAACGGAGACTCTTGAAGTCGGTTGTCGAGTTCAGCGACACGCTGGTGCGTGAGGTAATGACGCCCCGACCCGATGTTGTGGCGATCAAGTCGACCGCGACACTAGGGAACCTGCGCGCGTTGTTCGTCGAGCAGCAGTATTCACGGATTCCAGTGTACAAAGACAATCTTGACGAGATTGTGGGCGTGGTGTTCGTCAAGGACCTGGTTGCGCTGAGCGGTACAGCTCCTGACGATCAGGTAATCGATCAGCTGCGACGCCCGGCATACCTGGTGCCTGAGACGAAGCGCGTCGCCGAGTTACTCAAAGAGTTCCAGTGCCAGCAGGTCCAGAGTGCGATCGTTCATGATGAGTACGGGGGCACGGCTGGACTCGTGACGATCGAAGACCTGCTTGAGGAGATCGTTGGTGAAATCCGCGACGAGTACGACGTAGAGTCAGAGCCCATTGTCTACGAGGGAGAGGGGTGTTTCGTGTTCGCCGGGACCGTTGCTGTCGACGATGCCGCCGAGCGGTTGCAGATTGACATTGAACGGCAGGGATTCGAGACCGTCGGTGGATACCTCCTCGCGCGGTTGGGCCGGGTGCCGCGAGTAGGCGAGCAGCTGCACGTCGATGATTTACAGGTGGAGATTTTAGAAGGCGAGCGCCGGCGCGTGCAGCGAGTGAGGATGCGCCGGTCGGTGGTCAGCGGACTTCGCAAGTGATGCGGAGCGGCTTCGCTTCCCTCATTGGCCGGCCTAACGCCGGCAAGTCAACCCTGCTGAATCTTCTCGTCGGCACCAAGCTTGCCATCGTGTCGGATAAGCCGCAGACGACGCGCAATCAAATCCTGGCCGTCAAGAATCTGGAAGGCGGTATCGCGGGTCAAATCGTTTTTGTGGATACTCCTGGAATCCACCGACCGTTACACCGGATGAATGTGCGAATGGTCGACCTTGCGGTTGACACGCTTAAAAAGGTGGATGTTCTGGTCGTCGTCCTCGACGCATCAACTAAGACCGGTGCTGGCGATCGCTACTTGCTGACTCTGATCGAACGGACCACGGCGCCGGTGATTCTTGCTCTCAATAAAATTGATCTGATCGCGAAGAATCAGCTCTTGCCGCTGATCGACTGGTACCGTCAGCAGCGCGACTTCGCCGCGATCGTCCCGGTTTCGGCGCTCACGGGAGATGGTCAGGTGGAATTGGAGCAGGCGGTCGTGGAGCTGTTACCTGAGGGCGCACCCTTGTATCCAGACGACTATCTGACCGACCAGCCCGAGCGGGTTCTGGCGGCCGAGACCGTACGAGAGAAGGTGCTGAAATACACGAGGGCCGAGCTTCCTTTTTCGACCGCGGTGGTCGTCGACAGGTTCGACGAGCCGGGTCACGACGAGATTCTCCGGATATACTGTTCAATCCTGGTGGAGCGTGGGACGCAGAAGCGGATTGTTATCGGCCGTGGCGGAACCCTGATTAAGAAGATTGGCACCGAGGCCAGGCAGGAGCTCGAGGCGTTCTTCGGAACCGGCGTCTACCTGGATTTGCACGTGAAGGTTCGCGCCGGCTGGCGTAATGACGAGCGTGTTCTTTCCGAACTGGGCATCACGAAACGCTCCTGATGCCTCTCCGACCGGGGGTGTCTCACAATTTCCTTGTGATAATATGTCAATGTTCTAGGCCAAGAAAACTGTGGGACAACGATCGCCATATTTCATCTTTGACGTTCCCGAGGTCCGCCAATCCCCTTGGTTGTCGGTATGCCGCCACATCGCCGCATCGACGTCGTCTTCGATTCAGTCAAGCGACTGCAGCGGATTGGTGCGACTGCCAACCTCCTAAATCTCCTTCAAAAACAGCACCCCGCTGACCTCGCCGAAGTCTTTAGCGAACTTCCAGAGAGGGAACGTCGTTCTGCATTCGACACCCTACTCGACCGGAACAGTCGACTGGCTATGGAAGCAATCAGCGAGCTCGAACCAGAGGTTCGTGTGCCTTTACTGATCGAGTATGGCGCCGAAGATCTGGCCCGGTTTTTTCAAGAGGTGCCATCTGACGATGCAGCGGCCGTAATCGACGACCTGCCCGACACGCTCTCGGCGTCGGTCTTGGAGGTGATGCGGCGCAAGGACTCGGACGAGGTTCAGCATCTCCTCGAGTACGGGGACCAGACGGCCGGGCGCATCATGAACCCCGAGGTCTTCGCCTTGTCCGAAGACTCGACAGCAGGCGAGGCGATCGCGGCCCTGCAACAGGCGAGTGACGTGGAGATGGTGTTCTATCTGTACGTCGTCGATGAACGCCGCCATCTCGTTGGCGTGATTTCTTTGAGACGACTCCTGCTAGTGTCGCCTGAGACGCCACTCAAGAGGATCATGACGGCCGACCTGACGACAGCCCAGGTCAATATTGACCAGGAAGAGGTGGCCCAGCTGGTGGCCTCGTACAACTTGCTGGCGATCCCGGTCGTCGACGATGAAAACAAGTTGGTTGGGATAATCACGGTGGATGACGTCATCGATGTCATCAAGGACGAGGCGACCGAGGATATCTACCGAATGGCCGGCGTCTCGGGCGATGAGCACATCTTCACTTCGGCACGGGAGTCGCTTCAGAAACGCTTGCCCTGGCTGGCGGCCAATCTGATTACTGCGATTCTCGCGGCGCTCGTCGTGAGGCTGTTTCAATCGACGATTGACCAGGTCGTTGCGCTGGCAGCCTTCATGACGATCGTGGCTAGCATGGGCGGGAACGCTGCGACACAGACGCTGACCGTGATTGTCCGGGGGATCGCGCTTGGTGAGCTCAACTGGAGCAACTCACGGAAGGCGCTCGTTAAAGAGGCGATGGTTGGTGTTGGCAACGGCACGATTCTCGGTCTTGCCGGGGCGGCTTTCGCCTGGTGGGTAATGGGGAATCCGTATTTCGGCGGCATTCTGGCGCTCGCCATGGTGATTAACTTGCTCGTTGCGGCGGTGGCAGCCACGTTGATTCCGATTGCTCTACGGGCACTGAGGATCGACCCTGCACTTGCGTCATCAGTGTTCATTACGACGCTGACCGACGTCTTTGGGTTTTTCGCATTTCTCGGTCTGGCAACCCTTTTTATCGAGTATCTAGACCAGGTGCCCTGAAACGGGCTTAAGGCGTCCGGTCTGAAGTGAAGACTCCACTACGTTAGAATAGTCCGGACTCGGGCTGGAAGATGCCGCTCTATACGGCCGACGCGCTGATTCTGCGCACCTACAAGCTCGCCGAGGCAGACCGAATCGTCGTCTTTCTGACCAGCGATCGAGGCAAGCGCCGCGGGGTTGCGAAAGGAGCTCGGCGGACGCGTTCTCGATTTACCGGCGGGCTGGAACCGTTCACTCAAGTGCGGCTAGCGTACTTCGAGCGCGAGAGCCGGGATTTGGTCAGACTGTCGTATGTCGAGCCAGTTACATCGCCGCTCGTCAGCCAGAGCGGAGACGCGCTGGGTTATGTGAGTTATTTCGCAGAGCTGGTTGATGCGTGGGCACTCGAGGGGGACCCAAGCGAGCGTCTGTATCGGCTCGGTGTGTCGGTTGTCGAGGCGATCACACGTGACGTGCCGGTCGAGCGAGTGGCACGCTATTTCGAGTACTGGCTGTTACGACTGCAGGGTGTATACCCGTCGGTTGTGGCATGTCAGCGTTGTCGGGGTGGATTGGACCACGGTGGGGCGGTGATCGTGCGTGACTCAGGAGCGTTTTTGTGCCAGAAATGTGGCTCAGGCGACGGCAAGGTCGATCTGACCGGTGACGCCCTGTCGTTTCTCCGTGCGGCAGCCAACCGTTCGGCGATGGATATGGGCGTCGTGGCGTTCACTCCAGACGTGGCCCGCCAGCTGACGACGGTGCACCGCCTGTTGTTGGAGACTCATCTCCAAAAGCAGCTCAAGTCCGCTCGCGTTTTGCACGAACTTGGCGCATGGACGTCAGGCGTGTGGCCGACGGGTCGAGGCCCGCAATGACTCTACAAGACCTCATTCTATCCTTGTCGCAGTTCTGGGCCTCACACGGGTGCCTACTTCAGCAGCCATTAGATGTCGAGGTCGGCGCCGGTACAATGCACCCGGAGACATTTCTCCGGGTGCTTGGTCCTCGGCATTGGCACGTGGCGTATGTCCAACCGTCACGGCGGCCGGCCGACGGCCGGTTTGGGGAGAATCCAAACCGGCTGTTCAAACATCATCAGTTCCAGGTCATCCTAAAGCCGTCACCGGATGCCGCACAGAATCTATATCTCAAGAGCCTGCGGGCCTGTGGTATCGACCCTGCTCGCCACGATGTACGGTTCGAGGAGGACAACTGGGAGGCACCCACGCTGGGCGCCTGGGGCATAGGATGGCAAGTATTGCTCGATGGACTCGAGATCACCCAGTTCACGTACTTTCAGCAAGCCGGAGGCCTTGACCTGGCGCCGATTTCAGTGGAACTGACCTATGGGCTCGAGCGTATCGCGATGCACTTGCAAGGGAAAGATAGCGTCTATGACCTCGAATGGGCACCCGGTGTCACGTACGGCGAGGTTCGGCATCGCGAGGAGGTTGAGCAGTCAAAGTACGTGTTTGGGCAGGTTGAGATGCCGAAGGCTGATTTCTCGCAGGTTCACCGGCGTCTGTTCGACGAGTACTACAACTTTGCTGAGCAGCTGCTGGGCTCAGCACTCCTGTTTCCGGCGCTCGACTACTGTCTCAAGTGCTCTCACGCCTTTAACATCCTCGATGCGAGCGGAAGTATTGGCGTAACCGAACGCACCGCCTACATTCTGAGGGTTCGGAAACTCGCGGTCGCCATTGCTGGGGCCTACGCCTCGGGTGAGACCCACACCGGTGATGACGATGTTTCGTGAGCTATTGATTGAGATCGGCTGCGAGGAGATTCCCGCAGGCTGGCTTCCATCGCTGACCGATCAGTTTGGCGACCGGCTGACCCACTTTCTGGATGAGGCGCGGTTGGAGTGGACCGCGCCGGCACACGTCTTTAGCACGCCTCGCCGACTGGGCGTGTACGTTGGAGGCGTGTCGAACCGACAGTCTGATCTCGAAGAAACGCTCACGGGACCTCCGGTACAGGCCGCATTCGACACCAAGGGTCAGTCCACCGCTGCGGCACTGGGGTTCGCACGGAAGCAGGGCGTGTCTGTCGATGACCTACACCGAGTGCAGACACCAAAGGGTGAGTACGTCGCGCATCAAAGGCGTCAGCGCGGTGGTGCTTCGAGGGTGGTCCTGCCAGGTGTCTTGGCTTCGACCCTCAGAGCCTTGAGCTTTCCGAAACAGATGCACTGGGACGCATGGCTCGACGACGGTCATGGCGAGTTGGTGTTTGGTCGTCCGATCCGTTGGATTCTGTTTCTGCATGGTGCCACGGTCGTGCCGTTTCAAGTGCTACGAAGCGATCAGTCTGATGGGGCGGGGGTTGCCGTTGTCTCGTCTGGGTCGGTGACGTATGGGCACCGGTTCTTCAGCACGCGCGGCCGTCCGGGTCGGTCGATTCGCGTTCGGTCGTTCTCTGATTACAAACGGGCCCTCGCGGCCAACTACGTCATCATCGACCGTGAGAAGCGTCGTGCCAGGATCACACAGAAGCTAGAACGGTGCGCCGACCGTGTTGGTGGACGGGTCGGGGATGGGGCGGATCAGAGCTTTCTACTGGAGGAAGTTCCTGACCTCGTGGAATATCCATCGGTTGTGACCGGCACCTATCCGTCAGAGTTCCTGAGACTTCCTGACGAGGTGCTCAAGACGACAATGATTCACCACCAGCACTACTTTCCAGTGGTCAATCTGCGCGGACGACTTAAACCGCATTTTCTGGCAGTGACCAACACGCCGCGCGACAATGTGTCGCGAATTGCGCGCAATGCTGAGCGTGTGCTGGTGGCGCGGCTCCGAGACGCACGTTTTTTCTGGGATGCCGATCGCAAGGGAAGGCTCGAGGATCGGCTCGATCGACTCTCCACGCTCGTGTTTCATCAAAAGCTGGGTAGCTACCGGGTAAAGGCTGATCGCATCAGCACATTGGCTGAGCAAATCGCTCGCGACGTGCTTGGGGCAGATTCAATCACGGCAGCCGCCGCCCGCCAGGCGGGCCTTTTGTGCAAGGCTGATCTGGCGACAGACATGGTCGGCGAGTTTCCTGAGTTACAAGGCACGATGGGTGGCGTCTACGCACGTGAGCAAGGTGAATCGGAAGAGGTCTGGAAGGCGATTTACTACCACTATCTGCCGGTTGGAGTGGAGGCAGATGCGCCACCGACCCGTCACGGTCTCGGGGTCGGAGCCGTGACGTGGGCGGCCGTGGCTCTCGCCGACAAGTTGGACACACTGGTCGGACTTTTTCAGGTTGGCGAGAAACCCACCGGATCCCGAGACCCGTTTGCGATGCGGCGGCAGGCCCAGGGACTGGTTCGCGTTCTGGTCGACTTGCCAGAGTTGGTGGGTCTTGAGGTGCGAGTGTCTCTGGGCCAGTTACTGGAGATAGCGCATACGGTGCACGGTCGACCCGATATCCATACGGCTGACCGTGAGACCGCCTTTTTGCGAGAGCGCACTCGTTATCTGCTCGAAGAGCGCGGGTTCGACATTCGCAACGTCCGTTCAGTGACGGAACAGGCGTCGCTCGACGACCTCCGGCCACTCGACGCACGTCGCAAGCTGGAGGTGCTGCCAGAATTTACGGACACGCCAGACTTTAGGCGGTTGGCCACACTCTTTAAACGCATCAAAAACATCGCCAAGGAACTTCCTGACGCGGAGTTCGCGGTGGCCGAACGGGATGGTGGTGTAGAGCTGTCCGTGACTTTGACCGAACCAGCAGAACAGGCGCTGCTCGTAGAGGTAAATCGGGGCCGGTCGGTCATCGACCGTGCGGTGGCACGCGGAGAGGGTTACCGCGAGGCGTTTGCACAGGCATCTGCATTTGGCCCGGCAGTCGACCGATTCTTCACAGATGTGTTCGTGATGGTCGACGACGCCAAGGTTAGGCAGGCTCGCCTGCGTCTTATGAAACGTCTCGAACGGCTCATTAGCCAACTCGCCGACATCTCCGACATCGTTCCAGAAGAAGAAGCACTCTCGTAGGTGGAGTACCTCTCGCACACAGACAGAACAGGTTTTGATGGCAAGAAGACAGAGACCCACTAGCCGCGCAGAGAGGACCACGTCTCCCATTCGTCGCCTTTCCCCTGAGCTGGCCAACCAAATCGCCGCGGGCGAGGTTGTTGAGCGTCCGGCCTCGGCACTGAAGGAGTTGGTCGAAAACTCGATTGATGCGGGCGCAAACCGCATTGACGTGACGGTAGACCGGGGTGGGAAGCGACTGATTCGCGTCGAGGATGATGGGGAGGGGATGAGGCGCGAGGACGCGGTACTGGCTCTTGAGCGGCATGCGACCAGCAAGGTGGCTCGACTCGAAGACCTCGACGCGATCGACACCTTGGGGTTTCGTGGGGAAGCCTTACCCAGCATCGCTTCAGTCTCGCATCTTACTTTAAAAACAAAGCCATACGGATCTCAATCCGGGACTGAGCTGCGGGTGGATGGCGGCGCTATGGGGGCGGTTGCGGAGGTCGGCATGCCAGACGGCACCGTAATTGAGGTGACCGACCTTTTCTACAACGTGCCGGCCAGACGGAAATTTCTCAAGTCCGATCGCGCCGAGTCAGCGCAGGTCATACGTGCTGTCACACAGTTGAGTTTGGCGTATCCGAAAGTCGGATTCATGCTCACCAGCGGGGCTCGTCGTGTGCTGCAATGTCCGCCGGTTCGTACGCTGGATGAGCGTTTTTTTCAGGTGTATGGCGAGCGGCCAGACCTCGTCGAGGTTTACAAGTCTGCCGCGGGCGTGGTGCTCAGAGGCTATGTTGCCGCGCTGACTGATCACGGACCCTCCCGAGGTCCTCAGCACATTTTTGTTAACCGCCGAGTGATCAAGGACCGCACGATCACCCATGCTGTTCACGACGCGTATAGCCAGGCGAGTATCAAGCCGCGGACACCCGAGACCCATCTTTTTATCGAGCTGTCCCCCGAGCGGGTCGACGTCAACGTCCACCCGATGAAGGCGGAGGTTCGCTTCTTGGATCAGTCGCTCGTGCACGAACTGGTGCGGCGCGCCGTCGGTGATGCTCTCGGGAAACCGTCGTCGGCGCCTCTGCCGGTCCGACCTCAATCGCTGACATCATTCGTTGCGGTGTCTCAGTCGATTCCTGGGATCACGCAGGGTATGTCCGCGGCCAGTCGCTGGGCGGGTGTCACCGACGTCTTCCGGAGAAGTGAGGTGGCTGAGCCGATGAGCGCCAACGCGGTGGGAGCGATCCCCGCGGCTATTGGCGCGGGTGAGACGACCACCGATGCCACCCGACCACTTATACCGCTCGGTCAATTTCGTGACACATTCATAATCGCGGTCGATAGCGAGGGGGTGGCGATTATCGACCAGCACGTGGCGCATGAGCGTATTTTGTTCGAGCAGGTCATGTCCAAGCTCGCTGGTGGACCGCTGGACGGACAGCGTCTTCTCACGCCGATAGTGGTTGACCTCCCAGCCGCACAGCGTGAGGCGCTCGCGGCTCATACCACCGAGTTGTTGCGGTTGGGGTTTGAGGTGGGGGAGTTCGGTGGTGATAGTGTTCACATCACTACTGTGCCAGGGGTGTTAGCGCGGGCGGAGGCAGAGAACGCGGTGCGAGAGTTGGCGTCTGACGTTGAAGGGCTCGACCGCGCCGCCGGTGTTAACGAGGTACTGCAGCGCCTGGCGGCGACGACCGCCTGTCACGCAGCAGTGAAGGCAAACGATCGACTAACGCAGGAGAAGATGTTGTACATCCTCGATCAGCTGTGGCGTACCGAGTACTCGACCGTCTGTCCGCACGGTCGGCCGGTGGTGCTTCGGCTCACTCGCCACGAGATCGAGAAAAGCTTCGAGCGCTGATTCTTAGTGTCCTGAGTTCGATCTCAAGACACTAGCTATTTCGTGTAAGGTCGCACGATCAGCCACCCCACGACAAAAACGGCGACGCCACCCCCGAAAGTTTGGGGGCTGGGGCCCAAGGGTCCTGCGGTTACGATTGACATCAGCAGCAACGACATAGCTAGCAGCTGGAGGAATCGACCGACGTAGTAGAGAAAACCGGGCACTAGAGTAAACGGACTATTTGTCCGGCCTTGGCCGCTGCTGTTCCCGAGTTACCCGCCAGGCCGAGACGCGCTCGGCGATCGCTTTCTCGACCCCACGTCTGGTCGGCTTGTAGTACTGACGATGCTGCAGTCGCGGCGGGAGACACTCCATCATCGTTGTGCCACCTGCGTGGTCGTGCGCATACTCGTATCCCTTCCCGTAGTCGAGGTCCTTCATGAGTGGGGTCGGCGCATTGCGAAGGTGAAGTGGAACGGGATCGGCGATGTCTGTGTGTGCGTCACTTGCGGCCTGGCAATAGGCGACGTACACCGCGTTGCTCTTGGGCGCTACTGACAGGTAGATGACGGCCTGCGTCAGGGCAGTGTCTCCCTCAGGCATTCCGATAAAGTGTACGGCGTCTTTTGCGGCGATGGCCATGTTCAGCGCACGTGGGTCCGCTAAACCGATATCTTCAGACGCGAAGCGTACCAGTCGTCGTGCGATGTACATTGCGTCCTCGCCTGCCTCAACCATCCGTGCGAGCCAATAGACCGCAGCGTCCGGATCACTGTTCCGCATCGATTTGTGCAGTGCGGAGATGAGGTTAAAGTGCTCCTCGCCGGTCTTGTCGTACAACAGCGTGCGCTGCTGGAGCGCTCCTGATAGTAGCTCGAGGTCGATCCGCGCAGCTCGTCCCGTCGTTCGATGATCGTCGTTGCCGTCGGAGGTGTCACCCGTCGCGACGATGGCTGCAGTGAGCTCCAGTAGGTTGAGTGCGACCCGTGCATCGCCGTTGGCGTGTCGACCGATCGCCTCTAGAACACCCTCGCCAACGTCCAGACGTTCGCGACCTAGTCCGCGGTCTGAGTCGCTCAGTGCCCGCTGGAGCACCGTCACGATGTGTGCAGTCTCGAGGGGGCGAAGGACGAAGACCTTTGAGCGTGACAGTAGGGCGGCGTTTACCTCGAACGAAGGGTTCTCGGTGGTGGCCCCGACGAGCACGATGTCTCCGGCCTCGACACGTGGGAGAAAGGCGTCCTGTTGGGCTCGATTAAACCGGTGAATCTCGTCGACAAAGAGTATCGTACGCTGGCCTTGATGCCGGCGGGTTGTCTCCGCTTCAGCCATGACCGACCTGATCTCCTTGACGCCAGAGAGCACGGCGCTGAAAGCGATAAACCGTGCCCGCGTCATCGTCGCAATCAGGCGGGCCAGGGTCGTCTTTCCGGTACCCGGAGGTCCCCACAGAATTATCGATTGCAGCGCATCGCGGGTAATCGCTTCGCGTAGCGGCCGGCCAGGCGCTAGTAGCGATTCCTGTCCCATTAGCTCATCAAATGTTCGAGGACGCATTCGCTCCGCCAACGGCGTCAGTCGATTGTCATCGTCAGGCGATTCGGACGCGAACAATGTACCCGGCTTCACCGAGAACTCCCCTTGGCGCCGCGACGCCGACGGCGAGTGGGGGCACCGCCACCACGGCGCTGCCTGAGGGTTTGACGACGCGCCTCGTAGATGACCAACCCCGCCGCAATACTGACGTTGAGCGAATCGACCCGGCGTCGCATCGGTACTGACACGCGGAGGTCGGCACTCGAGTTGACGGCGTGGCTCAGTCCGGCGCCCTCTTGTCCGACCAGCAGTAGCCGCGGGCCGGTCAGGTCTGCTTCGTAGAGTCCTGTGCCTCCGCGAGGGACTGTCGCCACCACCTTGGCCCCACGCTCTCGGGCGGCAACAATCAGCGCAACAAGGTCGCCCACGACCGCGGTTGGGAGCCTCAGGGAGCTGCCCATCGCACCGCGTAATGCTCTCCACCCGAATGGGTCAGCCGAGCCACCGGTGACGACGACGGCGAGGGCGCCGCCCGCATCCGCTGCACGGATAATTGCACCAACGTTCCCCGGATCCTGCACGCCAACCGCAGCTACTACGAGACCCGAGCCCGCGTCGGTGACGATACGGTCGAGGGGGTAGCTCTGATAGGTAGCGAGCGCCACGACACCCGACGGGCCTCGAACCGGACTAGCTGCTGCGATCACTGCCTCGGATGCTGCAAACACGTCGGTTCCAGACTCGGCAAGGGTGTCGGCCAGCTTGTTCAGCCGGCGGTCGCCGGCGCGCAGTGCAGTCGCGGAGAACAGTGCGATCTCGATCGGCGTTTTCGTGGCTTGGGCATCATCTATGAGGCGTGTGCCATCGAGGAGCAGGTGACGCCGTGGGAAACCTCCCTTTCGAGCGGTCCGGAACCTGGTAACAAGCGGGTTCTGTCGACTCGTGATGGTCCTCACTGGTGCCCCGGCTAGAGATTGACTTTGCGAATCATACGGACCCCCTACGCAGGCCCGATCGTGGATCGCGCTCAAGTCTGAGGAGGATATCAGATGTGTTAGGCTAACTTTCCAATGAAGAGCAAGTTACTGAAGCGGTTTGAGGACGAGATCCATGCTCTCGACCGAGAGCTTAAGCATGACCTTCCGAAAGAGATCCAGAGGGCTCGCGAGCACGGAGACTTGAGGGAGAACGCGGAGTACCAGGCCGCCAAAGAACGACAGCGGCTGGTCGAGTCACACATAAGCCTCTTGCAGAAGCGGGTGTCCGACATCGCGCTGATGAATTTTGACAAGTTGCCTCGGGATCGCGTGGCGTTCGGATCGACCGTTGAGCTTCGAGAGCTCGACGGTGGCACCGTGACCTATGAGCTGGTGATGGCGGAAGATGCCGATCCCGGGAAAGGGATGATTTCGACCGCGTCACCCATCGGCAGGGCGCTCGTCGGCAAGGAAGTGGGCGACGAGGTCCAGGTCCCGACTCCCGGTGGGGTGCGGGAGTTCGAGGTTGTTAAGCTGGTCACGATTTACGACGACTAGTAGGCACTCCGATCGCACCAGAACCTTCGGTCTCATCGCTTCGATATTCACCACATCTCCGGACCGCGCTGGTCTTGACTGGTAGCGGTACGGCCGGAGCGTATCACGCAGGTGTTCTCCACGCACTGCGGGAGGCCGGTGTCAAAATCGATCTGGTCGCCGGTCGAGGCGTTGGTGTCGTCGGCGCGATGTTCTCGGCGGTCGATGGTGGCACGACCCTTTGGCAGGCGGGCGGTGTGTGGCGGTCCAAAGGCACCCGCCAGCTCTATGCCTGGCGGAAGACCATCAAGGCCGCCGCATGGACGCTCGTCGTGGCGCTGTCGGCGTTCCTCGTCCCCTTGATGGCCGTCATAGGCGCGGCTGTCGTATACCCCATCGGTTTCCTGCTACGCCTGAGCGGTCTCGGTCTTGGTGACCGTCTGGCGCTTGGATACATCAGATTTGTTGAGATGGCGTTCCAGTCAGGCGCATTACCTCTCGTTCTTCCGCGGTTCGTCATGCTGGCATTGTTTGTACTACTTTGTATTCTAGCGATCGGCGAGGCAGTCCCGAGAATCCGTCGACGACGTCGACGGGCTCGGGGGCTGGTCTGGTGGCTGCTTTTGGGTGCTCCTCTCGATGGGTCTCAGGTCATTAACCATTTCACGGATGGTCTCTGGACGATCATGCGTGGCGCAGCGAGGATTTCTAAACCCGGACTTCGGGACCTGGCTGAACGCTATTCGGAGCTACTGTCTGAGAATATTGGGCAGCCTGGTTTTGGTGAGCTGATTGTCATCGTGCATGACTTGGATACCCGCCGTGACCTGACCTTCGGTCTGCTGTCAGAAAAGCATAGTCACCCGTTCTTTGTTCGTCGGCTTGGTAGTGAGGGAAGCGGACGCTACTTGGAGACGATGGATCTGGCCGGGTCGGCTCGCATCCACGCCGTCGACGCGCTGGCTGCATCTCTGAGCCTGCCGGTTGTGACTGATGCACACCTTATAGAGTTTGCGTCGGAGGGTGGCTGGCGCGGTGAAGTACATCGTCTCTGTGATCGACCCGAAGCCACGACTCGGTTGTTGGAGGAGGTGGCCAACGCTGGTGCGGAGCAGGTCATTCTTGTCACCGCGCTGCCGGAGCCAGACGGGCCGCATACACTGACAGCTAGTCGACGCGATCCTCGCTCCAGGGCCGGTGAATACCTGGCGGCTGCGGAAACCGCTGCCACACGCGATGCCGTTGCCCGGTGGGGGTCAACGTTTCAAGGGGTCTTTCAGATTCGGCCGCTTCACAACCCGCTTGGGCCGTTCGATTTCGGTGGCGGCTACGATGAGCGGTCCGACCGGCCCTTTACCCTCACGGAGCTGGTCGAGAAGGGTCGTGAAGACGGGTTTCGGCAATTCGTCGATGCTGTTGTAGGGGTTAGTGGAGAGCGGCTGGAACCCAAGTCAAGAAGTGGGTATAAATGACTAGCCGCCGGCGACTCCGTGGCTACTTCGGCGTCCGATTTGTGACCACTGTAGGGCGGCTTGATGCACGCACTCGTTCCATGCGTGAAGCAGCTCTGGCGCCATCCATGATTCCGCTTCGACGCCGATTCTGGCTGGTCTGATCGGTCAGGAACTGGGAGGCTAGGTCCGCGAGGAGGCACGCGGTTTCCTGAGCATCCAGATGCCCGAACTTGCGTCGGAACGCCCCGAGCGGGATGACGGCTTTAGCCATCGCCCGGTGTCCCCCCGCGTTACCGATGTCAGAAAAGTACGCCTTGACGAACTCGCCAGCATTTCGAGAATACCCCAGGTTGCGAACCGACACGATGAGCTGGTGTTCGACTTGGCCGGAAACGACCGACCACTTCACATCGTCGAGCTGCAAAAGGAAGTCAGCTACGTACGGCATCAGGTCCTCTCGGGGGGCGTCACCGAGATGGGTTGAATAGATCTGGTCATGCATTTTCCCGAACTGAACGGCACGAGAGACGAATTCGAGACGCTCCGGCGTGAGGCCGGTACCTTCTATCTTCCTCACGAGAGCCGCATCAGCCAGCGGGTATAGAAACGTAAAAGCCTCAAGGTCACCTTCATTTGTGTGCCGACTCAGGAACAGCGTGTCCGACTTAATGGCGTACAGCATCGCAGTGGCGGTACGCTCGGAGATGTCGGCATCCACAGACCTGAAATGCTCGGTCAAAATTGTCGATGTCGACCCATAGTCTGGACGGATATCGGAAAAAACCGTCGTGTAGCCGGTGCGCTCGGGGTGATGGTCGACGACTAAATCAACTCGGTCGAGAAGGCCGCCGAAGTAATGGGGTTGGACATCTACGGTAGCGATTCTGTTAAAGGCATGAAGCGAGTCTGTCGTGACCGGCTCGACCTCGATATCCAGCAGATTGGCCATTCGAATGTTTTCAGGTCGTGTTACGCCTTGGAACGCACCGATGATCGCCGTGGTCTTCGTGCGGTGGAGTAGGCTGCGTAAGGCGAGTCCGCTCGCCATCGCGTCAGGGTCGGGGTCGTTGTGGAGAAGTATGAGCACGCGCTCGGCATCCGAGAAGTAGCGCTGGTACTGCTGCACACGAGTGCGGGTTAGTGACCGACCAAGGGCCGTCAGAAGTGAGTGCTTTAGAAGGTCGCTGAGACTTATTGGGAAGACGTCTGGAAATTCCGTCTGCCATTCGTCGACCCGCGAGGACGTTTCGTACCCAGTAACAGCGAGCACGTAGACACGCGTCGCGCCCGCATCGATGATGGCGCGCAGGATTAAGCGGAGACTGTGTCGACCGTCGTCTTCGACGATGATACAGGTTGCCGGGCCAATATCGGCCTTCACGTAGCTGTCGACTCGTCGAGGGTCGGCCACCCGCGCCGCGACCCCGGCGTCGTGGAGTTGCCTCGACGTGATGCGGTCCTGAACCATCACGTCAAGCTCAAGACTGGGATCGAGGGCCGCGTGGAGGTTGCGCGCGACGAGAGCGGTCTGGCAGACCGCAACGCACTTCATAGGAGCCCCTGATTATACGGCGGAGTGTGCCACGTGCAAGAGCGATCCTGAGGGAGAGGACAGGCCCGCGAGTGTGACCGGCTGTTCGCTTGTCAATGCGGCGTTAGGAATCATTGGGACGGGCTGTCTGCTTGCGCTATCATCTGATCCGGACACTCGGTCTTGGCCGAGACGGTTCCTGAAGGACGTTCCGATGCCACGGGTTTGGATCAACATCCTCGCGCTCACGCTCGTCTCTAGTGTCCTGTCGGCACAACAGCCGCTCTTCACCAGCGGAATCGACCTGGTTCACGTTGGTGTCTCAATCCTCGATGACGATGGCGAGCCGGTCGCCGATGTGGGTCCGGACGACCTGGAGTTGTACGAAGACGGTGAAATCCAGGAGATTCGCTACTTTTCCAGCGGCTTGGGTATCGACACCGACAGGCTGCCGACGCACCTGGGAGTGTTACTTGATGCCAGCGCAAGCATGGGCGAGGATGAGCGGCTGGCTAAGACCGCCGCGATCCGGTTTCTAAACTCGCTCACGTACGCCGCAGATATCACCCTAGTTGACTTCGATGACACGGTTCGGGTCAGTCGTTATAGCCAGCGGGAGTTCCCGCGGCTGGTCGAGCGTATTAGGAACCGAGAGTCTGGTGGGATGACCGCCTTCTACGACGCGCTTGGCGTCTACCTCGATGGGGCCTTCGACCAAAACGGTCGCAAGGTGCTCTTGATGTACTCCGACGGGTACGATACTCGAAGCCGTATGCCGTTCTCGGAGACCATCGACCTGCTTCGAGCGTCAGATGTCACGGTTTATGCCATCGGTTTTCAAGGCAATATACCGGCCTCCGCCAGACAGCGGGAACGGATGAAGCTCGGACAGTTGGCCGAGATCACCGGCGGGCGTGTGTTTTTTCCGACCAAGGTCGAAGCGCTCGAGGGTATCTACGAAGAGATCTCTCGGGAGCTCGACACGCGTTACGCCCTCGGCTATACCTCTACAAATACCGAGACCGATGGGACATGGCGGCGCGTCGAGGTGAAGGTGAAGCCGACCCGTCCTGAACTCGGGGCCGTTAGGACTCGGAGTCGCCCAGGGTACTACGCGCGCTACCAGGACCCTAATTCTGACGACCGCTGAGGACGCCGGCGGCCCCTCATTACGGCCCACTCCACGTTCAGTGACAGTATGACCACCACGTATGACACATTCGCCTTGGTGAGCGACTTCGAGGTTAGCGGTGACCAGCCCCGTGCGATCGCAGAGCTTACCGATGGGCTCGATCGGGGCGACCCCTATCAGGTCCTTCTGGGTGTGACCGGCTCGGGGAAGACGTTCACGATGGCCCAGGTTATCGCGGCGCAGAACCGACCGACACTGGTGATGGTTCACAATAAAACATTGGCCGCCCAGCTCTACCAGGAGTTCCGCCGGTTATTTCCGCGGAACGCGGTCGAGTATTTCGTGAGCTACTACGACTACTACCAGCCCGAGGCGTATGTGCCTGCCACTGATTCATATATCGAGAAGGAGGCGACGATCAATGATGAGATCGACCGAATGCGGTTGTCCGCCACCCGGTCCCTGTTTGAGCGGCGCGACGTAATCATAGTCGCCAGTGTGTCGTGTATCTACGGTCTGGGTTCGCCGGAGGCCTATTACGGAATGCTGCTACCGTTGGAGCGCGGTCAGCAGATCGATCGCGAGTCGATCCTCAGAAAACTGGTCGAGATCCAGTACGAGCGAAACGACCACGACTTTTCGCGGGGTGTGTTTCGTGTGCGCGGTGACGTAGTCGAAGTGTTCCTGTCGTACGAAGAACGGGCGCTTCGTATCGAACTGTTCGGCGACGAAGTTGAGCGGCTTGAGACATTCGATCCCGTTTCTGGGAAGACCCTTCAGCGACACGACAAGATAGCCGTGTATCCCAAGTCTCACTTTGTGACACCCCGCACACACATGCTTGAAGCGGTTGAGCGTATCAAAGACGAACTGGACGACTGGCGACCGAGGCTTGAGCAGGCCGGGAAGTTTCTCGAGGCCCAGCGCTTGCATCAGCGGACGATGTTCGACCTTGAGATGATCAGAGAGATCGGGTACTGCCACGGTATCGAGAACTATTCACGTCATCTTTCGGGTCGGTCGGAAGGAGAGCCGCCGCCGACACTCCTTGACTATTTTCCTGATGATGCCCTGACCATCATCGATGAGAGCCACCAGACGATTCCGCAAATCAGGGGCATGTATCACGGCGACCAGTCGCGCAAGACGGTTTTGGTCAACTTTGGGTTCCGTTTACCGTCGGCTCTTGACAATCGTCCACTGAATTTCGATGAATGGAAGGCGAGGATCGGCCAGGTGATTTCGGTGTCGGCAACTCCGGGACCGTATGAGCTCTCGTCGGCAGGCGGAGTCGTTGTCGAGCAGATCATCCGACCGACGGGGCTGGTTGATCCTGAGGTCGAGGTGCGTCCCGTCAAAGGGCAAATCGATAACCTCTTGTATGAAATCAGAACGCGAGCTACAAGGCGCGAGCGGGTGTTGGTGACCACGCTCACCAAGCGCATGGCTGAGGACCTGACTCAGTACTACCAGGAGCTTGGCGTCAAGGTGCGGTATTTGCACTCCGACATCGACACGCTGGAGCGCGTGGAGATTCTCCGGGACCTGCGTCGGGGGGCGTTCGACGTGCTGGTTGGGATCAACCTGCTTCGGGAAGGGCTTGATCTACCGGAAGTGTCCCTCGTCGCAATCCTCGATGCAGACAAGGAGGGATTTCTTCGGTCGGCGGGCTCTCTCATCCAGACATCCGGCCGGGCGGCGCGCAATATTAATGGTCGGGTCATCATGTATGCCGATACGGTTACCGATTCCATGCGCGCGGCGCTCGGCGAGATGTCTCGGCGGCGGGAGCGGCAGGCAGCCTACAATCGCGAACACGGCATCACGCCGGAATCGATCGTCAAGGAGATCGACGGAGTGCTGTCCAGTCCGTACGAGCGTGACTACGTGACGATCCCTCTCGCGAAGGAGGCATCACCATCATTTCAGACGCGTCAGGAGCTTCGGGACCATATTGCGGGTCTGGAGCGTGAGATGCGTGAGGCGGCCGAAAACCTCGAGTTCGAGCGAGCGGCCGCAATTCGTGACCAGGTAAAGCATTTTCGAGAGCGCGATCTTGGACTCACCGATGACGGTCACGTGAGTGACGTGTGAGAATATGAAGGTGGGTGTCTTATGTTCGAGCGCCCACGTCGAAAAAGGGGGAATCATGTCAAGAGAGAACGACACACACTCAGGCGTCGTCATGATGGCGTTTGTTATGGGTGCCATTGCCGGAGCCGCGACGGCACTGTTGATGGCGCCGGCCACCGGGACAGACACGCGTCGAGTGCTCAACGAGCGCGCGCGCGAGGGTCGAGAGAAGGCAGGCGACGCGGCTCGCGAAGGTGCAGATTTTGTCCGACGGCAGCGTGAGCAGCTCTCCACGGCTATCGATCGGGGCCGGGAGGCGTACCAGCGTGCGCGAGATCCTGAGCAGACCTCCGCAGAGGAGCAGGGGTGATGGAGACTTTCTTCCTTGGGGCGATCGCGACGGCGACGGTCGTGATGGCGTTGGTACAGGTAGGGATCATCGTGTACGGCGCACGTCTCGCACGCCGGGTGGACCGCATGACCGAAGTCATCGAGCTGGAGCTCAAGCCGGCTCTCGATCGAGTGAACGCCATAGGTGGAGACGTGAGTCGTGCGACGTCGCTGGCGGTGGCACAGGTCGAGCGGGCGGACGAACTTTTCGCCCGCGTTGCTGAGCGGGTCGACCGCATCACCGTTGTCACTCAGGAAGCGGTGATCGAGCCGTTTCGGCAGGGCTCAGCGTTGCTGGAGGGGTTACGCGTGGCGCTCAGCATTCTACGCGGTACACCGACAAGTGCGCCGGGACCGCTGACCGACGAAGTGAAGCCGGTGACGGAGGACGAAGAAGCCCTGTTTATTGGCTAGCCAGACTTGCACGCTGACCCGACGCCGCAGCGGTGACACCTACCGCCGGCGGTGATACAAGGGTCGATTACTGGCACGAAGGCTCTGGTCGCGGATATCGGGCGGAGGGAACGGTCCGTGGCGAGGAGCGCCCGGCTCGTAGATTGCTCGACATGCGGTCGTTGCATTACACTTCCTGCTCGTTAGTTCACGCGAGTATTCGTGGGCGCTTGGCTCAGTGGTAGAGCATCGCCTTCACACGGCGGGGGTCAGTGGTTCGAATCCACTAGCGCCCACCATTTAACCCCGCCTCATCTTCTGGTGTCAGGCAGTCGGCGTTCGCTTTACGCGGCAAGTCGATGAGGACCGTGTTGTTGACGAGACTAGAAAGTGTGGCGCGTCGAGGAAGCTGCTCTCGTCTCAGTATCCGATTCGACGCTGCGGCGTGCCCGCCAGGCCGCCCATCGGGCTTTCTGGTTCGGTTGGTACGCACAGTTTCCGGAGACTGCACTGATTCGTTAGTGTTCCGCAGCCACAGCCACTGATTCAGACAATACCGGCCACTGCCCGGTTTCGCCTAGGCCTTCAGTGTCACTCGCATCACACGCTGCTGACGTTCGTCTCGCGGCTCGCCGTCCTGAATTCCAGGCCGACGGCAAGGTCCTGCCAGTTTTTCTGACTGAATATCACGGTTCTTTCGCTCGCGGTAAGCGGGAGCGGCTGTCGTCGGCCTTGTTGTCCTGTTGAACCGGTTCGAAATCACTGAAATCGATTTCGACGAATCCGGACGCCGGTGACCATTGCACCCTTTTTTCGGCGAGTGCGGTATGGGGATGGTGAAAATAGACGAGGACTTCAGAATACCCATCCTGTAACGGGTCGACCAGTTCGACGGCGATGTCCATAGCCTCATCCATCCGGTAAGTCTGAATTTTAACGACAAGCACCCGGTGGGCCGAGAGGTAATCCACCACCTGCCATCCGAGGCCGCGCATCGAGGGACGACCTGGTCGAACTGCGGCCGAAGGGGGGACGGGCCGCATCGTCACGAGGGTCCAGGTAGCTGGTGCGTGCACCACCGGGGTCTCGTTTGGGAAGGAAAACAACTGATAGACTACGGAGAGCGCCCCAACGGGAAGGACGACGCTAATTGTCAGCAACGCCCGACCCATGGTTTGGAGTACACTACCATATGACCGTAGGGTCGTTTGGCTCCCCTCGGGTGTACGGGAGGGCTTGAACGGTCCACAACCCATGCGGGGTCACAGATGACCCCATGGAAGCGAGGAGGATTCATGAGGTGGCTCATCGTGCTTGGAGTGTTGACCGGCATGGTCGCGCTCTCCGGTACTGCCCAGGCTCAGGGATTGATGGCTGGTGACGCCGCGCCAACGTTCGAGCTACCGGGCAGTGATGGGAAGACGCATCGGTTGGCCGACTATGCTGGTACGACGGTCATTCTCGCGTGGTTTCCCAAAGCCTTCACCGGTGGTTGAACGGCCGAATGTAAGTCGCTGAGGGACAGCAGCGACCAGTTGAGTCAGTTCGACATTGCCTATTTTATGGTGAGTGTCGATGATCCCGAAACAAACAAAGAGTTTGCCGAGTCGCTCGATGCGGACTTTCCGTTGTTGAGTAACCCCGAAAAGGACGTCGCGCTGGCTTACGGGGTAGTCAACGACGAACGGGAGTTCCCGTTCCGGTGGACGTACATCATCGGTCCCGATGGGACCGTGCTGGAAGTGGACAAAGACGTCACCCCTGCAACGGCAGGTGTGGACCTAGTAGCCCACCTGACGGAGCTCGGTGTGGCAAAAAGATAGAGACCCGACGACAGTCGGAATCATCGCTGCTCTACAAACAAAACGGGCGGGTGACATTCTTTGGATGTCACCCGCCCGTTTCTTTCTGTCCCGCCCCTGACCGGCCGTGCTAGTCAGTTTTCCGTGTTTTCGGCTTCTCCTGGATCTCGTCCTTGAAGCCGCGGATGGCTTGGCCCATACCGCGGCCCAGACCGGACAATCGGTTCGCACCGAAAATGAGGACGATGATAAAGAAGATGATCGCCAGCTCCGGTAGGCCGATTGGACCGAATAGCGCAAGCAGCGGTGTATTCATGACGGTTCCTTCCTCTGAATGAACCTATTACTTAGGATACCACGCCATCAGTGGGGGCGGGGGGGCACTGGAGCGGTCTGAGCCGAATCAGCTACTAAGAAGCGCCGACATACATATAGGAGGTCGGCCCTCACCGCCTCGAAAGACTGCGGCCTATACCGCCGGGGCCCAGTTTGTCGCCGAGCTCGTAGTGGAATGCGGTGTTACCGGTGGAGGTCATGGCCTGCGTACCGGTTTTCTGTGCTACCCTACGCCTCTACCTGTACCAGTTAACCGCACATGGGCCTCTTTGGAAGCATTCACTAATCAGCGGAAATACCGCACTGTGCAGCGGCTGGGCCTCCTCCTTGGCGGCCTCATTTTTGTTCTCCTTCTCGTCATTCCGGCCCCAGCTGGACTCAGCATAGAGGGATGGCGCACCGTGGCCGTTGCTGTGTTGATGGCGACGTGGTGGATGACCGAAGCGATCCCGATTCCCGCGACCGCGATCCTCCCGCTTGGACTGTTTCCGACACTTGGAGTCTTGGACGTCGAGAGCGCATCCACGCCCTACGCCAACGAGATAATTTTTCTGTTTATGGGCGGCTTCTTTCTTGCGTTCACGATGCAGAAGTGGGGTCTTCACAAACGGATCGCGCTTGCGATCGTGTCGTTCGTGGGCACAGGACCTGCTCAACTCGTTCTTGGCTTCATGCTGGCTACGGCGTTTCTCTCGATGTGGATTAGTAATACGGCGACCACTGCGATGATGCTACCGATTGCCTTAGCCGTCGGCGAGATGTTCCGTCCACAGAGCCAGGAGCGGTCGTACAACTTTGGCGTTGCACTGATGCTCGGTGTCGCGTACGCCGCGTCGATCGGTGGTGTCAGTACGCTCATCGGAACCCCTCCGAACGTTGTCCTTGCCGGTGCCGCCAGAGAGCTCCTTGGTGTCGAGATCGGTTTCGTTCAATGGATGGGGGTCGGCGTGCCAGTTGCCCTTGTTTTACTTCCTCTTACCTGGATTATCTTGACCCGATTCCTCTATCCCCCCGGCGATTTGGCCGGTGACGCGATTGAGGTTATCGAAGCGGAACGGCGGGCTCTCGGAGTACCGAGCAAGGGTGAGAAGTTGACGGCCGTCGTCTTCGTTCTGACAACTCTTGCATGGGTGTTCCGCTCCGAAAAGACTATTGGCGGCGTCACGATCGTCGGTCTGCAAACGTTGGTACCGAATCTTCGGGATTCGACCGTTGCCATGCTCGCGGCCGCGACACTCTTCATTCTGCCCGTTGACTGGAAGAAGGGAGAGTTCGCTTTGGACTGGAAAACGGCGGGACGCATTCCCTGGGGGGTACTGGTCTTGTTCGGTGGTGGGCTATCTCTGGCTCGCGCGATGGCCCAGTCTGGCCTGACGGAGTGGATTGGACGTGGCGTCGTATCTTTGCACGTAGTACCGGTCCTTCTCATCATCGCCGCCGTGGTTACGCTTGTTGTCTTCCTGACAGAACTCACCTCGAACGTGGCGACTACGGCAATGGCGATGCCGGTCATGGCCGGCGCCGCGGTCGGGTTGTCGATGGAGCCACTCCTCTTGATGGCAGTCGCGGCGCTCGCGGGGTCGATGGCGTTCATGCTCCCTGTTGCGACACCTCCGAACGCAATCGTCTTTGGGTCGGGCTACATCACGATTCCTCAGATGAGTCGCGCGGGGTTCTTTCTCAACCTCGGCGCAATTGTTGTGGTGGCTGGGCTCGGAAGCATTCTTATCCCGTTCTTCCTGCTTAACTGAGTGGTTCACGACGCGGACTGTTGAACGACCGGAGGTTCCGGCTAGGACACGAAGCGGTCATAGGGGTTGTTCTGCCTGATGTGCTCAGGATGGCTGGGCGTTCGCTCGCATCGTCCGGTATGCTAAAGGTCTCCGTGGGTGTTTTACTGCGACTTCCAGTTATTCGCGCTCTTCACAAACGACAATTGTTGTTTCCGACGGTCGTCTCGATTATCGTCGCCGGCGTGCTCGTGCAAGGCGCACTCGATCGTGGCCAGCCCGTGGGGCTGACATCGGAGTCAGAAGAACCGGTCGTCGTTCCGGTGCCACGTCCAATCGTTCGTACGGATCTTGAGAAGACGCCGTTGACTTATTTTTCTGACTATTGGAATCAGTTGGCTGAGGGGGCTCGCGAGAACCTCATTGTGGTCGGTCCGATGTCAACGCCAGGCATCCTGGTCGGGCCGAAGCTGGCTCTGACCACTGTTCAGCCCGCCTTGACTCTGTTACGGCAGAGAAATCGGCTCGTGTTGACCCGTGAGGAACCTGAAGAAACGGGTCCAGAGGGGGAATCGGACGAGGCAGAGTCGGATGATCCTGACAGCATTGCGGAGGACGTGATGGAGCGTCTGATCGACCAAGCTGGTCCCCATCGACTCCGCGCCTGGGATGAAGAGCTTGGTCTTGCGCTCTTCGACGTTGATGACGCTTCTGAGACGGCGTTCACGCTCTCAGATCCACGGCGTTTGCCCTCCGGTTCGTATCTTGGTGCGGTCACACTGGACGGAACCGGGGAGCCAACCGTCGTGCCTGGGTATCTAGTGGCCACAGTGGCGGAGGCAGATCCTGATTTTGGAGACCTGATCGTCTCGATGGATTTACCGGCGACGTTGTCTGTCGCCGCGATCGTTGATCTTGATGGAGCGATGGTCGGCCTGGCCTACTCCTCTGACGCCGGACCGCGTGTCGTTACGACGATCGAAATGCTTGGTTTAATCGAGGCGCTGCAAACCAAGACAATCTGTCGCAGCATCGAGGTGTCTGACCTCGACGGCGAGGTCCAGCGAACTCTCGGCGTCGAGAGCGGTGTTCTTATCGAGTATGTGCGTCGCGAGGCGTTCGCCCAGGTACCGTCGCTCCAGGCCGGCGATATCCTGCTCGAATGGAGTGGCACGTCGCTGGAGTCAGCCGATCAGTTCGTTAGCGTCTTCGATGCTCAAACACCCGGTTCCCTTGTCCGCTATCGGGTCCTTCGTGGACGCCGTCGTGTGACGGGCGGCACAATCATGCCTGCACGAGATTGTGATCCGGTGACCTCCGCGCCAGTTCGCCTGCTGGCGTTCGGACTTGCCGTGCAATGGGTCGACCGCTCCGGTGGAGGAGCCGAGTCGACCGACGGGTGGCATGTCGTCGCGGTTGCGCCCGATGGGGCTGCTGATGCCGCCGGTGTCAAGGAACTCGACTATCTCCTGTCCGTCGATGGCCGAAGAGTTGCGGATGAGGACGACCAGTCGATTTTGGAGGCAGCCGCTGCGTCGGAAGAGGTAATCGTGCTGTCACTCCTTCGAGATGGCCGGGCCAAGCTGATCGCTGTGCCGCCGTTAACCGGTGACGAGGCGCCGGCCGAAGGCGAAACTGAGACGGATAAGTAAGCGGTGCACCGAGTGCGTTCGCGGTGTGACCGGGCCCCGCCACTCACGAATCCATGAGTCCACAAGCTGATTTCAAGACGCCGTTTCAGCGTCTCCTGCAGGCGGTGGGTAACGCCCTGGGGACGCGGCTGTCGGTGTGGCGTTGGGCCAAAGTGTGGCTGCGGGCGTCCTTCCTTCCCGAGCAGAACTATCTCATTGTCCTGTCGGTCGTAGTTGGGATTCTGACTGGACTCGGTTCGGTCGGTTTTATCTACGCCCTTGAGGGCGTAACTGCGTTTGCTCGTGGTCCGGTCGCCGGCGTGTTGTCGCGGTTCGGTCCCGCCCAGCTTGTTTTGTTGCCTGCCCTTGGCGGACTACTGGTCGGGCCGATCGTGAACCGCTTTGCTCGGGAGGCCAAGGGGCACGGCGTCCCCGAGGTGATGACTGCGCTCGCACTGCAAGGGGGTCGCATCAGAAAGCGGGTCGTCACGGTCAAGGTTATCGCGTCGTCGTTAACGATCGGATTTGGTGGAGTAGCCGGTCGTGAGGGACCGATGGTGCAGATCGGTGCGGCCATCGGGTCGACAGTTGGTCAGTGGACGCGGCTCACTTCGAACAATGTGAGGACCCTGGTAACGTGCGGCGCGGCAGGTGGTATCGCGGCCACCTTTAACGCTCCGATCGCAGCAGCCATTTTCTCGATGGAAATATTGACCGGACGTATCCACACCGATTTCTTGCTGGTGCTCTTAACCTCACTCAGTTCGTGCATGATTGCTCGTCACTTCTTGGGAAATTTTCCGGCGTTCATGTCGCCGGTGTACGACCTTGTGAGTCCCGCCGAGCTACCTCTCTACTTTTTAATGGGCATTCTGATCGGGACGGCTGCTATCGGATACGTGAAGCTGCTGTATCGCTCGGAGGATCTGTTTGGGGCGTGGACCTTTCCCGACTACCTGAAACCTGCCATTGGCGGTCTGGTGGTGGGGTTGATCTTGCGCTACTTCCCAGAGGTGTACGGCTCGGGTTTCCAGGCCGTGGAATCGGCCTTGTGGGTTCGGTTTTCGTGGCAACTGCTGCTGGCGCTGTTCTTCGCCCAACTGCTGGCCAACTGCGCGACCCTCGGGTCTGGCGGTTCCGGTGGAGTATTTGCGCCGAGCCTGTATATGGGTGCGATGCTTGGTGGAACCTTCGGTTCCCTCACGCACAGTGTGTTCCCAGAATGGACCGCTGGGGCCGGGGCATACGCGATGGTCGGTATGGCGGCGTTCTTCGCGGCGACGGCAAAGGCTCCGACAACCTCAATCTTGATTCTATTCGAGATGACCAATGACTACCGGATCATGCTGCCGTTGATGGCTGCAACCGTTGGCAGCGTCTATGTGTCACACCGACTCTTCCCATTTACCGTATATACGCTCAAGCTTCACCGACGCGGCATCAGCTTCCCGCATGCAGAGGACACCGAGCAAGCAGTGGTCGAGACACCCCCGCCGATCCCTCCGACGGAGACGGCCGGGGCCTGACTCGCTACGGGCTTTCGTCAACGATGATCTGCTGGAGTTCGTCTTCGTCGGGGGGAAGCTCAGTATCCCCGGTCGGGTAATCGTTGGCTTGGAGTAAATAGGCGATGATATCTACGTAGCCCATGGGACTCAGACTTGCCGGTGCGCCTTGGGGCATCGTCGTGCGGATGGCGGCGTACATGTCACCAACGGAGAGGTCGCTCCATCGAAATGAGAACGGGACGCCAACGAGTGGTGGTGCGATGCCGTCTCCGAGCATGTCTTCGAGATGGCAGGCGGCGCAGTCCCGTAGGTAGGCCGCCTCGCCCCGCGTGGCTTGATCCTCAGTGAAGACCCCTGCCGACGTGGTGCGCTCTTGAGCAAGACCCTCTGTATTTCCGATGGCAGCCAAAACCAAGGCTGCGGCCGTTATCCCAATTACTAGTACACCAGCATAACTACGCGGTCGTCTCGCCATTAAATCCCCGTCTCTCTTCTATGACTAATGCATCTGATTGAGATCACTATATCATCCGAGCGCTGCCACCCTGCCCTGAACCCGAAGCGGGACGCCGCGCGTCTCTTGTAACGCTGTCAGGTGGGCACCACCAGTATGAGAAAGATCGTCAAGTTGATACCGTGCGACGCGAAACAAAGGGGGCATGCTACCCGGTTGATGAACAGTAGAGCGTAGCCAAGGTAGAGCCCCAGGCAGACGGTTAGCGCACTTGCCGCGACATAGCTGCCAGGGGGCGGTGCCTGACCGCCAATCCACTCAAAGACAACACCGAAGAAGATGCCCACGTAGTAGAGCTGACCCAACACGGAATTGGGAAGGAGGAATACGCGCGCCTGTGGGGTGAACACGATCGAGGCGCACGTGTGTTCGTCCATACGGCAAAAGGACGGCACCCAGCGCACGTCGGGTCGGACCCAGCGATAGGCGACAGCGGTGAAATAGGTCGAGATCAAGAGACCGACCACCGAGAGGCTGAGGAGGAGGCTTGCCACGCCGTTCACAGGTCCTTGGTCGCCATCGACAAGAGATAGAGGTGGAGCCACCACGCAGGGACGGTTGCTCCGGCGACACTAGCCAGCGCCCACAGTTTGTCACGTTTAACCAGGGACTTGAGAGTCCTGGATAGGACTGAGTTCACGATTTTCATCATACTTCTGATGTCACCGCGGTTCGGAAGTCGGCAGAGTCAGTAACAAAACTCCGCCAAGGCACCGATGGGCCGCTCCCGATCACCACAAGTCCGGGAGTAAGCGTTCACGCCCTGGTGCCAACTGAACGTCGAACGTCTTAAGGGTCGTATTGACGAACCCATAGTACCCAACGAGACCGGCAAGGTCCATCACGCCCCGTTCTCCGAACAGCTCTTGCGCGCGGCTGAACGTGCTCGATGACAGCTTCTCCTCGCTTATCACTTCCCGAACGAATCGGACGATTGTCTTTTCCCGAATGCCGAGACCTGAGACATCACCGGGACTGTCAAGATCGGCGCGGGTCTTGACGAGGGTAATGATCGCTGGCTCCAATCCGGCTCGTTTGGCGGCAGGTTCGTGCGATGTCCACTCGTATTGGCTGCGCACCTCGCGGGCGGTGGCCAGGATGGCCAACTCCGTCAAACGCTGGTCCTTCTCGGTCTCGAAGCGGAGATAGCTGCTGGCAGGGAAGATGTGTTCCGCCATTAAAGGGCTGTAGACCCACATGGCAACCGGGCCGCGTAACCCCGACTCGTACCGACTGCCCGGAGCCACAATTACATCGAAGGCGCGCTGGCTATCAAGATCGAGATGGTCCCGTTGGGGGAGTGGAAGCCGTGCCCAGGAATCGCTGACGACGTCATTCGGAATATCAGCGGCCGTGACAATCAACGAGGTTTCGGTTGGAGCTGACTCTAATGTTTGAGCCGACTCGACAGCATCGCTGCTCGAGCAGGCTGGCCACGTCGCCAGTGATAGCATCCCGATCAGTTTAATGATTCGCCGCGACCGCATAACGTATGTCCTTTCTTTTGTCTGACGGTCTCATTGACCGCTTCGCGATGGTGGCTCACCGTTCGGAACCTGTCAATGTCCAGACCTGTAAAACCCGTCGACATGTGCAAAACCGGCCGAGCTGACACATTGCGATTTGGGTGGCCGCGAACTCGGTGGGTGTAATGTGCGCCCCGAGTGTGCCCATGCCGAGCGTGATGTGGGGTTCGAAACGATGAAAGGCCGACTGCTCCCGAAAGGTGGCAACCCACTTGATGTCGGCCCGTCGTGGCCCGTCGCCGTCGGTCCAAAATCCGGCATCTTCGTCGTCGCTAGCGGATGCGTCACGGAACGGTTTTAGACATTCCATCAAACGACCGTGAAGGGTTGCGAGTTCGTCAGTCAGACCGATACCGAGGGTCGATGACTGTGCGCACGAGATGTGTGTCGTCGTGAGCGCGAGCGGTATTTGATTCCGTATGATATTACCCACCGCATCGGCTATCGCTGCCAGATCTCTCTGTCTTGCGAACTGCTGAACGAGGGTGAGATGTGGAAGATGGGTAGAATCGAAGCGAAATCCATTAGGCGGCGCTCGAAGCGTGCGGTTGAGAGTAATGATCAAGCGAGCCAAAGGGTCGGGCAGGAGGAGTGCGATGTTGATCGCTATGTTTTTGAGGTCGGTCACGTACGATCGTTGAACGCACAGTAACTCCAGTCAAGACTGATGCAAACGGACTGTCCAGAGCCAGCTGTGAACAGCACCGAGGCACACAAGATTCGGACGGTAGAATTCTCACGAACGACCATGGGTACGACCGAATCTGTCATTCAGCAGCTGAATTATTGTGCTTAATCTGGACGCGCCGCTCCGCGGCCGCGATAATCAACTAGACCAAGGGGGGCGACCCTCGAATTTGTTGCGCCAAACTAGGCAGGTGCCTGTGGGCGTTTCTACTCGCGATGGAGGTGTTCGGTGAGATTTCGACTTACTGCGTCACCGTTCGTGACGGTTGCTGTCATTGGAGCACTACTGGCATCGGCTGCCGCTGTTGCCGCTCAGACGCCTGCGGAATTCCAGACCCCCTGGGGTGATCCGGATCTGCAGGGAACGTGGAACAACATAACCGGGATACCTCTGGAACGTCCCACCGAGCTCTCGGGGAAGGAATTCTTCACGCAGGAAGAAGCCGTCCAGTTTGCCCAGGAGACGTTACGTCGTGTCGACCGTGATCGAAGAGATGGGGGCATCGAAAGGGACGTTGGGCGCGCGTACAACGAATTTTGGTCGGACCGTGCAACGAAGTATCTGACTCAACTGAATACCCGCACGTCCCTCATCGTCGATCCGCCGGATGGTCAATTGCCGGTATTGACAGCGGTGGGGCAAGAGCGAGTCGACGGGCGTCGCAGTGCACGGAACCGGAACGACTCGTGGGTTGACCGCAATCTCTGGGAACGCTGTCTGACGCGCGGGGTGCCCCGGCTGCCTGGCTCTTACAACAATAACTTCATGATCGTGCAATCACCTGGCTACGTGACGATTTTGGTCGAAATGATCCATGAAGCCCGCATCATTCCGCTGGACCGGCGACCGGCGCTTCCGTCAGGAATCCGTCAGTGGATGGGGAACTCTCTGGGGCGTTGGGAGGGCGACACACTCGTCGTCGAGACGACGCATTTCAGAGACCAGCAGGAGTTTCGTGGAACCAGCGCCCAGTTGCGTCTCGTCGAACGTTTTACGCGGGTCGACGACCGAACCATTGACTACCAGTTCACTATTGACGATACGACAACTTACGTTCGCCCGTGGACGGCCGCCGTACCGATGACGCGCGTTGATGAAGATGTCTTCGAGTATGCCTGCCATGAGGGTAACGTCGGGATGGAGGGTATTTTGGCAGGCGCCCGAGCCTTGGAGACTGCTCAGTCCGGCACGCAAGACGCGAGTGCGCGGTAGTAGAGAACTCCTTGCGTCGGCGTCTTTCGTCGGCCGGTTGGGCGCAGAACCGATACTCGTAGGGTGGCCTACGATCGACAGTGAGTGCATGCCTAACCCAGGGTTTGGCATTTTCGGATACGTTTCTCACCGGTAAGATGTCTCGATGCCCATGCTCACTCGTCGGGCACTGCTGCAGGCTCTGCTGAGACAGGGGGTCGGTTCTGGCCCTGTCGATGCACAAGCGGTCGTACACCGTGCGCCGACTTCGCTGGCTCCAGATGCGGTGACGCACAACTGGATATCGTTCCTTGGACCATCTCACAACGGTGTCTCCACCGAGACACCCCTTCGACGTGATCTGCCGCCGCCCCTCGTCTGGGAACTGGCCAAGGGTAGCGGCTACGCGTCACCCGCCATCGTCGGTGACCGTCTTCTCTTTATCCACCGCCTGGACGACGAGGAGGTCGTCGAGTGTGTACACGCTGAAACGGGAGCCAGCCGGTGGCGCTTCCGTTATCCCACCACGTACGAAGACCGTTACGGCTACAACAACGGCCCGCGCTCGAGTCCAGTAATCGACGGCGATAGAGTCTTGACGGTCAGTGCGGAAGGAAGGATTCAGTGCTTGGATCTGGAGACCGGTGGCGAGGTGTGGAGACGGGACTTGCGAACCGAATACGACGTGCCGCAGGACTTCTTCGGTACCGCGTCGACCCCGTTGGTCGAGGGCAGGGTGCTGATCGTCAACGTCGGCGGGCCTCGGGGTGCTTGTGTCGTCGGCTTTGATACGGCCACTGGACAAGAAAGATGGCGCGCCGGTGAATGGGGGCCGAGCTATGCCTCGCCGGTCCCGGCGACCATCCATGGTCAGCGTCGCGTTTTCGTCTTCGCCGGAGGGGAGTCTCAACCTCCGGGTGGAGGTCTTCTCTCGATCGAGCCAGTCACCGGGACTGTCGATTTCGCGGTGTCCCATCGGAGCCGAACCTACGAATCGGTCAACGCTGCTTGCCCGGTTGTCTTCGGTAACCATGTGTTCATCTCGGCAAGCTATCGCGCAGGTGGTTCACTGGTCGAAGTGCTTCCAGACTTTACCCATCGCGTCGTGTGGACGACTCAGGACTTCGCATTACACTTCAACACGCCCATCTACTGCGGCGGGTATCTATATGGTTTTGACGGCCGCAATCAGGGGGATGCGTCGCTGGCCTGTGTCGATGCCATGACCGGACACGTTGTGTGGCGTGAGGCGCCCACCTGGACAGAGACGTTCAAGCAGAACGGTCAGACGCGGGAATCGGTGCTGGGCACCGCACGCGGTTCACTGCTGGCCGTCGACGGACAGTTCGTCTGTCTTGGGGAATTTGGCCATCTTATTTGGATGGATCTGACGGCCACAGGCTACACTGAGATTTCGCGCACCTGGCTGGTCGCCGCACGGGAATCGTGGGCATTACCCGTGCTCAGCCGGGGTCTGCTCTACGTTACGCAGAACACGCGCGACCTGATTAATGGATCTCCTCCGCGACTGCTGTGCTATGACCTCAGGGGTGGCAAGGCCGTGTGATCGGCTCAACGAAGTCACCACTATTCGCCATTGCGTTGTTTCTCAAGGGCCATCACCAGACGATCGTTCTGAGCATCGGTGCCAATCGTAATCCGCAGCTTGTCGTCGAGCCCCGGCGTATCGAAGTATCGAACGAGGATTCCGCGCCGTTTTAAATCTGCATAGAGATCGCGTGCTCGTCCATCAGTCGGTCGTACCAGCAAGAAATTAGCCTCGCTTGGCCAGACGCGGAATCGCAGCTCAGTCAGCGTCGCCGCAAGACGCTGTCGCGAGGCACAGACGCGGGTAGCCATGTCGCGACAGTGGACGACGTCGCGGTAGGCAACCGCCCCGACACAGGCGGCGACGGCGTCGACGTTGTAGCTGTCCTTGACCTTCGCGAGTCCCGCCAGCAGCGTGGGTGGAGCAACCGCGAACCCAAGCCGGAGTCCGGCGAGCGCGTATCCTTTTGAGAGTGTCCGAATCACAATGACGTTGTCATGGTGCTGCACGAGCTCCAACGCGTTCCCGGTAGCGAAATCGACATATGCCTCATCGATGACCAGAAGACCGTCGAGTCGACTTGCTAAATCATCCATCACCTGGGTCGGGATCCGGTTACCTGAGGGGCTGTTCGGACTGGCAACTAGGGTCAAGGCGGCATCACTCTTGACCAGTTCGTCGACTGGTAGATCGTAAGTGTCACCGAAACCTATTTCCACGACCGGTGCGTTTTGGATTTGGGCCAGGGTGCGATAGAGCGCGTAGGTCGGCACTGGATACGCGACCGGGCGCGTTGTATCGGCGACTGAGCGCATCAGCATTGTGAGGATGTCATCGCTCCCGTTGCCCACCAAAATCCAGTCCAGATCGACGCCCAAGACATCGGCCGCGGCCGCACGGAACTCGCCTGCGTAGGGGTCCGGATATCGCCGGAGTTGCTCGGGGTCGATCTGCTGCAGCAGCGCTAGCGCGCGCGGGCTCGGAGGGTACGGGTTCTCGTTGGTATTCAGCTTAATGATGTCATCCTGACGCGATGGCTGTTCGCCGGGCTCATACGCGCGAAGCGCGTCAACCGCTGGTCTGAAATAAGACATGGTTTGAGGTGTCATTGTAGACCGCAGCGACCGATCTGTTCCTGTGGCGCCCGTTCCCAGAAGAGCAGGCGGCGACGCAACACGCTGTCTTATCGGTGCACTCCCTCGCCAAAGCGAGACGTCCACGCCTCCTCTAAACGTGCTCCACTCGATTCATGATTTTCTCTCGCTGCACTAAGCAGGGTCTGAATTCTACGCATGAAAGCTGTGCCGTCTGCTACGGGACCGGTATCACGTGACCGTGCTCGGGGCTAAATTCGAGGATGGACGAACACACGGGCAGGTCAGCTGGTGACTTTACGAGGGCCTGCTTTTCGCGGAGATCGTTAACAACTTGGTCTGTGGGTCGTTCGCAGAGACTCATCGCTCGCCGCTCGTCCGTAGGCTTCTTACTCATGTTTCTCGCGGCGACTCAATACGACCTTCGTTTATATCTACAATTTGCTTAACAGATCGTTTTTCCACTTGTAGCTCACGCCATTGATGCTGCGGTTATCCAGCTCGGCCGGCCAAACCATCGATTGCTCGATCATGCAGACTGCGTTCTGGCTCGCATACTCTCGAGGCGCTTGGTTAAGGTGTCGGGACGACCTGCAAGTCATCCTAATCGGGGGCGGCTCTGTATGCGAAGCATCTTGCTGCTGCACGCTCACCGATGAACGCCTGCCGTTCCCAGGTGCTTGGGCGTAGAATGGCGGTAGTGGTAATGAGGAGTAAATTGTGACCGGTCATCTGACGATGCGTTCTGGTAACCCGGCACTGACGGCTGACACTTTTGCATCGTTTTCAGCGATCGCCGGTAACGACGCGATGACGATTGGCGGGACGGTCAACAAGACCGGGCTGGCGCTTCTTATCCTGCTGATCGCCGCGAGTTATGTGTGGAACCTCGGCACAGACGATCCGTCTTTATGGCTCTTTACTCTTACCGGTGTGATCGGAGGACTGCTAGTTGCTATTGCCACGACCTTCAAACAGACCTGGGCACCGGTCACGACGCCACTCTATGCCGGGTTGGAAGGACTCGCGCTGGGTGGAATCTCCGTGATGTTCGAGGCTCGATATCCCGGAATCGTGAGCCAGGCTGTCTTTCTCACGTTCGGGACGCTTGCGGCGCTTTTGGCTGCGTACCGGTCAGGACTGATTCGGGCCACAGAGAATTTTAAGCTCGGTGTTGTGGCCGCCACCGGGGGAATCGCGGTGGTCTATGTGCTCAGCGTTGTTTTTGGGATCTTCGGCATCAGCGTGCCGTTGATCCACTCCAGTGGGACATTCGGCATCCTTTTTAGCGTCTTTGTCGTTGTGATCGCAGCTCTTAATTTGGTGCTGGATTTTGACTTCATCGAGCAAGGTGCCGAACGACAGGCACCGAAATATATGGAGTGGTACGGCGCTTTTGGGTTACTGGTGACGTTAGTGTGGCTGTACTTGGAAATCCTTCGACTACTCGCGAAGTTACAATCCCGTCGCTGACTAGGTCAGATCACGACGAAGAAGAGGGCATTGTATTTCGCTGGTCTTTTTGACAGCGAGGAAGGCAGTGTGCCAACAGCCACCTTGTTCAAGCCAGACCCCGGTTGACCTGCGTGGCAAATCCATGAAAATGGAGACGCTGCTCGAATGTCTGAGCAGCCGTTCTCGTCCTCTTTGCCTTTGACCTCCAGGGGTGGTGTAAGGTACAAGTGCGTTGATCGTTATGGAGGTGCAGATATGAATGGCAGACATTGGGGATTGTTGGCGGTTCTCGGCTTAGTGTTCGCGACTACCGTACCCACGGTGGCGCATCACTCCATTGCATCTGAATACGAGTTCGAAGGCGAAATCGAGTTATCAGGTGTGCTAACGCGGATGGATTGGATCAATCCCCATCCGATACTGCACCTTGAAGTCACCGAGCAAGGTGGCGACAAAACCAGATGGATTATCCAGAGCGCCAATTCTCTCCTGGGGACCGGTGCAACAGCAGAGTTGCGGCGCTCACCCAAGCAGGGGGGACTGGAAGCGGGTAAGTCGTACACGGTTCTTGGGTTCCCTGCAAAGAACGGCAGAAAACAGGCCTTCATGAAGGCGATCACAATGCCGGATGGACGGGTCGTGACGACGTGGTTCGGTGATCCGAACGCCTAAGCCTCTGCGCTTGAAGATGTGAGTTGGGCCTTTACCGTTCCTCGCGAGCGTCAGCGCTGATGTGGGGGTGTTTCATGAAGGGGCGACTTCTTCACGCCAGCGTCGGCGTGGTGTTTGTGGTCGGTATCGGTTTTGCGCTTTCGATGTCGTTGCTGCTGGCAGCTCAGACTGCGGCGCAAGAATCGCGGGCGTCGACCCTACGCACAACAAGTGGGAAGCCCAACTTGAGTGGGATGTGGAGCTCATCCGGTGGCTTCGTGCTGGATGGGTTCACGAACCAGACCGAGGCGGACGGCGATATCGTCCGGCTCTTTCCATCCCGCCGATGCGCGCCCAACCAAATCGGCTGTCGAGATAACACCAACCAGGCCAACGACTATGAGTTCATCTTTCGGACCGATCCGAACAGGCCTCCTTACAGGCCTGAGCATTGGGACAAGGTTCAGCAGTTGGACTACAACACTAACTTTTCGGACCCGATGTTTCGATGTTACCCAGAGGGTGTACCACGGATCGGGCCTCCTCATAAGATCGTCCAGACCGCGAACGAAGTGATCTTTCTGTATGCGGGAAGAGACCATGACTCCCGCATCATCCCGATTGACGGCAGAGGGCACGACCCGGATGCTTTCCCCGGTTTCTACGGAGACGCAGTCGGTCGTTGGGATGGAGACACCCTTGTGGTTGATGCTGTTGGGTTCAACGACATCACCTGGCTCGCGTCGACCGGCGGCTATTTTCATAGTTACGACCTCCGTGTGATCGAGCGGTTCCGTCGCGATGGGGACACGCTACACTATCAGGCGATGGTGGAGGATCCGGAAGTCCTGCTGGAACCATGGGTGATGAACGCGCGGGAATTGAGGCTGAACCCCGATCCAAAAGCAGCTCTTCCCGAACGCGTTCCCTGTCGCGACTACGACGAAGCGATCACCGTTTCCAGGATACGCCATTGACATTGTACTGGTGGGCCGGCCGTCACTGTCGTGGCCGCGCCCGATGGCAGCAAGGAGAGCACTCATGACGCGCCGTTCTTGTCAGATTGTCTCGGCTGCGATGCTTGCGTTGGGATGCAGCTTCGTGTTGATGACATCGGTGGAATTTCAGATGTCAGCTCAGACCCCGGCCTCGGTCTTTCGTGCAGAGGATGGGAAACCCGATCTGAGCGGGTTGTGGTACCGCGGCCGTAACATGCGGGGAACTTCGTCACTGAGGTCGGGGTTCACGAACCAGACCGAGGCGGACGGCGATATCGTCCGGCTCTTTCCGTCTCGCCGATGTGCACCGAATCAGATCGGTTGTCGGGACAATACGAATCAGTCCAACGACGGTGAGTTCACCGGTCGGACTGGTCCGAATCGGCCGCTCTATCGGCCCGAGCATTGGGACAAGATTCAGCAGTTGGATTACGACACGAACTTTTCGGACCCGATGTTTCGATGTTACCCAGAGGGTGTACCACGGATCGGGCCTCCTCATAAGATCGTCCAGACCGCGAACGAGGTGATCTTTCTGTATGCGGGAAGAGACCACGACTCCCGCAT
This sequence comes from Vicinamibacteria bacterium, assembly GCA_963578805.1. Classification (GTDB taxonomy): domain Bacteria; phylum Acidobacteriota; class Vicinamibacteria; order Vicinamibacterales; family UBA8438; genus CAUZIB01. Next base: position 1,753 of record CAUZDY010000004.1, on the reverse strand, counting down.
CATTCCGATCGACGGCAGAGGGCACGACCCGGATGCTTTCCCCGGTTTCTACGGAGACGCAGTCGGTCGTTGGGACGGGGACACTCTTGTGGTTGACACCGTCGGGTTTAACGACATCACGTGGCTCGGCCCGCGAGGCGGCTATTTTCACAGTTACGACCTCCGTGTGATCGAGCGGTTCCGTCGCGATGGGGACACGCTGCACTATCAGGTGATGGTGGAGGATCCGGAAGTCTTGCTGGAACCATGGGTGATGAACGCGCGGGAATTGAGGCTGAACCCCGATCCAAAAGCAGCCCTTCTCGAACGTGTTCCCTGTCGCGACTACGACGAGGCCGTCACGGTTTCAAGGATACGACACTAGTTGTCGTTCGTGGCGTTGTGATGGGAGGACACCGATGAAGCTTCGACTGACTTCAGCTGGCGCGACCTCGTTGCTCGTGGTTGGAGTCGGTGTAATCTTTCCGGGATCAGCGTCTCTGGAATCCCAGACCGCAGTCGAGGTGTCGTCGACGTCAACCCCGCGTACGCCGAACGGAATGCCTGATCTGAGCGGGATGTGGAATGGTCCAGCGCCCTCATCGGAGGATCGATACCGCTCCAGGTCGCGTTTGGATTTTACCGAGGAGAATGGTGATGTGAGCAGGATCGCTGCCTCACGCAGGTGTTCTCCCAATCAGGTCGGTTGTCGGGACAATACAAATCAGTCCAACGACGGTGAGTTCACCGGTCGAACTGGTCCGAACCGGCCGCTCTATCGGCCCGAGTATTGGGACAAGGTCCAGTACTTGGATTACGACACGAACTTTTCTGACCCGATGTTCCGATGCTACCCGGAGGGTGTTCCACGGGTTGGGGTTCCTTTGAAGATTGTTCAGACAGAGAACGAAGCGGTCTTTTTCTATTCACGTCTGGTTCGAGATCATGACTATCGCGTTGTGCCGATCGACGGCCGGGCGCATGACCCGGATTGGTTCCCCGGCTTTTACGGAGACCCGGTCGGTCACTGGGAGGGAGACACTCTCGTGGTTGACACCGTTGGGTTTAATGACATTGGCTGGCTTACTGCGCGAGGTGGTTACTTTCACAGCTACGAACTGCGGGTGATTGAGCGATTTCGGCGTGACGGAGACACGTTGCACTATCAGGTGACGGTGGAAGACCCGGAGGTGTTACTGGAGCCGTGGACGATGAACGCGCAGGTGATGAGGTTGAATCCTGATCCGACGGCAAGCGTTGCCGAGGGTGTTCCGTGTCACGATTACGATGAGGCAGTGACCGTCTCCAGGATACGTCACTGATGAAAGCGAGCTGGCTGCCGGTCGGGGTGTGGTCGCTCCGGGCGCTATTTACCGTCTGAAGGAGAACGGTCATGAAGGGTCGATGTTTTCACGTTGCGTCGGGAGCGCTGCTTGCTGTGGCGGTCGGCTTTGTCTTGACGACCTCAGCGGTATCCCAGACGCTAAACTCGGCCTCGTCGACCTCGACCCCTCGTGGACCGGACGGAAAGCCAGATTTGACTGGAATATGGAACGGTGGCGTGGAGGTCCTTGCGGGTTACCGGTTCACCAACCATACCGAGGAAGACGGTGACATCGTCCGTCTCTTTCCATCGCGTCGATGCACGCCCAATCAGGTCGGTTGTCGGGACAATACAAATCAGTCCAACGACGGTGAGTTCACCGGTCGAACTGGTCCGAACCGGCCGCTCTATCGGCCCGAGTATTGGGACAAGGTCCAGTACTTGGATTAC
>CAUZDY010000003.1:0-128590 GCA_963578805.1 Vicinamibacteria bacterium | reverse complement strand
GACAAGGGCCTTGCGCGTGACGCCTCCGATCTCGAGGTCGATCAGCATGCTCTCGTAGGGACTATCCATGTCCCAGTTGTCGGCCGGCACCACCTGGAAGTACCACACGATTTCTCCCGTGTCGATGTCCAGCGACAGGATGCAGTTGGTATACAGGGCATCGCCCGGACCGCGGAGGGTTGTGGCCCACGGCTTCGGCTGGCCCGTACCCATATAGATCCGGCCCAGCTCAGGGTCGTAGCTGATCGTGCCCCAGGTGTTGCCGCCCAGTGGTGGTAGGGCGCTGTCAGCCCAACTTTCAGAACCCGGCTCGCCCGGCTCGGGAACGGTGTAGGTTTTCCACAGGAATTCGCCCGTCTCTGCGTCATGGGCGGCGATGGCGCCACGGCCGGTACGGTCTCCTCCGGTGAATCCGACAATCACTTTCCCATCAGCTATCAGACCCGGATGGTTGTGGCCTTCGCCTGTCGTGTAGTCACCGGTCTTCACTTCCCACATCTGTTCTCCCGTGAGAGCATTCAGGGCGACCAGATAGGAGTCGGCGGTACCCCAGTAGATCTTGTCGTTATAGATCGAGACCCCGCGGGCGCGGTTGTAGGCCTGAGACTTCTCGATGTCCTCAGGATAGTTCCGCCGATGGATCCATGCGACGTCTCCGCTGGCCACATCGAAAGCGACAACTCGACCGCTGCCTTCAGCCACGTACATGAGTCCGTTCGCGACGATCGGCGTCGGCACCCATCGGCTGTTATCCCTCATCGAGTACGCCCAGACGAGCCGCAAGTCGTTCACGTTCGTCTGGTTAATTTGATCCAGTGGGCTAAACCCGGTCACGTCGTATGTTCGCCGATAGTAGTGCCAGTCCCCGTCTTCCGGATTGAGCAAGCGTTCTTCGGTAATCGGCTCCCACTCTGGTTGATCAGTCTGCCCGAGCGCCGCAGTACCGGACGTCAAGACGAGCAATATCGTCCATGAAATCCAAAGAGACCCGCGTCTGCGTGTGACGTCTTTCATTGCTAGGTTCTCCTGTTGCTCCAGTTGTTTAGTGCCACCGATTATCTATCCGATTCCCATTCGACTCGACACTGTAGCCCGTAGTCCGTCCGAACCGTGTAGCGTCATCCTAACCGACCCCGGTGATGTTTACGAGACTAAGACGGTCTTCCTGGGCCGTATCCGGAGACTAGCGGGGTCGGGCTTCGATTTGTAGGTTCTGTAGAGCCGAGAGGTCGGCCGGCAGTGGATCTTCACCCGGGGGATATCCATTTAGACTTAGTATATAAGCGACGACCGAGGCGTATTCTGCCGGCCGCAGACTACCGGGATTTCCCTCCGGCATTTGAGTCGACACTAAATCGAAGATATCGCCTGCGGTCTGGCCATTCCACATGAGCATGAAGCGACCGCCAGAAAATTCGTTGGCGGCATGGCAGAAGCTGCACTCTGCCTCAAACGTCTGCTCCCCGGCGGATGCCTGGCTCGACGTGAACACCCCGTCCAACACCGATGTCGCCGCCGAAGCCACCGGAGGCGGAGACGGACTAACGACTGGCGGCGTATCCGACCCGCCTTGCGTGGTCGTCGCACATCCCGTCATAACACCGATACTTATCGCGAGGGCGAGCACGATTACTTGTGAACAAAACCAATTGGGACGTGACTTCACTTGACACACCTCGCTCATGTCAGACTTCACGGTAGGTCATTGGCAGCTTGGCAGTAACAGAAAGGACGAGGAAGGTAAACTATTTGGCGACCAACTCCTCTTGTCTGGCGCCGCTCAGAACATTCACGATGGCGTAGTTTCCCTCGTGACACGCATATTCGTACAGTCGATCTGTGTCTGCCACGCCACGGTCAGCGCGGTCTTGCGACATCGGAACCACGGCCGTCCATGCGCTCGTAAACATTGACGAATCTTCGACCGTGAACCGGTAGTCGATCGTGTCTTTGTCGATGCGTTTAAACCGTTCGACTAAACGCATCGCCGGCCGGGACGCCCGCCAGCCTCGCGCCCATCGATACTCGGTCTTGTCGACATAGTTCACGGTCTCAACGACCAGTGTATCGCCATCCCAGTGACCGCGGGAGTCGCCGAGCCACTGCCGGATGTTCGGCCCGACATGTGGCCGTTCGTCCAGAGGAATCAGATGGCGATTACCAAACATTTCGTGGAGAATCGCGACGTGCCCAGGAGTCTGCAAGATCTGGAAGTTCATATTGTAACCTTGCATCGGCACCAGTGTCGGCCCATCTGTTAGACACCGCTCGCCGGTGTCCAGGTCGGCCCAGGAGTAATATGGACCGGCAAACAGCGTGCCACCGATCCTATCCTCCGCCCCTGCCTTCCAGGGGAGCCTCCCATTGGGCGGATCGACGATCAGTGAGGTGCGTCTGTCCTGCACCACGCGGGTTCCTCGGTCGAACCAGAAGTCGTTATAGGTGCCTGGATTGTTTGGTGCCAGGGGACCCTCCGTGCTGCGGCCTTCCACGACCCGAACCTCAAACTCTGCCGCTTCCTCCGCCGTCAGGAACTCCCGGCCTGCGAATTCAACCGGGCGTTCGAACGGCGTGACAGTCTCTGTCGTCCATATTCCCTGCAGGTCGGGGTCACCCCAGCTCGTACGGAAGTCGGCTCCCGCGTTGGTCTGGGCGGCCGCCGAGACAGCCAGCGCCGCCGGTTGCGCGCCGGTCGGAGCGGCTGCCGATAAAATGACCGCGATCACTCCGAACCCAATTCCGCACCGCTTAGGATGTCCGTGATTCACTGCGTCCTCCTGACTCTTCTTAGCGCTGTGCCTCGAGCTCCGCGACGCGTTCCCCACGGAGGATATTGGCCAGGCCGTAGTTCCCTTCGTGACACGCGTACTCGAATACCTGTCCCGACGTCACGCCGCGCCCAGACTGATCGCTTGTCAGAGGTATGCGAACTGTCCAAGGCTGTTCGAAACGGACGGGATCGGTGATAGTGGCTTCGTATTCGATGGTCGTGTCATCGATGCGCGTGAACCGCTCAACCGTGTGCAGCGTGCTGCTCGGATGCCGCCACGTTGCGGCCCACCGATACCCGGGCCGGTCAGAAAAATTAATCGACTCGACCACCAGCGTGTCACCTTCCCACCGACCTCGAGGGTCACCGTTCCACTGGAGCATCTTTGCATGTGGGCGACCATCGAGAGGGATGATCCGACGCTGCTTAAACATCTCGTGCACAATCACGACATGCGTCGGTGTCTGGAAAATTTGATGATTTGGATTGTAGCCAAACCAGATTTGAGGGAGGCCGTCACTCAGACACCGCTCACCCGTGTCGAGGTCGACGTGGGAGTCAAACGGACCTATTCCGTAAGGGCGTTCGTGCTGCCGCGCCGTTGCCGTATAGGGGATTCTCCCATCTGGAGGATCGATAATCAGCGATGTGCGGCGGCTCGGAATCCATGCGGTTCCTCGGTCGAACCAGATCGCGTTGTAGGTGCCGGGATCGCCAGCTCTTGCCGAGCGGTCCTGGAACTGTCCGGCGCGCGCTTCCTCCTCACGGGTGGCGACTTCCGTTTCTGAAAGAAATTCCTTCTCTCCGAATTCTGCCGGGCGCTGCATGGGAGTCAGCGTAGACCCTACCCAGATTCCCTGCAGATCCGGGTCGCCCCACGCGGTAACCGGCGCGTCTGCCGCCGTTCCGGGTGCTGAACTCACCGCTTTTGGTGTGGTCGCCTGGGCGTACGCGATGCTAAAGCCCATAAGTCCGACCGCCGTGACGACTGCAGTGACGCGTATGACTGCGAGAAAAAGCTTCATAGGATCCTCCGGGCTGATTACACCACAATTGGGGTTCGAATGGGCCAAAAAACGTACTGTTGCCAGAATAAGCAGGCAGCGCGCAAGATAGCGCCTCGGTTCCTTTAGGGTGCCAGGGGGCAGCACCGTCCACGGGGTTGTCCGGATGCTGCTATCGTAGACAGTTCAAGACCGATGCCGCTTAATCGGCCTTGATCGTACAGACCGTGGTGAGACCGTGGACTATGCCGGAGCTTAGCGAAATCGGACGAATCATTGCCGATGCGGAGCGGGCGACGGCCACCCGAGACCACGCGGCTGCGGAACGAGCTCTTCGCCGGGTTCTCAAACTCCAAGAGGCGGGCCTGGGTCTGGCACATCCCGACGTCGCAAAGACCCTCAATGACCTTGCGGTCGTCTGCGATAACCTCGGACGTCAAGACGAGGCCGAATTTCTCTATCGCCGGGCGCTTGGTATCGCGAGGAGGGCCCTCGAACCTGGTCACCCCTATATCGTCACGAGCCTCGAGAATCTGTCGAGTCTCTATCGGGCCCAAGGTAAGCCAGAGAAGCTAGAGAAGATTCGTGAGGGATGGCTTCTTGGGCGTGGGAGGCCAGGTTCTGAGGCTGAGGAGGCGGGCGATGGGGTAGTAGCTCCAGCCGTGCCGGCTCGTTCTGAGGCGCCGGCGCCGGCCATGCCCGTGCCCCGCGTCCACCGAGCAAGCGGCAGGTTTCAGCAGAATCGACTCCAGCCGTTTTATGCAGTGGCTTCCCGGCCCGCCTTCCTTCTGGGGGGCTTAGCCGTCGTCCTGATATCGCTCACTTGGCTTCTGTTCGGTAGGACCACCGACCCTAGCGTTGCTGGCCAAGATGGGGCCGGGACGTCCCTACGGATATCGGGCGGCAAGCTAGGCACGCAAGTGGTCAACCCAGCCGGCGAGCTGGCATCGCGCGGTTCAGAGACGAACCTGGCTCCTGCCGGCGGCGTCGCGGCTTCCGGCTCGGGAATCGACCCATCAGCGCCAGCGTCCGCAGATCTAGCGGCCTCGACCAACGTACCGGCTTCGGCGAGACTCCCGATGGTGGTGTCAGATGCACTGTCTGAGCCGCCGCCGGCGGAGTTCGATTTGTCTCCGCAGTCTGGCTCGGCGAGCTCGTCGGTGGTAGCAGCGGCTGACATTTGCAGCCAGCTGGACACCCGTGCCGCGGATGGCACCCCGCTGGCCGAATGGAGGTGTCAGATCGTCGGCGACCGTGCCGCTCCCGGGCAGTTGTCCTTCTACACTCGCATTCGTTCGAGGATGAGCACGACCGTCGAACATCGATGGTTACGGAACGGGGTACTTGAGCAGCAGATCATTCTCGATGTAGAAGCCAACGACGGGCCAGGATTTCGGACCTACAGCAGCCACACCGTTTCGCCTGAGGCGCGCGGGATGTGGCGGGTCGAACTCCATCTCGGCGATCAAGAGTTGCTCCACGCCGAGGAATTTGTCGTGCCTTGAGATGCGTCGGATGGGAGGTGTTGTCTTGTTTGCCATTTTTGTGCTCAGTTCCTTATGCGCGTGCTTGCCTGAGCCCGATGGCGCGGCCTTGTTTTCGGAACACTGTGCGTCGTGTCACCTCGATCCACTGTACCCGCGCGCACCGCACCTCAAGATGATGGAGGGCTGGGATCCTGCGGTGATCGGGACGGCCCTCAGTTCCGGCATCATGGAGGAGCAAGGCCGTGGGCTTAGTCTGGTCGAGCGAACCGCAGTTGCGGATTACATCAGCCGCGGGGTCGTCGCCCAACATCCATAAAGGACAACCACATGCTGAGAAGAGCAGTCGTTACGCTGATCGCAATTGGGTCGTTGACCGGCTGGCTAACCGATACCGTCGATGCCAGGGTGGTCAGAATCGTCGTAGACCGCACCACTCCCTACGCCGCCGGACGGACCTTCGGTGAGGTCGGGATATTCGAGCGACTCGAAGGAACGGTCTATATGGAGGTCGATCCGAATGACCCTCTGAACGGGGTCGTGGTCAACCTGGACCGGGCTCCGCGTAACGCGAACGGCCTGGTGGAGTTTAGTACGCCGTTCGTCATCATCCGACCGGTTGACGGCTCGCGTGGAAACCGGAAGATTTTGTACGGGATCAACAATCGCGGCAACGCGATTGAGATTCCGTTTCAGACCTTTCCAGCCTTGCCTGCTGGTGCAGATCCAGAAACCGCTGACGGCCTATTTTTTCGGATGGGCTACACGTTCGTCGATGCGGGCTGGGCCGGCGATGTCATCACGACGGAGACCCGCCTCGGGGCCGATCTTCCGGTGGCGGTTCAGGCTGACGGTAGCCCGATCGTGTCGAGGATTAGGGTGCAATATCCGACGGACTCGCCTGGCGAAACCGGTAGCAAGGGCGGTATCAGCGGCTACACCTTGCCGCTGAAGGGAACCGATCGGTTCGTGAGCTACGAGACGGCCGACACTCGGACCGCCAATTCAACGCTGACCGTGCGAGACGCGATCGACGAGGTGCGACGCAAGGTCCCGTCCGACCACTGGGCGTTCGGGACCTGCACGTCAGGCGAGACGTCGCTTGTGGCGAGCAGCTACGACATCTGCGTCTTCGATGGACTGAAGCAGGACCATATTTACGAACTCACGTATCCGGCCAAGAATCCGTGGGTCATGGGGCTGGGGTATGCCGTGACTCGAGACCTAGCGTCGTTTCTACGCTATGAGACCTTCGATGACGAGGGCTCACCGAATCCGCTTGCCGAAAGCGACACCGTGGTCGGTATCCGTCGCGTATACGGTCTGGGGATCTCATCGACCGGGATGTATCTTCGCGAGTTCCTCTACCTCGGCTTCAATGAGGACGAAGCGCACCGGAAGGTCTTTGACGCCGTTCGTATTCACATACCAGGCTCGCATCGGCTGTTCGCGAACGTCGAGTTTTCGGATCCAAATATCTATTCCCGCCAGGACCGGACCACCGATTTCACATCAACCTCGTACCCTCCGCTGACCTACGCGGTAACGACCGATCCGATCACGAACATTCGAGACGGCATTCTAAAGCGACCAGACACCGATCCACTCGTGTTTCAGATCGATACAAGCAACGAGTTCTGGCAGATGAAAGCCTCGCTCAACGTGCACGACGGTCTTGGCAATCCCGTGCCGGTTCCAGACAACGTGCGTCTCTACTTCATGTCGAGCCATCCCCACGGTGGTGCAACCGGGGTTGGGGTCGTGCCGACAGACCTGGGCTCGTGTAGGTACGTGACTAACAGGTACGGCAGTACGGCCCCGACGATGCGGGCGCTCTTGGTGGCGCTCGACAAGTGGGCAGACCAAGGCATTGAGCCACCGAGATCAAACTATCCCGACACACGCCGCGGGACACTGGCCACGGTCGACGAGGTGGCACGAACCTTTCCCACCATCCCGGGTGTTGCGTTTCCGACGACTGTCAACGGGCTCAGCGCCCTGGATTTTGGTCCGACCTTCGGCTCGCAAGGTGGTCGCCAGACGGTTCTGCCGCCGTCAATCGGGGCACCGTATTATGTGCTCGTCCCCACCACCGATCGAGACGGGCATGACGTAGCTGGGATTCGTTCCGTCGACATCGCGGTGCCGGTTGGCACAAACACCGGCTGGAATCTGTACCCGGCTGGTCCCCGCGGGAAGGACCTGTGCGGGTTAACCGGTTCGTTCTTCGTTTTTGCAAAGACGCGCGACGAACGACTTGCGAGCGGCGACTCTCGCCGCTCGCTGGAGGAGCGTTACGGGGACCATGCTGGCTTCGTGCAGGCCGTCAGACGTGCGGCCGATGATGCCGTGGCTCAGCGGACGCTACTCGCAGAGGATGCCGATGTCATCATCGTGATGGCCGAGGACAGCGATATCTTGCGGTGAGCAAAGACAGGTTGTTCGGTGGGAGGGGGGCTCAAACCCCGTGCCCTTGGTGCCAATTGCTGTCTTGATGGATACCGCTGTCATCGGCGTGTCCGATTTACACAGGGCCGAAGTGTGTCTGGCCACTTCGGCCTACAACGTGGCGAATCAGATACCGAAGGGCGTCTAGCCGGTTTGGACCATCCCGGAGGAGTCTGCCACGGGAGAGATCCGCGACTTGGGTCGATTGGGCCTGCAGCCCGGCCGAAATCAATCTCATCCGCGAGACCGTTGAGCGATCTCGTGCGAGTCTCCGGTACACGGCGTCGTTACGTCTGATTGCATTCGAAATAGATTTTCGGGGACGGCTCGCCGACCTGCTAGCTCCGACCGCCGGTCTCCTGATTCCCTTACCTTGGCAGGTGATTTATGACCCACGCGTGGGAATCGGTAGTCCGGAACCAGACTACATTACTGATGGGGCTGATGGGATGGTCGATCACAGGGCGTCAATAATGGCGTTGAAGGTCTCGCTCGGGCGCATCGCGCGCTTCGTTCGGGAAGGGTCGGGATGATAGTACCCGCCGATATCGACCGACTGGCCCTGGGCCGCTAGCAGCTCCGCGGTGATAGTGGCTTCGTTTTCAGTGAGTTGTTTCATAACCTTCGTGAAACGAGTCTTCAGCGCGTCGTCTTGACCCTGGGCAGCCAGGGCCTGTGCCCAGTACAACGCCAAGTAAAATGTGCTTCCGCGGTTGTCGATCTCATTCACTTTGCGCGATGGAGATTTAGCATTCTCCAGATATGTTGCAATGGCCTGGTCTAACGTCTGGCTGAGAAGCGCCACTGTCGTGTCCCCGGTCTTACTAGCGATCAAATCGAATGCTGGCACCAGCGCACAGTACTCACCCAAGGAGTCCCACCGCAGGTGTCCCTCTTTGAGAAACTGCTGCACGTGCTTGGGGGCCGAGCCTCCAGCGCCCGTCTCGAAGAGTCCTCCGCCGTTGAGGAGCGGTACGATCGAGAGCATCCTTGCGCTCGTGCCCAGTTCAAGGATGGGGAACAAGTCAGTGAGATAGTCACGTAAGACGTTGCCAGTAATGGAGATCGTGTCCTCGCCCCCGCGGACTCGTTCCAAAGAAAACGTCATCGCATCCACCGGTTTCATGATGCGAAGGTCGAGACCGGAGGTGTCGTGTTTACTCAGGTAGAAATTGACCCGGCTGATGATTTGGGCATCGTGAGCTCGGTCTTGGTCCAACCAGAACACGGCGGGTGAACCCGAGGCCCTCGCCCGGGTGACCGCTAGCTTGACCCAGTCTCGAATCGGCTCATCCTTCGTCTGGCACATACGGAAGATGTCACCGGTTGCCACCGTCTGTTCGAGCAAAATTGCACCGATGGTGTCGACCACCCGAATTGTTCCCGGCGCGGGCGCGGTAAACGTCTTGTCATGCGAGCCGTACTCTTCGGCCTTTCGGGCCATCAGGCCCACGTTGGACACGCTGCCCATCGTGGCCGGGTCGAACTGTCCGTGTGTCTGACAGTCCTCGATAATGGCTTGATAGACGGTGGCGTAGCAGCGGTCAGGCACCATTGCGATAGTGTCCTGTAACTCGTCGTTGTTGTTCCACATCCGGCCACCGTCCCGCACGACGTTGGGCAGTGAGGCGTCAACGATGACATTATTGGGCACGTGCAAGTTGGTAATACCATTACGGGAGTCGACCATGGCTAGGGCCGGCCGAGTGGCGTAGATGGCATCGATGTCGGCCTCGATCTGGGCCCGCTCTTCGGGGGACAGCTTTTGCAGTTTCTCGAGTACATCAGCCAGCCCGTTGTCGAGGTTGGCCCCGACTCTCTTTAACACCTCAGCGTGTTTGTCCAGCGCCTCCTGGTAGTAGACCGCAACGCAGTGGCCAAACATGATGGGGTCAGAGATTTTCATCATGGTCGCCTTGAGGTGCAGCGAGAGTAAGGCGCCCTTACTCCGAGCCTCGGCGATCACCTCGGTATAAAAGGCGCGAAGCGCTGCGACCTTCATCACCGCGGCGTCAATGACTTCACTCGTGATCAGTGACAGCCTGTGCTTGAGGACTGTGACGTCACCGTCGGCACCGACAAACTCGATCCGAACGTCGCCCGCCTCGCGCACGGTTGTCGACGTCTCACTGCCGTAGAAGTCGTTCGCTTGCATGTGTGCGACCCGGGTTTGCGATCCAGATGCAGGCCAGTCTTTCATCATCCGGTGCGGGTGCTTCTGGGCGAATCGTTTCACCGACGCGGCCGCCCGGCGGTCGGAGTTCCCCTCGCGCAGCACCGGATTGACGGCCGACCCGAGTACCTTGGTGAAGCGAGCCTGGAGTGCTGCTTCAGCGTCGTCTTTGGGCTCCTCAGGGTAGTCTGGGATTTCGTAGCCGAGGTCCTGAAGCTCCTTGATGGCCGCCTGCAACTGCGGAATCGAGGCGCTGATATTGGGCAGCTTAATGATGTTTGCCTCCGGAGTGTTTGCCAATTTTCCCAACGAGATCAACTCGTCGGGGACTTTCTGCCCGTTGGTCAGGTCGTCCGGGAAATTCGCGATGATCCGGCCGGAAAGTGAGATGTCGCGTGTTTCGAACTCGACGCCCGTCCCCTTAACGTAGGCCTGCAAAATAGGTAGCAATGCGTAGGTTGCCAGGGCCGGCGCCTCGTCGATCTTGGTCCAGATTATTTTTGCGGGTGACATTACATTTTTTGGCCGCGGCTACGTCGTTAGCATACATAGCGTCGCCGGTCTGGGCGGCGAAGGCCCTCTATGGTATCGCGACTGAGGGACACTGACCACCGCGTGGCGGCGAGAGACTGACCCAAGTGCACTTCTCGCACCAAAACCTGAAAAATAACGCCTTGTCACCGTCCCAGGAGTAGAATGCCAGATCATGGATCCTGTGTTCGTCTGGGTCGAATCGAGCACGTTCAGTATCTGGACTCGGGAGTCGACTTCGGTGTTTGCTTTTCCCACCTTTCTCGCGGTCCACGCCATTGGCATGGCGCTCGTGGCTGGGATGGGTGCCGCGATTAATCTGCGTATCCTTGGCGTGGCGCCGGGCGTGCCGTTGACAGAGATGAAGCGGTTCCTTCCGTTTATCTGGGCTGGTGTCTGGCTGTGTGCTGCCTCAGGGGCTATTCTCCTGGTCGCGTATCCGACAAAGGCATTCACAAACCCATTTTTCTATGCCAAGTTGATATTTGTTGCGCTCGGTATCGTGCAGCTGAGGGTGATCGGCAGCCGTGTGCTGGGTGATGCGAGTCTGGATATGACTCCGGTGCGCGGGCGGGGTCGTCTCCTGGCCGTATCGTCGCTCGTCTGTTGGGCCGGGGCGATTGGGACAGGGCGCTTTCTTGCCTACACGTACATCCGCCTTCTGTCGATCTAGCTGACGTTGCCATGGGTGATCTTCAGCTCTGGCTCGTGCGAACCCTTGGAAGCGTCGATTCGGTCTCTGCGCTCATGCGCACCAGTTGGGCGTGGCCGGTGTGCGAGTCTCTACACTTCGTTGGGCTGTGTCTCTTGTTCGGGACCATCGGTATGTTTGACCTGCGGTTACTCGGATTGGCGAACCGTGTACCGATCGCTGCGTTGCACCGGCTTGTGCCCTGGGGTGTGGGAGGATACGTCCTCAATCTGACGACCGGGTCGATGTTTCTTCTCACGGAACCAGACCAGTACATCTACAACACCTCTTTTCACCTAAAAATGCTGTTTATGTCGCTTGCCGGACTTAATGTCGCTATCTTCTATCTTCGAGTGTTCCGTGAGGTTAAACCGGTCGGAGCCGGGGGTGATGTTCCGCGAGCGGCCAAGTTTATTGGTGCGGCTTCTTTGTTTCTGTGGATCGGTGTCATGGTGTGCGGTCGGCTGTTGACGTTTTATCGCCCGTATCTCTGTGACCCGGATCCTGGCTTCCTGCTCAACTGTCTTCCGTACGGGTGAGTCGTAAGGCGCTAACAATTACCGAGGACCCGGCGAGGTCGGTTCTGCTTACCGAGAAACGTCCATCCCGCCTGCGGCGGCGTTCTCTTCGGCACTGGAAATCCTCATGGAAACCCGACCATATTTCGTTTTGGGTGACATTGTCAGCAATGTGGGAGTGGGTGCACTCATCGGCGTTGCGTGCGCGTGGCTGTTTCCTTCGGGATGGAACATAGTCGTGACGATGATCGCTGGGATGATTTTTGGGATGGTGGTGTCGTTACCGATGGCGTTCCTGCTGAGCGGCCTGTTCGGTGCTATGGAAACGCTACTGCCTGTCATGACGACCGGGATGGTTGCTGGGATGGTGGTCACCATGCAGTCGAGTCTGACGACGATGCGACCTGAAGAGACCGCGCGGATCGGCGCTTCATGTGGACTCGCGGTCGTCATAGTGACGTATTTGGCAAACGCCTTCATCAGACGACGAGCAACACGATGGACCACGTAACGCGCACAAAGTGGGACCGGGCAGCAGTAGTCTTTGATTTGATTGCCAGCTACGGGCCGGAGAAGCGATGGGAGGCGTTTAAGCGCGACCTTTTCTCGAACATGGGTAATGGCGAGATTCTGTTTGTCGCAGTGGGGACCGGTCTCGATGTACCGTGTTTCCCCGAGGGTCGAACGATCACGGGAATCGACATCAGTCAGAAGATGCTCGACCAGGCGACGCGTCGTACCAACGCGTACCAGGGCTGCCTGCAGCTGTTACAGGCCGATGTGCACGATATGCCCTTTGGGGATGCCCAGTTCGATCAAGTTTTCACTTCCTGCACGTTCTGTTCGGTCCCGAGTCCTGTTGACGGTTTAAAAGCTTTGAAACGAGTACTCAAGCCACACGGTGAGCTGTTCATGTTCGAGCATACCGGGAGCCGGTTCTTTCCATTCAGGCCGATGATGGACTTAATGACATTGCTGACCAGAAAACTTGGCCCCGAGATGAATCGCCAGACCGTCGAGAACGTGATCGCGGCCGGTTTTACACTCAAGAAAGTCACGCACGTTTACATGGATGTGGTCAAGACCATCCACGCGGTCTCAACCTGATCAAGGCGACTCTGTAATCGGGAAAACACCCCTCAGACCTTGATCCCTTCTGCGAACTTAACCACAATCACATGGCACTCGCGGCTCGACTTGAGCGTCGATGTGCGCGCAATACCCGAGAGCTACTCTATGTCTGTGTCACAATCCCGCGCTTCCCTGTTCTTGTTGACTGCCCTGACCCTTTTTATTGTCGCTACGTTCGTCGATGCTCAGGAGCCCTCGCCAGCCCCGCTCGTGGCTCCGAGTGGACGTGTGACCACGAGCGTGGCGTTCGACGGTCGTCTTATGAATGGCGGGACCGGGTGGTTTAATCGATCTACTTCACACTCTGGGCCGTCCCACATGACGATTGATTACGGGCAGCCCCACGCTCGCGGCCGGGTGATCTTCGGTGGTTTGGTTCCGTATGGCGAGGTGTGGCGCCTAGGCGCGAACCGGGCGACCTCACTGACGCTTGATGTCAACGTGCGGATTGGAGATCTTGACATTCCACGGGGCTTCTACACCCTGTTCCTCCTTCCTCGCCAGGATCGTGCCGAACTGATCGTCAGTCGACAGACCAGGCAGTGGGGCACCGACTATGACCCAGCTCTCGATCTGGGCCGGACGCCACTCCGTTGGCGTTCGCTTCCCGAGACCGCGCAGAGTTTGCTCGTGACGCTTCAGCCTGTTTTTCCGCAGGAGCCTGGCGAGCTGCCCGCAGGCACGCTTCGCATTGCGTGGGGTGAAGTCGAGTTTGCTACAGAGTGGCGGGTGGTCTGGCCCTAGAGTCCCTTAGAAGAAGCGAAGCGAATAACCGATTTTCGCGCCACGTCCGATTTCAGGTGCGAGGTTCTTGATAAACGAGGTGTGGTTTCGATACAGCTCGTTCGTCAGGTTGAAGGCCGAGATACTCAGCACGTGCGCCACGTGCTGGGTAGGCCAGACATACGATCCACGCAGGTTGAACACTGAGTATCCATCGGTCACGGTCTCGCCTCGAAAGAGCCGATCTTGCGTTAATGCGAAAACGAGCTCTGGTGTGACTGTCACGTTCCGATAAGGCAGATCGACACTGATTGTTCCATGAAACGGAGGTATCCGTGGGAGAGGCTCCTTACTCGCAGTCAACTCCGCAGCGACCCGTCCAAGCGTGACATTTGCCCAGACCTGCGAGCCGACCCGTACGCTTCCCTTGGCGTCGAAGCCGATGAACCGACCGTCACTCTGGAGAAACTCGCCGACCTGCAGGGCGTGCGCCTGCTGGTCTCGGAGGTCAAGGAAGATGAAGTTTTCGATGTCGTAAGTGTAGACGTTGATTTCGCTCCGAACCCGGTCGGACTGGTGACGGAGGCTCACATCGAGTCCGAGGCTCGCTTCGGGATCGAGGCCAGGGTTCCCGATCTCGAATACTAAATTTCCGATGTGCGGACCGAAGTTGTAGAGCTCAGACAGTGCGGGTGCACGGTGTGAATGCGTGAGGTTTGTCACGAGGGCACTCCCAGCGCCAAGCTCGGCTCGAACGCCAACCGATGCCGAGCCTCCAATGAACGTTCGGTCACGCGTGGCCTGCGGCTTGAGGTCGCTCCCGTCCGCGCCGTTGCGGTGCGCATTGTTCGCGCGTTCCGCCACTGTGTAATCGTTCCGTTCAAGCCTGCCACCGAGCTGCAGTCGATATCGTCCGAGGGCGAGTTCTTCGTAGGCGAATACCGCAAAAGCCGCCTGGTCAGTCTGCGGTGTGAGCGCTTCCTCACCTACCACCCTGAAGTTTCGAAACTGGCTCCAGACGCCAAACTTACCCGACAGTCGCTCAGTCTGACGTTGGTTCAGGTCTGCACGAACCACGTAGGTCAGATTGTCAAACGCCGTTGCCAGTTTCTCAGTGTCCTGCTCGATCTCAATTTCATCGTGATGCCAATCGATGACACTGAAGACCACCTTAAATGAGTCGAGGATGCGGTTGTTCAGGTCCCTCATTCCCACGTCGAATCGGCCGACGCGGCGCTGCGTGTCGAGATCGGTGAAAAGTTCCTCCTCGGCACCCGCGTCATCCTCGTGCTCCTCACCCTCGTGTCCACGGTGTCCATGGATCTCACCCGCGAACGGGACACCGTAGCGCCCATCCTCGATGGTGAATCCGCCGCTCGCAAACAGTCGCTCGCCCGAGAAACCTAGCCCTGCCCGACCACTCGATAGCTCTGTCTTGGAGTTCTCCACGGTGCCGTCGGGTGTATCGTAGTCACCTGTTTGACGGGTTCCGCCTCCGACCCAGGTCATCAGCTTAGTCCCCGCGTGCTGCGCGCTAGCGAAGGTTCCGGCCTGACCGTTGGCACTGCCGGCGTCGGCGCTGACTTGTCCCCGAGTGCCAACGGCGAGCGACTCCTTGAAGCTTTCATGAGGCGTGATCGCGTTAATGACGCCGCCTATCGAGTTCGAACCATACAGCAGGGTTGCGGGGCCGCGTACGACCTCGATCCGGTCCAGACCGTTAGGATCAGTGGCCACACCGTGGTCGCCAGACTGGCTGGAAAGATCGCCGGTACGGACACCGTCTTCCATTACGAGGACACGATCGCCGTCGAAGCCACGGATGATCGGGCGACTCGACCCTGGTCCGAAGCCTCGCTTGGCTATACCGGGCTGGGACTCGAGTGCCTCGCTCAGGGTTCCGACAGGATTCTCGGAGATGTCGAATGAATCGAGCGTCGTCGTGGAGTTGAAAGCTTCAAAGGTCGTGGCCCGGCCACCGGTCGTGGCGGTGACGGTGACTTCCTCGTGAATCGGGGAGAGTAGCAGTTTAAACTCGATCTCAGTGGTTTGGCCTGAGTCCACGGTGATCAACTGGCGCGTGGCGGTCAGATGCTCACGCTGCGCCAGAATTTCGTAGGTTCCGGCCGGCACGTTGTCAATGACGAACTCGCCCTGTTCGTCGGTCAGCGCCACCAGGCCTGGTCCGACGAGCAGTACGATCGCCCCGTGCACGGCTCCGCCGTTCTCAAGGAACCTGACGATTCCGCGTACCTCGCCTGGACTCTCTGCCCAAACCAACGGGGATATCCAGAGGACCACAGCCGCGGTGACGACCAGACGTGCTTGCCACAGTTGATGCATCCTATTTTCTCGTCAGTAACCTTGTTCACTCGATTTACTCGCCGGTGCAGTGTCTGGCACGCGGCACGCATGCCCGCTTAGCGACAGCGAGTTGACGTTTATTCGGACCTACAAATGAAGAGCTGCGAGGTGGAGGATTACGCCGGTGGCGCGCGGGTGGGGATGCTAGACGGGCAACGACAGGTGACTCTCTCGACGAACGCAGTTACCGAGACCGGTTCCCGAGTGTCGAATCGACTGACCGCGGGCGTCCTAGCGAGTTCTACGGCGGTGTGGTCTCGGAGTTGACAGACCACACATTCCTGGTCGGTACCGTGTACTTCATGCCAAACGGTCGACGCCGTTGTGGCCCCGACGAGCACGACCACAAGAACCAAGATCAGGGCCCGTAAAGTTGGGCCAAGTCCCGCGAACCGTTCGAGCGATGAGTGGTTTCTGCTGCCCATACGGATCAGTTCAACTTAGCAAAAAAAATCTTTCCAAGCAATTGGTGCCAATCTCTTCCGATCGTCTCAGAGAGACATGGGACACAGGTAGGCCAACTCGTCGACCTCGGGGTTGACGTGCGCTCCGAGCCGGTGTCACGATGTACATTCCCGAGGATACGGAGACGCTCACACGTACTGATGACGCTGTCGTGCGGCGGTTCCATACCCAACAATAGTGAGGTGTTTGTGATGAGAGGCTCCTGGATTGTCGTATTTGTTCTATCCCTCATATTCGTTGTGCCAGCTGTCGTTGACGCGCAGACCTCCGACTCTGCGCGCTCGTTTGTCCACGTCGCCAACGGGTACCGTATCTCGTCGAACATTACCTATTTGAGAGCGAGCGGACAGGATCTCAGGCTTGATGTCTACCAGTCGCGTGCAGCAACGGGTCCGAATCCGACACTCGTATATTTCCATGGAGGCGGGTGGACCAACGGCAGCAAGGAGTCCTCTGCGCTCACCTTTCTCCCATATCTCGAAATGGGTTGGACCGTGGTTAACGTTCAATATCGACTGGCCGATATTGCGCACGCCCCTGCCGCGGTCGAGGACTGCCGCTGTGCGTTGCGGTGGATCTATCGCAACGCCGAGCAGTTCAATTTTGATCTCGACCGAATCGTCCTGACCGGCAACTCGGCCGGCGGACATCTTTCACTCACGACCGGCATGTTGCCGGCATCGGCCGGTCTGGACCATCAGTGTCCAGGCGACCGAAACCGCGCTTGGTCCACCGGCACCAGATCGACCGAAGAACTCAAGGTCGCGGCGATTATCAACTGGTACGGCATTACTGATGTCGTCGACCTGATCGATCGGACGCCCGGCCGATCAGGAGCGTATACCGTGGCATGGCTCGGCAGTTCGGTCGACCGCGAGGAAATTGCCAGGCGAGTGTCGCCACTCACGTATGTCCGACCAGGATTACCGCCTATCATGACCGTGCATGGTGATGCGGATGGGATCGTTCCATACGAGCATGGCGTGCGCTTGCAAAAAGCTCTCGAGGATGCCGGTGTGCCAAATGAGCTCGTTACCGTGCCTGGCGGTGGGCACGGAGGGTTCACCGATGAGGAAAATGTGAGAATTTACGCCGCGATCAGAGCATTTCTTGGCACGCACGGTATCGCCAACACATCGAACAACTAACCGTTTCGACGTTGTGCCCATCGTGTCGACCGACGCGGATGAGAGGAGGGGGCGCCGTCCTCAAGCCTCCAGTTCTCTTCCCATCGGTGGGACAAGGGAACTCGTGCACTTGCGGTCGATTCTCGCCAACTTCGAATGCATCGTGTGGTCGAATCAAGTAGTCGTGCCGAAAGCCCACGAGGGGTTTACCGTCGACGGAGTACTGATTGACGGTCGGTAGCATCACGGGCTGTCGCCTTTGGAGAACGCTCGCAGCAACGGGAACAAAGTTTCGGGCCTGATCCCATGACGCCGGCCTACTGGTCGCCAAGAGGTACGAAGATAGAGACCCGATCCTTTGAACCAACGGCTCTTGAAATATGGCCTTGACCCTCTGTGTCTTCCGCGAGAAGTATGTGCCCCGGGTGGAGGAGGATCGTCGATCCGTCACCGATCTCTACCTCGCTTTCACCGGCCAGCGTAATCACGTACTGGCGGCGCGGCGCAGTGTGCCAGTCGATGAAATAATCTGGTGACGTACGACGGAACTGAATACTCGTCGCCGACACCGGTTCAGACAGCTCTGTCGCTCCCCGGGGTTCACCGAGCTGCACGTCGAGCTCTTCAGCGTGAGTCATGCCATCGTCACCGGTGTAGATCCGAGTGACTTTGATCGGAGTTCGTTCCTCGGCCGTGACGGCTTCGGCTACAAGCCACCTAATGCTACCGGTAACCATGAGTGTCGGAATCCATCCGAGAACCAGTACGCCCGATACGAGTCTTTTTAGCGTCATGCCGCTCCTCTTTCCTGTGGGTTCGATTATAAGCGTCGATGTACTCAAAGCCGCCACCAACCGATAGAATGGGTCCGGATGCCGAGACGAAGATTGACAACACTGTTGGAAGAGGCCCTCGACGCGTGGGCTGATGCGAGACAGGGGGTCATTGCTGAGGTCGAGAACATCCCGGCGGCACGATTACGTTTTAGGCCTTCCCCGGGTGCACGATCCGGTGTTGAGCTCGTCCAACACATCATCGAGAGTGCACTCATGTGGACAGGCGAGCTGACCAATCCAGCCGGCGACTTCACGCGACAGAGTTTCTCCGCTTTTGTTGCCGAGTACGCCCCACAGAAAGATCGGAATCGGACGAAGCCGGCTCTCCTTCGACAGCTGATGAAGAACCACACTACCGGTGCGCGACGAATACGCACAGCTGGTGAGCTGGTCATGCTGCAACGTATCCGACGATTCGACGGTGAATTGGGCACGCGTTTGGCCTGGATGCACCATGGCATCGCGCATGAGGAATATCATCGCGCGCAACTCGCCTTGTATTCGCGCCTTATGGGTCGAACACCGGCACTGACGAAACTCATTGACAGCGCATCGTAAGTTTGCACCGATGTGCGATGATTCTGCAGTTCTGCCCGCTCACGGGTGGTGAAAACGCCGCCATGGAGGACCAATGATGAAACGACTGCCGATGATGATCATCGCGCTCTTGCTGGCCTCGCCAGTCTCCGCACAGTTGGAGCCATCCAACGACGTCGGTCTGTCGTACGGACACGTCCATCTGAATGTGACCGATCTGGAGCTGCACAAGAACTTATGGGTCGAACACTTTGGAGGGGTGCTAGTACAGAAAGGGCCGCTCACCGCGATTCGGTTCCCGGGGATGCTGATCGCCCTGAGTAGCCGGGAGCCGACCAGTGGCTCCCAAGAGACCGTCATGGATCACTTCGGTTTCAAGGTAAGAGACCTCGATGCCGTCCTGTCCAAGTGGCGTGCGGCTGGCCTGCCGGTGACGTCGGAGTTTACGGGTGCTGAGGGCTTTCCGAATGCGTTTGTGGTGGCACCCGACGACATCCGGGTGGAGCTTCAGGAGGACAGCACGCTCCCGGTGGAGATTGCGGCTTATCATATCCACTTCAACACACCAGAGTATGAGGGCCTGCTGGACTGGTATATCCAGACCTTCGGTCTGGAGCGGTTCACGCGAGGGACCATCGAGACAACCGCGAACGCCCCAGGCATGAATCTCAGCTTTGGTAACGCGGACGGCCCAAGGAGAGCGACTCGTGGCACGGCTATCGATCACATCGGCTTTGAGATCGACGATCTCGAAGCGTTCTGCCAGAAGCTCGAGGCGGAGGGGATCGAGTTCGAGGTTCCGTTTCGGGATGTTCCCAGTGTCGAGCTTAAGATCGCGTTCTTGACTGATCCGTCGGGCGTCTACATCGAGCTAACCGAAGGTTACGATGAGTACTAGCGATTCTGATTCAATCGCCACAGGCCACTAGCGGCCTAGTCCGATCTTTCGTTTTTGCTGAGTGGAGTCTTCGATGATCCGCACGTATCTCGATTACCACTGGCTCTTGATTGTGGTTCTTGCTATCACCAGTCTCGCGCTTGGAGTCGCCGTTTCGGCCCAGAGTGAAAGACCTGGTCTTCCACCACTGCCGCTTCCCGACGGTCCGGTGGTCTACGAGACAGCAGAGCACGCTCAGGTGCGGGTTGTCGTCACAGCCCGTGGTCTTTCACATCCCTGGGCGATGGCGTTTCTCCCCGACGGTCGTGTGCTCGTGACTGAACGAGCTGGCGCGCTACGGGAGATCCGGGATGGTCAACTATCACCACGTCCGATTCCGGGAGTTCCCGATGTTCTTGCTGAGGGTCTTGCAGGGTTGATGGATATCGCGCTCCATCCCCGGTACGTAGAGAATCAGCTTCTCTACCTCACGTACACCAAGCCAGGGGATGATGGGCCGAGGGTCGCTCTGGCTCGTGGGCGTCTTGGAGAAGAGGGATTGATCGATGTCGAGGACCTGTTTCTCTCCGACGTGGTGGGAGGCAGCGGAACCGCGGCGTCCCGAGTCGTGTTTGCGCCTGACGGCACGTTGTATATGACCATTGGTGGTGCGTTCGGTATCGACACCGGGGCACCACGCGCACAGGATCTCGCCGACACCATCGGCAAGGTTATACGGTTGCACGATGACGGGCGCATCCCGGACGATAATCCGTTTGTCGGCCGGCCTGGTCACAGGCCTGAGATCTATTCCTTCGGTCATCGCAATCAGTTAGGATTGACGATCCACCCTGAAACTGGGTCGGTTTGGGAGCATGAGAACGGACCACTGGGTGGGGACGAAATTAATGTGATCCACCCGGGGGCCAACTACGGTTGGCCTGTCGTTTCCCATAGCCGCCAGTACTCCGGCCCTCGCGTCTCGACCCGGCCGTGGCAGGAAGGGATGGCGCAACCAGAAATTGTGTGGCTTCCGTCCATCGCGCCGTCTGGGATGACCTTCTATAGCGGCGATCGCTTCCCAGCTTGGAAGGGGAGTCTCTTTGTTGGGGCGCTCAGGACTGGGGGAATTCGGAACACCGGGCACCTCGAACGGATCGTCTTCAACGACCAGGGAGAAGAACGATGGCGCGAATGGTTCATCGGTGACCTGCGCCAGAGGATTCGTGATGTCCGACAGGGTCCGGATGGTCTTCTGTACGTCCTGACCGACGCTGACGAAGCGGCACTGCTCAGACTCGAACCGGTCGAGGCTCAGTGAGTCATGGCATGGAGCAGCACATTGACTCCAAGGGCATAACCGTCTGGCGCAAATCGCTTGAAGAAATTTGGGTCTTCCGCTTCACGCTCCCAGGCATCCTGGATGTCGGTGTTGTGAGTCATGGCGACCAGGATTCTCTCACGGTCGTCAGTAATTACTCGAAAATGCGGCACGGCGCTGTCGTATCCACGTTCTGATGTCGACTGGCCGCCGGTGCTTCGCCAGAAGCGGATGTTCGCGATCTGCGGGACCTCCAAGATGTTGAACATGGTTCGAAAAAGCTCATGATCGATTGGGAGATCGAGAATAGGGTAATCGCTCTCCGGCAGCACTCTCCCGATTTCCCGTGACCACTGTTCCCATGCGCGCGTTCCCCAGAAGTCATCAACCCAGAGAAACCCGCCTTTCAGGAAGTAGGCGCGAAGCTGCTCCACTTCTGCCGTGGTCAGGCTCATTGTACCGACATCTGATGTCATCACGAAGGGGCAACTGAAGAGCGCGTCGTCCGAGATCGGAACTACCCAGTGATTAGGGTCACCCTCGCCGTCAAGATCGACATGGGTCGACGTAATCTCGGAGAAACGGATCATGAAGTTAATGTCGGCAAACGGATAGTCGGTTGACCAGCCGCGACCCGATGGGTCGCGGTGATCACTGGTGTACATCAGACGGCAGAACGTGAACCCCTGATCGAGATGGCCGGCCGGTTTAAAGCGCGGCGGAAAGCGGGACCGGCCAAAGCCA
This sequence comes from Vicinamibacteria bacterium, assembly GCA_963578805.1. Classification (GTDB taxonomy): domain Bacteria; phylum Acidobacteriota; class Vicinamibacteria; order Vicinamibacterales; family UBA8438; genus CAUZIB01. Next base: position 106,846 of record CAUZDY010000003.1, on the reverse strand, counting down.
CGGCCAGACCATTGACCGACGGCCACCGAGGCAACCGCAAACAGAACAACTCCGGCGACTCCTATTTGCGCGATCTGTCGATGTCTCACGGTTGCTCCAGATGTTGAGGGGGCTTAGCCCTCAAACACCGATTACGGCTGATATTGTTTCACGCCGTTTGTGCGGTGTATAGAACAGGCGCCCGTTGATCGTCGCGGTTCAGGTCCGTCGCCCTTAAACCAATCCCCTCTAGTGTGTGCGGCTAGTACTCGAGGTGTATCGCATTACGGTCCACTCGAGCGAACTCGTGTACAAGCTTAGCCCCAGTCGTAAACGCTCTCGAGTTGTCAATCAGGATGTTGCTTCAAGTCGGGTGAACCAGGCAGCTTCCAAGGCTCGGACCCTCTTCGTCGACAAGGTTGTGGAACATTTGGCACGGATTAAAAAGAAGCTGGCTTCTATTGCACCTACCGACCTGGGCGGACTATCGTTCTCGCGTCCGGCGGAAGCACACGGGCCGCATGATGGGGGGCAGCACCCTCAAGGCACTCAAGATGATCGGTGAGCCGAGACGAAGCCAGCGAGTCCGACGGATATCGATTCTACGGAGGGGTTATGAAACGAGCTATCACGCTGGGCGCAGTCATTCTTGTTGGTGGGTTGTCGATAGCTCTAGGTTCAAGTCAATCGCTGGAGCAAGCGGCACTAGACGCGGCACAGATCGAGCAGGTCAGGGGCAACCTGTACGTTATCACCGGTTCGAGCCCGACCAACCGCGAGGCCTTCAGCGGCGGCAACACCGGGGTCTTCATCACCGACGAGGGTGTGACGATTGTCGATACTAAGCTCTCGGGATGGGGACAGGTCATTCTCGATCGTGTTCGGACCATCACCGACAAGCCGGTAACTAGGATCATCAACACACACACCCATGGCGACCACAACGGCAGTAACGCCTTTTTCCCAGAGTCGGTTGAGATCGTCGCGCACGAAAACACCAAGGCCAACATGATGCGCATGGACGCTTTTCAAGGTGAGAATACGCGATATTTACCGAAGCAGACGTACTCGGAGCGACTGACACTTGGCGCGGGTGACGACCGCCTTGAGCTTTACTACTTCGGTCGAGGTCATACCGATGGGGACACGTTCATCGTCTATCCGGCCCTGCGGGTCTTACAGGCCGGCGACATGTTTCCCTGGCGTGATGCGCCGTTCCTCGACCGAAACAACGGCGGCAGCGGTGTGGAGTTCCCGCAGACGTTGGAACGAGTACTCGCCGGGATCCAGAACGTCGACACGATTGTTCCTGGGCACATTCCGGTAACGACCTGGAGCGACCTTCGCGAGTATCAACAGTTCACGGCTGACTTCCTTGCAGCCGTCCAGTCGGCCATGGCCGCCGGACAGAGCGCCGACGAGGCCGTTGCTTCGATTGACCTCAGCACCCGTTATCCTAGTTACGCGTCAACACGCAGAGAAGCCGCGATTCGGGCCATCTACGACGAGTTGGAATAGGGAGCGTGGCTATTCTGCTGTGCTGGTCGAAGTCCTGTTTGCGCTGGTGCTGGGCGGTGTATAGATTGCGGTGATCTTCAACGTTCAGCACGGATCTGTATTGAAGAGCGGCCGGCCCGGTGGCATTATCGTGTGTGGAGCTGACGCTATGAAGTGCCTCGTCCTCGCGTTGTGCCTCGTGCTGTTGTCGGAAGCGCCGGTGGTTCACTCCCAATCAGCGGGGGACGGGTGGACCGTACCGCGTACATCAGACGGCAAGCCAGATTTACAGGGGTTCTGGACGACACAAACCTATACTCCCCTGGAACGCCCCGCGCGCTTTGCGGGAAGAGAGTTTCTGACGAAAGAAGAGTTTGCTGCACTCATAGAGATCCTGACGGCTGAAGGTGTCGATCCGCTCGGGGCGAGACGCGCGTTTGCGTCTGACGATGACGAGAGGGTTCAACAGACCCGTCAAGCCGATCCCACTCACTACGACAATTCCACCTGGCTAAGAACGCCGACACCCAAAGCGCTATCGAGTCGGCGAACTTCCTTGGTCATCGACCCCCCGGACGGTCAGATTCCTTCCTTGACGCCTGGCGGGGAATCGCGCGCCGCTGCTCGTGCCCAGATGCGGGGGTTTGACAGCTATCAAAACCGCCCGTATCAGGAGCGCTGCCTTGTGTGGAATCATGAAGGTCCCCCCATGATACCGCCGCCCTACAACGACCTCTATCAAATCTTCCAGACACCAGGGTATGTCGTTCTGCTTCCCGAGTTGAGCAACAACCCGGTTCGGATCATCCCCACCGATGGCCGACCGCATGTTTCAGGTTTAATCCGCCAATGGCCAGGGGACTCGCGTGGACGATGGGATGATGACACTCTGGTCGTCGAGACGAGGAACTACACCGACAAGACTGCGTTTCGAGGGTCGAGCAGCGCACTCAGAGTCGTTGAGCGCTTTACGCGAATCGAACCCGATACGATCCGCTACGAGTTCACCGTCGAAGATGAGACGTCATGGGTGCGGCCGTGGAGCGCTCAAATGCCGATGTCCAGAACGGATGGACCGCTGTACGAGTACGCCTGCCACGAGGGAAACTACGGCATGGTCAATACCTTGCGTGGAGCGAGGCGAGCAGATCGGGAAGCGCGCTGAGTATGGGCGGCCAGATCATCGAGCCTCGGCTTCCGTTGAACGTCTCGGGGCGATAGACTCTCGAATGTGACTATCCGCACTGGGCACGGTCGGCGAGCGGTAAGGCGGTGGCGCCAGAGCTACCTTTTTGGCCTGCTAGTGGCCGGGAGTGCAATGGTTGTCTCGACTGGATTTGGTGCCCAAAGTGAGGCGCCGAGCGAGCGAAATATTTCGGCAGGTATGCGTGTCTATCACCAAAAGGCCGATTGTCAAGCCTGTCACGGCTGGGCGGGTGACGGCCGCAGGATGAACAACCAGATGCCGGATGGTGCGAACCTACGGCTCAGCGAGCTCAACCGGGATCAAGTAATCTTCGTTATCAAGTGTGGCCTTCCCGGGCGCAGCATGCCGGCCTTTGACCGTCGCGCTTATGAGGACGATCGGTGTCTCGGACGGACGAGAGCGGATCTTCGACGGATGAACCTGGAGCTGTTCGACCCAGCGGCCACTCTGCAGCAGCGAGAGGTGGAGCGCCTCACCGACTTCCTGTTTACCAAGGTGATTGGCCAGGGGCCGATGGATCGCGCCGCCTGCATCGAGTTCTGGGGCTCAGATGTCGATGCGTGCGGCGAGTTCGCTCGATGAGCATTACCTCACGCCGAGTCGCCTATTCGTCCAGCGCAAACACGAACAGATAGCTCGAGTTCTCAAGCCCGTCGTAGTTCACCGGGTGCAGGTGACGCCCGCTAGTCTGGACCGCGACATACTGCCTCGGGCCGATCGCATAGGTAACTGGGGCGCCTTTGAGCGGCGTTCCTACATTGAAGCGCCACAGCTCCTGAAGCGTCTCGTCATCGTAGGCGATGACCCAGCCGTCCTGGAGCGCCGTGAAAACAAGACCACCAGCCGTGCTGATGATTCCGGATCGCACTTCGATATCGGTGACCGCTTTTGCGATGACGTTGTGGTTCACTGCGTCGAAGGCTGTAACCGCACCGTAGTACAGCTCACTGGTGTATTCTCGGCGCTCGCTCGCCTGGCGGTCGAGACCGCCTTCTGGAGAGAGCGAGGCCATCTCGGCTCCATTCTGGGAGAAGCACCCTTCAGTGCCGACGCCGTACGCGATTTGCTTGATCGGGTTGAACGCGATTGGCTGATGGGCAACACCACCGTGCCATGTCGGGCAGGCGCGCTTCATCCGGTCACGGTCACTGCGCATTGCGCGCGCCTCTGGATTGTAGATCTGCACGTCAAGGTTCGGATCGTAGTCGACCGGTTTCCCCGTGACAGGGTCGATGCCGGCGGTCCAGTTAAGGTCGTTGACATACTGTTCGGCCTTGATGAACGCGCCAGTCGTTCGATCGAGCGTATAGAAGAAGCCGTTCCGTCCAAAGTGGGCCACAGACTTACGTAGTCGACCATCGATTTCGATGTCATACAGCATGTGGACACCGACCTCGTCGTAGTCCCACGAGTCGTTTGGTGTGTACTGGAAGTGCCATGCTGGCTCGCCTGTATCGACATCGAGCGCCACGGCCGAGTTGGTGAACAAGTTGTCGCCCGGCCGAAATTCGGCATCGTAGGCCGGGACAGGGTTCCCGGTGCCAACGATATACAGGTTTGTTTCTGGGTCGTATGACCCGGTCTGCCAGATTCCGCCCCCTCCTGTCTTCCAGGCGTTGTGGTCGTCTTTCCATGTCTCGCTGCCCGGTTGTCCAGGCTCGGGAACGACATACCAGCGCCAGAGTTCCTCACCGGTATCGACATCGAGTGCCGCTACCCAGCCCCGTGTGCCGCCGTCACCGGCGCCGTTCTGCACGAGGACCTTTCCATCGGCGACCAACGGGGCAGTGAGGAAGCGCTCCTGAGTGCCGAACTCGTTCGTGACAGCAACTTCCTTGTCCCAGATGATTTCGCCGTTCTCGCGGTCAATGGCAATGACCCTTCCATCCGGAAGGTTGGCCAGGACGCTCTCTTCCCAGAGTGCGATTCCGCGGCTACGTGAAGTGTTGCCCTCATGGTCCACACCAGCGTCAGCGACCCAGAGGAGCTTGCCGTAGTCTGGATTTCGCGCGTCGATCTTGTAGACTGTCCCCCAGCCATCGGACGTGTACATGAAGCCGTTGTCGATCAATGGGTTGAGTTCGGCTTCGGGGCCATTTTGTCCGACGTCCTGCATCCCGCCGAGTGCTAGTGCCCAAACCATTCGTAGATCGCTCACGTTGTCTTGGTTGATCTGCGTCAGCTTGGAGTAGCGCATTGATCCGTAGTCTCCGTTCATGAGGAGCCAGTTCTGCGGTTCGTTCTGCGCGTTGATCAGGCGATCCTCATTGACTGTGAGCGAGTACTGGCCACCGAGGGTGACCACCCACGTCACCGCGATGACGGCACATCCGAGAATCATCGGTGTTGGCGAATGATGACGCATGGTACGTTCCTTTCTCTGACCGGTCCCCACGTGGGTGTAGTTTACCGTGTTTGGCCTCTATGGTAGAGACATCGGTTCTGTTAGGTAGGACCGAAACTCTCGTTGCCACCAATATCCCGTTTCGAGGCTTTCCTCAAGTGTTGTAAAGCGGTAATCGTAAACGGCCATCCTGACAAGCCGGGGTGGGGTATCGGGAAACGGGTCGTCGGCCAGAAGCGCGACGATGGTCGGTGATCCCGTAAGCAGGTGTTCGACCAGAGGTCCCAGCCAGTGCTGATGGCTAAGAGGATCAAGAGCAGCGAACCACATCAGCCAGTCCAGTCGGGGCATGTGCGGTTGTACGAATGCCGGTCGTCGATTGGGGTCTCCAGGCTTCCACCGAAACGCGTACTCTGTCCACTGCTGACCGTCGTGCGTTCCCTCAATGATGATTTCGGGTCGCTCGGTCGTCATCGTTCGGAACAGACCATAGCCGTTAATCGAGCGTGTCGGACGCACAAGACTCACTAGACGGTTTGACCAATCGGCGTGCGGGCGAGTATAGGTGGCCTCGCGCCAGAGAGTGAGACCACTCATCGTGCCGATGAGGAGCGTGGCACAGGCTAAGGTCACTCTCCACGGAATCGGTTCGACGAGAAAGGCACCTCGCGTCCGGGCCATGTCGACGAGGCGATTCGGAAGTAAGGGGCCGATGTGACCGTCGTCGAGCAGTGTCAGATAGAGTGCACAGGCCAACAGGTTGAAGAAGCCGTAGTTACCGGTGGCGGCAATCGCGATCTGTAACAGACAGAGAAACCCGCACGCCAGTCGTCTCATCCACCGTAGCCGGGCCGGGACCAAGATGAAGAAAGGCACGACGATCTCGATACCAAGCATGCCGACGGCCGACGCCTGCTGAATCGACAGCGGGAGTTGATGGGCAAACCAGCTGGTCCAGGCAGGGATCGGCTGGGTTTGGTAGTGAAACGTAAGCGCGGTGAGAGTGCGCCATGTTTCGTCTCCACTGACCAACTTTGTGACACCGGAGAGAAACGTCACCTTGAACGCTAGTACCCAGAGCAGCCAGCGGATCAAGGTCGACGCACGCCGTTCCGTTGCGATGCCGGGCAGCCATCCGATCGGCGCATACAGACAGGCCAGAAGACCGGTCTCGAGTAGCAGTGTGTCCCACTGAAACGAGAGAAAGGTCTGACCTCCTACGGCCAGAGAGAGGTAGAACAGCCACAGTAGTGAGAAAGTCACAACCGGAGTGACCCCCACCATCGCGAGCACTGCCAGGCCCATGCCGCCCCAGCAGAGGATTTGTAGGGCTATATCGCTGGTGGAGATCCACAGTAGCGTCGGAAGGAGGTAGTAGGCACGTCCGCCGTAAAACTCTTGCCCCCGTTGTAGAAAGACATCCACGGGGAGCAGTCCGTCGGTGCCGATGAGCCCGGTGATCTGGGATGCAAGCGAGCCGAACGCCAAGAGATACGTGAGACTGACGAGACGGAGGAACACCCAGCGCGACAGTTAAAATCGGAGCGCCTCGGTCATATGACGGTGGCAGCGTGACAGACGCCACCACCATCATGCAACAATAACGGCCCTCGAGGCTACGGCGCCGGAACGAGACTGAGTGAGTGGGCTGTAGGTGACGGATGCGCTCGCCTTGTCGAGTTCAGATGAGGCGAAAATCACCGGTGGTTGTGCTCACATCAGGACACGGCGGCAGGTGGTACAACCCGTCTTGTCGTCCGGACTTGTCACAGACGCTCCAACTCGGCCGCTGCCTCAGCGCTGGTCCTTAGCTCGCTGGTTACCGAGAAAGCACCGAGACGTCTCACCTGCGAGAGTGCGATCATCTCATCACTTTTCGTGTTCACCACACCGGCCAGGGTCACGTGCCCTCGCTTCACGACGATATTAATCGAGGGATACGCCCTGACGTATTGACCCAACGACGGGTGTCCGTAGATGGCGCGGGCCACCTGATACCGTAGGCGGTTGTCGAATCGTGACAATGGGAGGACCTCGATCTGATTGTCTACCGCGAAGACCGCGTCCACATTGCCAACCCGTTTCTCTATGGCTCTCTTCTTGAACGGGTTCGTGACGCTGCCGGTGAGGGTGACCACCCCGATCTCATCGATTCCCACGTTGACGTTGTCGAAGACCGTGAAGTAGGCGTAGTGGTTAATCTGCTTCTGAATCTCTTTGAACACCTGCAATGTTTCTGCAAAGGCAGGAACCGAGCTTAGTGCCACGATCGCAACGACGGCTGTAAGACGAGCACGCATGGTGTTAGCCTCCCCTGTTCATCAGGTCTGCGGCGACTCTCGCCGACGGCCGATTCACAGATTCTGATAGAAGCAAGCGGCGTGCCAGCGACGTTACGACCTTGAGATCAGGACAGTGGTGAGATTTCGACAGGGTACGGTGCTTGTGGATAGGGCAGTGTCCCGCAAGGAGGACAATTAATAAAGACACGGGTGCGCTGGCGGCGCACATTCATCTCGCTGGATGTGTGCGCCGCCAGACGAGAAAGCTGATAGCAGCCTCCCAGGTCTCTCCTGGATGGCACGAGCTGCCCTAACGTACGACGTATTTGGTGAGCCCACCCCCGGCAAATGGTCGAGAGGCGGGTCCCTCGGCGACGAACACGTTACCGTCCTCGTCAACGGCAATGCCCTCGCCCGCGAGTCCCTGGAGCACGCGGCCTTCGACTGGAATGTGTGGGGGAATGAAACCGGTCACACGGTCCTCACCAGCAGGTCCGATGCGAACGCCGTTCATCCAGCCGTAGTGATTGCCCTCCTGTGACTCCGAATCGATCGCGTAGAGGGTGTCATCTGCGGTGATGAAGAGGCCACTAATCCGACTGTACTGCGTATAGATATCAAGCAACTCGCCTTCCTGGTCAAAGACCTGAATGCGGTGGTTGCCGCGGTCGGCGACGTACAGGCGACCCTGTGAGTCGAATTCCATGGCGTGCGGGGTGCGGAACTGCCCCGGCCGGAAACCGATCTCGCCCCACTCCTTGATGAAGTTTCCCTCACTGTCGAACTTCAGGATCCGACCGGTCGAACCCTCGGGTGGATCCGGGCTCTGGCCGTTGTGACCATCGGAGACGAAGATGTCGCCGTTCGGGGCGGTGATCACATCGCACGGCTGGTTAAGCTGTCCCGGGCCGCTCCCGGGCACACCCGCCTCACCCAGGCGGAGAAGCTCCTCGCCCTCGGGAGTGAATTTGATTACCTGGTGTCCCTTCGTTCCGGCTTCGTTCCCGGCGAAGTCGGTCACCCAGACGTTTCCATCGTCGTCCACGTGAAAACCGTGAGGGGTCACGAAGAGTCCGGCGCCAAAGTTCGCCAAGATCTCGCCCGTGTGTCGGTCGAACTTGAAGACCGGATCGAGATCAGAATTGGCCTCGCAACCACCGCCCAGACCAGCGGCTCCGCACCGGTCATACATCCATACGTGTCCATCGGGTCCGATATCGATGCCGGCCGTCGACCCCCACTCCCGGCCCTCGGGAAAGTCCCCCCACTGGGTAAGGACCTCGCCAGTCGGGTTCGGCAGAGGCCGCGACACAAAGTCGCTCGTCATTCCAGCGTCCACCGTTGCGGCTTCCATGTCCGCGTCTGGGCCCGGGGTCTCGGCTTCACCGCATGCGATCAAGACAAACAGCGCCATCGAGGCAAGCGCTAACCGCCCACACTTCCACAAAGTGAACTGATTTGTCCTCATTCTCTTTTCTCCTGTATACACGGCTGCGGATTCAAGATGGCCAACGAGGAGACTCCGTGTCGTTTCCCCATACTCAGTCATCGCCTTCGCACCTGCGGGTCGATCCCGTCGACGGCACCTATCGGCCCCTTCAGGTTACTCTGTTGTGCAAGCGGCACCATCCTACTGTTGGGTGGTCACAGTTTCAGTGAAATGGACAGGTGCCGTTGTTTGACCTTACCTTGTCACGGCCTTATTTGGCCCGTCCAGGCAGCGCTTAGCCCGGTCCGGTCGACAGGTTCTCCGCGAAGATACACGTCGGTGATTTGGCGGGTGTTCGTGATGTCATTGAGCGGATTCGCCGACAGTACGACGAAGTCGGCACTCTTTCCGGCTTCCAGCGTCCCAGCGTCACTGAGTCCAAGCAGCTCAGCCGAGTTACTAGTGGCGGCTACGATCACGTCATGAGGTGTCATTCCCGCATGCACCATGTCGGCCATCTCCACGTGGGGAGCCCAGGCTGAGTTACCATCAGTTCCGAAGGCAATCCGGACCCCAGCCGAATGGAGTGTGGCCAAATTGTTCGCCTGAATACGAAATACCTCTTGCGCGTCTGGCCGGTCGACTGTTGCCGCCTGAAGCTCTTCGAGTTCGGCCGACGGGATGGTGTCGCTCAGCCAGGACAGATCCTCGGCGACGCCCCGGTTTGGTAGATTGGGAACGAGTACGACATCCGAGTCGAGAAATAGCATGAGACCTTCCTCGTCGATTTCCATATCCCTCACACCGTGCGCGAACGCATCGATGCCGGCCTGTAGGAGACCCTTGGCATCGTCCAGTGAAAAGATATGTGCGGTGACGCGGAGCCCGTGCTGGTGAGCTTCATTGATGACTGCACCGTAGAGCTCCGGCGTGAGCTTTTCGTACTGACCGTTCCGGTCGTCGACCCAGATCTTGACCAGGTCGACCTCTTGCGCGGCTAGCTCCTGAACAGCCTGGCGGGCCTCCTCTTCGGTGTCGATCCAGTACGGGATGTCTGAGCGTCCTGGTTCCGGGCGCGTGAGGCCACGTCCGGCCGTCCTAAATCGGGCGGCGTTCAGGATGGTCTCTTCGCGAATCGAAAATGGCAGCTCCCCGGTGTCCTGACCCAGGCTCATCACCGCACCGACACCATAGTAGGCCTTGCGCTGGAGGTCTTCAATCAGTTCGTGGCGGGTTCGGCTGAGGTGCGTGTGCGTGTCGATGAGGGCTGGAATGACAGTTTGACCGGTCAAGTCGATATGCGTCGCACCCTCAGGAACCTCGACCTCGCCGCTTCGACCGACCTGGACGAGCTGCGTGTCGTCCACCACGAAGGTCGCATTCTCGATCGGGTCACTTCCGTCGCCCACGATGACTCGTGCTCCTTCGAACACGGTGACTCCAACCACATCAGGCACAGGTTCGGAGGCAGGTCCGGCGCACCCGGCGAGAACGAGATGGGCAATAATCGAAAGAGGTGCCACTGTAATAGTGGATCTTTCTCTGTTTTTCAGGAAATTCATTAACGCCTCCAGGACATGGATTGGGTTGCGTACTCTGGCACGATCGGGAGTACAGCGCAACTCCAGATGCTGCTGGGAGCATTGGGGCGGGCTGACCGGACTCCTGTTACTGGCGAGGCTTCCGGCTCGGACACAGCCACAACTATATGAACCCCTATATGATCCCGGTTTCTGAAAAGATGGATTCGGTGTGCTCGCGACGTGCGAGTTAGGTCAGCTCGTGTCGGTCCGAACCTACTTACTGAAGGCGGGCGCCGAGCAGCTCAAGAAACAGCCGTAGCGCCTGCCGCTTCAAGTGGAGGCGAGGGTAGAATCGCTTGCATGCCGCCGATATTTGTTCCCCTGTCTTACAAGAAGCTGAGTGTCGACGAGGTCGCAACACGTGCGCGGGCGTTTTACGACCAGATGAACCGCCGTCGTTCGGTCCGGGCCTTCAGTGCCGAGCCGGTGCCGAGCTCGGTGATGCACGACCTCGTTCGGACTGCGTCCACCGCGCCATCGGGAGCGCATCAGCAGCCATGGACCTTCGTGGCCGTCTCCGCTCCTGAGGTCAAGCGCGAAATTCGAGTGGCGGCTGAGCGGGAGGAAGAGATCAACTACGGCGGCCGTATGCCTGACGAGTGGGTCCAGGCTTTGGAGCCAATTGGAACCGACGCCACGAAGCCGTTTCTTGAACAGGCGCCATGGTTGGTCGTGCTGTTTCGACAGGACTATGGTTATGACGATCGAGGCGCGCGCCGTCATCACTACTATGTCGCCGAGTCGGCCGGGATCGCAGCTGGATTGTTCTTGACGGCGGTCCATTACGCGGGATTGGTCGCGCTGACGCACACACCGAGCCCGATGGGGTTTCTCAAGCGGATCCTAAAGCGGCCAGACAACGAAACTGCGTCACTCCTGATTCCCGTTGGGTATCCGGCTCCAGACGCCAGAATCCCGGACCTCGCACGCAAGTCGCTCGACAAGGTTCTGGTCACTATCTGAGATGGCCCGGATGGTCCAGGTATGATCGAGCTCCGATGACGACAAAACGCTCCGCATTCGGATCGGCCAAACCAGGCGCTGCTGAGCTTTCCGAATCCGGTGCTACGCACCGGGACCGAGGACGGATGTGACCTATGCCACGACGCTACTGGCTGATGAAGTGCGAACCCTCGGCCTACGTGATTGACGACCTTGTCCGCGAAGGTTACACGTCCTGGGAGGGGGTTCGGAACTATCAAGCTCGCAATTTCATGCGTGACGACATGCAGGTCGGTGACGGCGTACTGTTCTACGCCTCGAATGCCGATCCGTCTGGAGTGACCGGCGTTGCTGAGGTCGTCAAGGCCGGCTATCCCGATCACTACGCCTGGAAAAATGGGCACAAATACTTTGATGAGCGCAGCACGAAGTCCGCTCCGGTCTGGGTCATGGTGGATATCGGGTTCGTTGAACGTTTTTCGGCGATGGTGTCACTGGCGACACTCAAGACCCTCCCCGGCCTGGAGTCGATGATGGTGACCAGGAAGGGCAGTCGGCTCTCGATCCAGCCGGTTACCAGGAAGGAGTTCGACATTGTTGTACGCCGTGGCCGGCGTCGACCGACGTCTTCGTAGCCGTGAACATGCAAAGCATCGGGGAGAGCAGTCGGAGCGATGCAGAAGCGGGTTCGTGCGGTTGAGGCTGGGTGAGTTTTTGCTGGGCTCATCTGCGCATTCAATCCTTGGAGTCAAGGCACTTACTTCACCAGCTTTAGTAGGGTCGAGATGCGAGAGTTCCTGCTCTCGGCCGAAGTCACCGCGGCCCGAGAAACCGGTGCCGGTACCACGCGGCCACCTCGACTGACCCTCAGTGACGGCGAGCACACTCATGTCGCGCTGCTTTAGAGCATTGATGAGCGGTTTCCGGTTTAGTGACTGGGCTGGGCGCCAGAGTTTAATTTCTACGACGCCATGATTGATGACTGGGGTGCGGTGGCGGTTCTGTAATAGACCCACCACACCCGATACTGGGGCCAGGGGTTCCTCTACATACTCGTTGTCGACGCGAGACACCCTCCCAACGAAGTGCTCCCGTCGGCTCGTCCGAACTCCGAGGTTAAAATGACCTCGACACTATGACGTCTTGCCCGCCGAGGACATCAACCTGGCTGGTTATTGCCAGCGTCACGGTCGTGACCTTTGTCACGCTCGGCACGCCCGTCATGTCGCAGGACATGACCTATCAGCAGGTGGTCGCGAAAATCCGCGACGAGGGTTTCAATCGGTCGCGTGTGATTGACTATGCCTGGTATCTATCCGATGTCATTGGTCCCCGTCTCGCAGGCTCGGCCGCCATGGGTAGGTCGCAAGTATGGGCCAAGGCTGAGATGGACGCGATTGGTCTCAGCGACACGTCACTGGAACCGTTCGGCGCACCCGGAGTGAACTGGGACGTGGAATACGTCTCGCTCCACTTGATCGAACCTGACTATCAGCCACTGATTGGCTACCCGCAGGTCTTTACATCTGGGACAAACGGCACGATCCAAGGTCGGGTCGTCGTGGCAGACATCCGAAGCCGGTCTGATCTCGAGCCCTACCGCGGTCAGCTTAACAATGCCATCGTGCTCTCAACGCCGGCGCGCGAGTATGAACCACGGTTCGAACCGGCGGCAGTTCGACACGATGAGGGTTCGTTGACCGCCTTTGCGGAGGACGGTGTCGACCGAAATATCGCCGTGCGGAAGGAAGAGGCATGGGCGAGAGACCCGTCTCCGCCTTCGGATGTATCGGCAGCGGAGCTTGAGGAGTTCTATCGCGACGAAGGTGTGGCGGCCGTACTTGTGGCGGCTCAAGGTGGGGACGGAACGGTGTTCGGTACCGGGCGGCGAGACCGGTCGATAACGGCGGTGCGGAATAGCCTACCGACACTGTTGATCGCTGCGGAGCACTACGGTCGGATGTATCGGCTGGCGTCACGGAATGTCCCGGTCACGATGCAGGCCGAGATTCGTGTGACGCTTGAGGCCCGTGACCATCCCGAATACAACGTGGTCGGTGAACTCGCCGGATCTGATCTGGCTGAAGAAGTCGTTATGATTGGTGCGCACCTGGATTCATGGCATTTCGGGACCGGTGCGACCGATAACGCCTCGGGGGTTGCATCTGTGCTGGAGGCGATGCGGATCTTGAAAGCTATCGGCGTCACGCCGCGCCGAACGATTCGAGCCGCGCTCTGGGGCTACGAGGAGGCCGGATTTCGTGGCTCGCGCGCCTACGTCGCGCAGCATTTCGGGAGTCCGTCCGTGGGTACCACTGATGACTACAAGACGTTCTCCGGGTACTTTAATCTGGACAACGGTACCGGACAGATACGAGGAGTCCACCAGCAGGGCAACCCAGCTGTCGCGACGATCTTCGACGAGTGGATGCGACCGTTTCACGACCTGAACGTGCGGACCCTGTCGACCTTCAGCAACCTGGGGTCAGACCAGCTCGCATTCGACGAGGTCGGGTTGCCTGGATTCCAGTTCTTGCAGGATCGCGTCGAGTATCGGACGAGGACTCATCATACGAACATGGACGTGTTCGAGAAATTGCTACCAGAGGATCTTAAAATCAACGCGGTTGTGCTGGCGGCGTTCGCCTATCAGGCCGCTCAGATCGATCAACGCCTTCCCCGGAAGCCCTTCAACCTGGAGCCACCTGGCAACTGACCAGTCGTGTCGTCTCGGCACGCTTTCTGTCGCTGCGACCTCAGGTCAAGCCTGTAGGTAGGATAGTCACCGCATGGCTAAGAAATACACTCTTCCGCGGAAGCACGCGGACAAATTTTCGCTCTACGAGCTGTCAGTTCAGGACCCCGCCTTTGAGGTCGAGTTTGCCGGTCGGCAGTACAGGAAGCGTCGCGGTCGGCGGCCGTTGGTATTGCGCGAGGATTTTTGTGGTACCGCATTGAATTCGTGCCGGTGGGTTGCGGAACATCGTGAGGCGCGCGCCATCGCACTTGACCTCGATCGGTCAACTCTGGACTGGGCGCGCACCCATAATCGTGCTCCGCTTGCCGGTGCGAGCCAGCGAGTCGATCTCCGGCATCAGGACGTGCGGGCGGTGACCCGTCCGAAGGCCGATGTGATTCAGGCGTTCAACTTTTCGTCGTATCTGTTCAACCCCCTCCCTGAGTTACTGACGTACTTCCGGTGTGTGCGCCGGAGCCTGGCTCCAGGCGGGATCTTCATGCTCGATGGTTACGGTGGATGGGACAGCCAGCAGATCCTGCAAGAGACGCGAACCGTCAAAAGTCCCTCAGGTACATTTGGTTACGTATGGGATCAGGCTGACTTTAATCCAATCAATAGCCTCGCGCTCTGCCACATCCATTTTGAGTTCAAGAACCAGAAGAAGTGGAAACAGGCTTTCACCTACCACTGGCGGATCTACTCACCACCCGAAATTCGTGATGCGCTTACCGCGACGGGATTTCAGAACGTCACTGTTCTCTGGGACTTCGAAGACGACGAGGATGCGAGTGATTTTCGTCCCGCGAAGCAAGTCGACAACTGCCCAGGATGGATCTTCTATGTGGTTGCCGAAGGGCCGTCATGAGTCGCCGCGACGCAGTGTCAGGTCGGTGGCGGAACCGGAAGCCGCATGGCAGCCCGCATAAATTTTCTTTTAACGTGCCGTCACGGATGACGGTGGACAAGTCGAGATTAGAGTCACGTGTCATGAGATACATCGTTATCGTGCTGGGACTTGTGATTTGCCTCGCCATTGACCAGAGGGATCTACATGCGCAAGTTGCACGGCCGATAGAGCTAGCTGCGCAGATTCACACCGAGGCCAGGCTACGGGCAGACCTGGCAGCCTTTCAGGAGTCTCGACCTGCCTACCCGTCCTGGTAGCACACGTTTGTCATTCCAGACGGTCGCATCGTCTACGGCAGTGCTGAGGATGGCCGTCTGCTTGCAATATTTCCGGTCCGGGGTGACTGGGCCAGTGACGGCATCTGGGAAGACCCGTCTTTGTCTGTCGCGTTGTCCGGTCAGCGCTTGCCGTCTCGACTCCGTCAACGGCGGGAGGAGGTCGAGCGCCTTCTAGAATCAGCCACGGGTCCGGTCGTTCCCAACCCGACGCGGGGTCGGTTCCTGTCGCCACACGCCGAACGGCATGGCATGTTCTTGAGTGAGTGGGGCGCTATCTACGAGCGATTCGGCGTTCCGGCCGAAGTCGGTCTGGCGCAGGCGATCATTGAGTCAGGTCTGGACGGGCGTGCCCGGTCGTCGGCCGAACTGTGATCAATGGGGAGCGGCTCGGCGGAGAGAGCACCAGCGAGCAGTATTTACTGGGTGCGGACTTTGCCCGTGAACTGAGACGGATCGCCCTGCGGCGTTATCGCGATCTCTTTCGAATATACGGACGCCGGTCGACTCTCTACGCTGAGAGGGTGTTCGGTAACAGCATCAGCGTGCAGCGTTTGGCGACGACGACACCGCAGTTAGCCGTGTACGCCATGCGCGCCCCGCGCAACATTTTGCTCTCCGAGGTAACAGAGACCACCGGGCTGTCCTCGGATGAAGTGAAGTGCTTCAATCCCGCCCTGGTCAGGCGGGTGACGGCTAAAGCGAACCTCTACTTGCCCTGGCATATCCCGGAGTTTGGTTAGGATGTCTCAGTTTGGCAGTATGCGGCCGACCCGGCGTACGCGACAGTGCTTGATGACTTCGTTCGCCTCGATGCCAGGTCGCGGAGTGGAATCAGCCGTCGTTCTGAACCATCTCAGAGAATTCCAGGAGCGTTTTGAAGCCACCAGCACAGAGGAAGGCAGCGTGATGGCCACGGTGCTACCCTACGTACTGAGTGACCTGAGCACGAGTCGGCGTGCGGCGATTCTCGAATAGTTCAGGACGAGTGGGCGCATCATGCGCCTGTTCCAGGAAGGCGTCCGCGAACTTGCTGCGGTGCTCTCTGGCGGGCAGCCGCGTACCCGTTTCATCTCTCTGACCCATTTTCGTCGCACCTCTCTCGGACACCCGATCCAGTCCGCAGTAGCCCCAAGCTGATTGAGTCGCAATCACCTCGCCGGCTCGAAGACGTGGTCAGCGCGGTTGTGGTAAATCTTGACCTCCGTGGGGCTGACGATTGACTCGCGTCGATGACTGAGCTCTGTAGTTGGGGCGACTAGATGGTCCTGTCCGACAGACGCAGGCGATTTGTTTTTCTTCGTGTTCGATGCAAGCTACTCAACAGCAGTACGACGCGATAGGGATACCTGGACTGTTAGCCAGCGGATGTCGACGGCGAACGACCACGTGAGTAGTAGTAGCGCTGCTGCTGCCGCCGCAGCAGCCACCGACGATGGAATGATCGGGGCGAGGCATACCAATAGGACTGCGCTGTTGACCACGCAGACCGTCTTACGTCGTTGGCTCGGGGGCAGTTCCACGGTCAAAGCCGGCCAGAGCCAGCCAGCGACGACAAACAGATAGCGGAACGCCCCGATCAGAACGATCCACAAACCAACCTTCCCGCTGCGCCATACCAGGGTTGACAACGCGAGTGCCAGAAACGAGTCCAGCTCCATATCGAAGCGAGCGCCGAATACGGTCTCGGCACCGGTTCGACGGGCAACAGCTCCGTCGATGCCATCACAAACCATGGCAACTGTCGAAACCGCGATGACCCACCACCGTACGTCGTCAGGGAGGCCTGGTGGCTCCAACGCGAGTGCGGACACAGGGAGCACAAGAGTGCTGCGCCCCAAGGTGACTCGATTGGCGGGTCCGAGTCCGGGTCCGGTGAGTTCATCGGACGCGGATCGTAAGATAAGAACTGCCAGCCCGAAGTACAGGCCAATCGATTGCGCGACGTAGGCGTGGGAGACTCCGAACAACCAGCGAGTCACGACCGTCATTACAAGCACGGCGACGAGCGCGACGACCAGATCACCAGCCGCCCGGCGTCGAGTCGTCGTCGTCCAGCGCCGAGGCGCGGTGTTGTGGGCGAGAGTCGTCATGAGTTAATGTCCGTGTCCGGGCAGACACAACCGTGCCACAAATCAACACCACTCGACAGTTCTGGATCCAGTCGACCGGCCACGGGGAGATTGTGAGCGCCGAGCTGCCGCCGAGGCAAGACGGTCAGGTTCTCGTACGTACACTCTACTCGGGAATAAGTCGTGGAACCGAATCGCTGGTTTTCAGAGGGCGGGTTCCTCAATCCCAGTTTCAGGCGATGCGCGCCCCGTTTCAGGACGGCGAGTTTCCGGCTCCGATCAAGTACGGCTATATGAACGTCGGTCGGGTTGAAGAGGGACCCGAGGTACTGGTTGGACAGACGGTGTTTTGTCTCTATCCCCACCAGGACCTGTACTGCGTACCGGACAGCGCGGTTACCGTGGTACCTGCCAACGTGCCACCCGGTCGCGCGATTCTTGCGGCCAACATGCAGAGTGCCGTTAACGCGGTCTGGGACGCTGGTGTTTCGGTGGGTGACCACGTGGTCGTCATTGGAGCGGGTGTTGTGGGTCTGCTTATCGCGTGGGTGTGCCGGCAGCTTCCAGGTGCTCACGTTGTCGTGGTCGACATCGATCCCACGCGAGAAGCCGTCGCAAGGGAACTGGGTTTGACGTTTCTGTCCCAGGCACCGAACGCGACCCGTGCGGATGTTGTGGTCCATGCCAGCGGCCAGCCAGACGGGTTGGTTACGGCACTTGCGCTTGCCGCCGTGGAAGCGACCATCGTGGATGTCAGCTGGTATGGGGACACACCCGTGGCGTTGCCTCTCGGCGAGGCCTTTCACTCGCAGCGGCTGACGATCCGGAGCAGCCAAGTATCTCGTATCCCTCCGGAACGTCTTCCCCGATGGAGTCATGCCCGGAGAGCGGCGCTGGCGATCGAACTTCTCGCTGACCCGGCGCTCGACCTGCTGATCACGAGCGAGAGCGAATTCGAGGATCTTCCACACGTCCTGGCGACACTCAGTCTCGACCCGCCAGGCGCGCTCTGCCACCGTGTCCGATACCTAGACAGCCAGAAACCGAGGAGCTGAACCGTGTATAGCGTGACTGTTCGCGACCATTTCATGATCGCTCATAGCTTTCGCGGCGAAACGTTTGGACCGGCACAGAGGCTGCACGGTGCTACGTATGTTGTGGATGCGACATTCAGACGACTGGACCTCGACGATGATGGCGTGGTCGTCGACATCGGGCTGGCGAGAGAGCAACTGGCTGCGGTGCTAGCCGATCTCAACTACCGCAACCTGGATGACGAACCGGTCTTCGCTGGAAAGAACACGACCACCGAGATGCTTGCGAAGGAGGTCTTTAATCGACTAGTGCGTGCGGTCCGTTCCGGTAGCCTTGGTGAGGCGGGACGCGGCGTGTCGGCGATTTGTGTGACCCTACGGGAATCGCACCTGGCCATGGGAAGCTACGAAGGCTCGCCTTGAGTCTGCCTGGGATCCATCTGATCGTTCCTGGTTCCTTGAACCAGCGAACGGGCGGCTACGTCTATGACGCGTGTATCGTCGACGGTCTTAGGCGGATGGGATGGCAGGTGATCGTGCACGAGCTAGACGGCACGTTCCCAGAAGCCGACGAAACCGCCAACGCAAGCTTGACGCGGGTCCTGGCTTCCCTGCCGGACGACACCCAAGTGGTCGTGGACGGTCTGGCGATGGGTGGGTTACCCCAGCCGCTGCGTGCCCATGGGCTGCGCCTTCGGATTGTGGGTCTAGTGCACCATCCTCTCGCCGACGAGACCGGGCTCGACTCAGACCAGCGGCACCGGCTTGCGGCTTCTGAACGCGACTCCCTCTCAGTCTGTCGCGGCGTGCTGGTGACTAGTTCCAAGACCGCCTCTCGGTTGGCCGCTTATGGGGTACCTCCTACACGGGTTCGTGCCGTGCCACCTGGAACCGAGCCCGCTCGTCGAGCTGGCGGACCTGGTCCCGGTGCGCCACCCCAGATCATTTGTGTGGGGGCGGTAATTCCGAGGAAGGGCCAGGATGTGCTCGTCCGTGCGTTGGCGCGTCTCAGCGAGACGGCGTGGATCTGTGTCTGCGCAGGAAGTCTGACCCGCCATCTTGTCTATGCGGCGGCTGTGCAGACTCAGGTCATCGAGGCCGGTTTCAGCGAGAGGGTTCGATTTGTGGGCGAATGTGCGGAGGAGGTATTGGACGAGCTATATCACTCAAGCTCTCTATTCGCTCTGCCATCCTACGACGAAGGCTACGGCATGGCCCTGAGCGAGGCCCTGGCGAGGGGACTTCCCGTCGTGAGTACCACCGGTGGGGCGATTCCAGATACCGTGCCTGACGGTACCGGCATCCTCGTTCCCCCGGGTGACGATCTGGCGTTGGCTACGGCCATCGACGACCTTCTTACGGATGATTCGCGGTGCCGGAATCTCGCGTCTGCGGCGCGGCGCTATGCAGCAACGTTGCCCGACTGGGACCAGGCGGCGGCTACATTTGCGTCGGCGGTAGTAGAGTTCGGTTCTAGCGCGACGTGATGCCGATCACGATGACCCAACAACCTGGAGACGTGTTTGACGCCAACTGGCTTTCGCTGCGTGAGCGGGTCGACCATGCGTCGCGAGCCAGGGCTCTACTACCTCTGCTGGCGGCCGCGTCGAGGGCGGGCCGATGGTCGCGGGTCCTCGATTTGGCGAGCGGGACCGGGTCGAATATCCGATATCTTGCCCCACGACTCCCGGCGGGGCAGCAGTGGACGCTCGTCGATCACGATATGGAGCTCCTGGCTCGCGTGCAGATGCCGGACCGAGTGCGGACGCTCAACCGGGTGTACGGCAATATCGCGACCGAGGGGATTTCCGCCGTTGCCGAAGCGCATCTGGTGACCTGCTCCGCTCTCCTAGACCTGGTATCCGAGACATGGATGCGGACGTTGGCCGAGGCGTGCCGTTCCGCGTCGTGCGGCGTGCTGTTCGCGCTTACATACGACGGTCGTATCGAGTGGGAAGGCACGGACGGGGGTGTTCCAGACCCGACTGATGAGATGGTCAGATTGGCTGTCAACGCTCATCAGACACGCGATAAGGGACTCGGGCCCGCACTGGGACCGTCCGCTGGCTCCGTCGCCAAGATGTGTTTTCGAGAGGCCGGTTATTGGACATGGTTCCTTCCCAGCCCGTGGTGTCTTGGGCCGTCGGACACCGAGCTCGCGAGCGCGGTGGTCGATGGGTGGCAGCGGGCCGCCGTTGAGGAGCGGCCAGACCAGGGGCACGCGATCAACGCCTGGGCCAACCGTCGACAGGAACAACTCGCCGGGCACAAGGTTGGTGTGACGGTCGGCCACGTCGACATGCTAGCCCTTCCGACGGACACAGAATGACGGTCGCTGGGCAGCCGATCACGCGACTGCAGATCATCCGTCTCTGTGTCAGCCTCGGGCTGTTGGTCGCTTTGGCCAGATGGCTCGAGGTCGGCAGGATCGCCAGCCGTCTGGCACAGATGCAGCCGACCTGGATCGGTTTTTCGCTGGCTCTTTCAGTTGTTCAGGTGGCCGCCTCGGCGTGGCGCTGGCGATTTACTGCCGGTCAGCTCGGGGTCGAACTACCGCTTTCTATCGCGGTGCGTGAGTACTACCTGGCTATGTTTCTCAACCAGGTGGTTCCCGGCGGTGTCGTGGGAGACGTGTCCCGGGCGTGGCGTCACGTCCGTGCTCAGTCTGCGCTTCGGTCGGCCAGCGGTCCAGTTGTTCGCGCCGTGATTCTCGAGCGCGTATCGGGTCAGGTGGTCATGGTGATCGTCGGGATGATATCGGTCATGTTATTGCCTGTGTGCCTCGGGGTGACCTGGTGGTGGGGAGGGCTCGCACTCGGAGCTGTGGGGTCTGGTTTCTGGTTCTGGGTGTACGACGTGAGCGATACGTCGCTCCTAGGTCGCTTCTGGCGAGACGCACGGCTCGCTCTTTTCGCAGGGTGGGCGTTTCCCCTACAGCTCGCGAGCTCGACACTGGTGGTTGCGACCTACCTGATCACATACGTCATGGCCGCCCGGGCGATCGGAATCGAAACATCGCTCTCTGTGCTGGTGCCACTGGTGGCCCCGGTGCTGCTCACGATGCTGCTCCCGGTCACGATTGCGGGGTGGGGCGTGCGCGAGGGTGCCGCTGCAGTAATGTGGAACGTAACCGGTCTCACGGCGGTCGATGGTGTCGCGATCTCTGTAGCCTACGGCATTTTGGTGCTGCTCTCCACCCTTCCAGGAGGCCTCGTCCTAGCTCTCGGCTTCATACGCAGAGAGTCGTGGGTAGTGAGTCGTGAATGATCCTGGTTTGTTTGTGGCCTAGGTGTCTGGATGACCTACGACCCGCGACCGCCGCCGCTACTCATGTCTCTCGCAGGTCCAGATCGAACAAGATATCCTGCCCCAGTCGGAACAGCCGACATGGGGGGCGCCATACCTCCTCCAGCGTGTTGACCGGGTCGAGTGTGAAAGAAGGCTTTCCCGAGCCGATAATGAGCGGCGCGACGGTCACGTGGAGCCTGTCAACTGCTCGGGCCTGAAGAAACCTCGACACCGTCACTCCACCACCCTCGACGAGCACGCGCTTGAGTCCCAGGTCGTGCAGTGCGTTGAGGACGACCGCCGGCTCGAAGAGACCCTGAGCCGCCACGGGCAATAGCAGTACGGATACGTTGTTTTCTCGCGCCGGTCGATCTGTCCAGGGCGTCTGCCGTTGGACGTGTAGTGTGCGGACCGATTCGTCTGTAAAGACGTGCCTGGTCGGGTCTAGTCGATTATCCGGGTCGAGTACAACGCGGACCGGGTTATCTCCCTCGACTTCGCGGACGGTCAGACTCGGGTTGTCGGATGCAATGGTGCCGGCACCGACGACGACTGCGTCGACCAGGGCGCGAAGACGGTGCAAATGAACGATATCATTGGTTCCCGTGATGTAGTGCGATTGCCCGCTCTCGGTTGCGATTCGACCGTCAAGGCTCTGACCGAGCTGCGCCACGGTCAACCGATCATGGACCTGAAGTGGTAAGTAGAGCTCGAAAATATCGTGCGCCTCGGCCGATACCGGCGTGGACGTTTTCCACCGGCCCGATGAGTAGACTTGCAACCAGACATCGGGACTGTGATTATGGGGAAGGCAGACGCGAGTGTGTGTCGTTGTCAGGCCCCGAGGTGTGGCGCGGACCAGATTCCAGGCAACTAGCCCATCAATGGGGTCACTCAAGGTAGACTTCTCATTTGCAGGTCGACAGTAGCATGTATCAAGCGGACCGTAGTTTGTTCGATCTTCGGCGGGGTCGACCCCTGTATGTCACCAGTTCGACGGAGCTGGGACTGGCAGAGGGTGCGTTCCTCGCGACCGTCGAGGGGTTGACCCCCGAGACACTGGCCCAGGTGGGCAGACTGGACGATGGCCGAGTCCGTCTTGCGGTGACCAGTCATCGGGCCGAGTCGATGGGGCTCTTCACAAACGGCCACGGTCGCAACGCTCGGACAGCAATGAGTCTGGGTCTTACTGGGTGCACGACTCCTGCAGAATTTCTGCGAATTTCTACCTCGACCGGGAGCCACGTCCGAGCGACACTCGATGTCCGGCGGGCTTCACCCGCCGAGGTGGGGGGGTTGACCCTGGCGCGGCTCGGCCATTTACTGCCCGCTATCGTCGCCGCACCGGTCGACGCCACTGCGGCCACAGACCTCCACGTGCTGGTCGAGGCCGGCAACGTGTTGTCGGTGACGGCCTCACAGATCGAAGCGATGGCGAACGCCGTTTGCGTCGAAGTGACACACGTCAGCGAGGGAGCGGTTCCTCTGCAGGATGCGGAGGATGCCAGGTTTGTATCGTTCCGAGAAGCAAATGGCATCCTCGAACACGTGGCCATCTTGGTCGGCGACCGTAAACAGTGGCCCGAACCGGTCCCGGTTCGGATCCACTCGGCCTGTCTCACCGGTGACCTATTTGGAAGCCTGCGTTGTGATTGTGGAGATCAGCTCCGAGGGAGCCTGCGTATCTTTAACGAACGCGGCGGTGGCGTGCTTCTCTACCTAGCGCAGGAGGGAAGAGGTATCGGGCTCGGCAACAAGCTCCGAGCCTACGCCCTGCAGGAGGAAGGGTTGGACACGGTTGATGCTGACTGCACGCTCGGATTCGGCGCGGACGAACGCCGTTACGATGCCGCTGTTGAGATGCTTCGGTATCTCACCATCAGTCGAATCACACTGCTGACCAACAACCCCGAGAAAGTTCGCGCGGTCCGTGAAGGCGGGATTGAAGTGGTCGAGCGCCAGCCGCTGTATGGGACACTCAACCGCCACAACCTTCGTTACGTTAAGACCAAGGTCAAGCGAGCGGGGCATTGGTTGGGCGGTATGCTATCCGATGCTGTTACCGGCAAGTAACACCGAGCATTAGCTCGGTCCTCTTTCCATTCGATCGATTGGAAACTCCTTGGTATCTCGAATGATATCAGCGAGCACCTGGCCATAGCCATTCACGAGGCGTTCCCCCATTTCTGCGCTGGCCAGGGTCGCGTTGCCTGCCGCGCCGTCTCGGTTGAGGTCCTCCGCTAACCAGGAGACAGCCCCTCCCTCCTCATTTGTGCCGACGTGACGCAGTGTACGTTCGAGTAGGTTACCCAGCGGTGGAAAATCGGTCACCTCTGATGTGCGGACCAGTTCGGGACGCAGATGTAGCATCATTGCGGTCTCAACCGCCCCACCGTGCAGCCCGTGACGCCATTCGGCGTTGGGAAGATCGGCGCCCGCCGGCCGAGGGAATAGAAAATAGTGACTCTTGACGACCAGTAGTTCAGATGCACGGCGAAGCTGGAGTCCTGCCGCATCGATAACCCGGCGGTTTCCACCATGGCTGTTGCTGATGAGCAGCCGCTTGACACCACACTGTGCCACGGCGCCTCCAAGAGTGGAAATGATACGGCCGAGCAGGTTCTCATCGAGGCTGAGGGTCCCTGGAAAGCTCATGTGTTCAGCGCTTGACCCAATCGTCTGTGGTGGGAGCACCCATGCGGGAAAATCAGAGGGGAGATGCTGGAACGCGTTCTCTAGCAGCCCCAGACCGATGTCGAGGTCGGTGGACAGGGGGAGGTGGGGACCGTGCTGTTCGATGGCCGCCACTGGCAGGATCACGACTGGATCGGTCGCGCTAAGGTGCTGGGCCTCCGAGGTTGTCATCGACTGCCAGGATCGAATTAAGGAATCAGACATCACAGGAGACTCTACCCGAGCCGTCGAAACACCGCGAGCTCGTATCCAATCCATCGCCGTGAGAGACACGTCTGCAACGCGTTGCCACCCAACAGATGGTCGAAGCGGTTCGACATAGCTGGAATCCATCCGCATAGACAGGCAAGCAAGGCAATAGCCTTGTCCCGCGGGCGACCAATTTCGAGATATTCCGTCAGGTCGACCGTCGAGTGATGGTTAAACCCGGCTGCGCTGGCCAGCTGTCGCAGCTCTGGCGGCTGGAGCAGCGAGTTGATGTGCCACCCGCGGCAGAACCGCTCGACCATGCGCGCCGCGGTCGGATCGGTCACCGGACGCCTGAAGTCGTCGCAGACGATCAACAACCCGCCGGGCCGAATGATACGTGCGCACTGGTTAAGGAAACGCTCTGGGTCTGGCCCGTGCACGAACGATTCGATCGCGTAAGCGAGGTCGGCCGTGTCGCAGTCGCTCGGAAGAACGCAGTAGTCAGCTTCAATGCACCGAATGTAGTCAGCTTGTCTGGACTCGGCGATTCGCTGCTGCGCCAACCGTGCCTGAACCGGGCTGAGTGTGACCCCGGTACCTCGAATATCCAGCCGCTCCGCCAGTGCGCACAGGCTGGAGCCGATTCCACACCCGAGGTCGATCACATGTGGTCTGACCAACCCATCCCGCTGGGCTAGACCACTCAGGTGCTCAGCGATTTGATCCTCGACGTAGCCGAACGCGTCAGACCGGCTGCGAATTCCAGGACCCCAGACCGCCCGATGGATGGCGCCGAGGTGACCACCCTGGCCGCGGGAGATAAATTCTGCGGTGTGACGGTCGTAGTAGTCACGAACCTGCGCCGTGTCGAACTGGGGCATCAGTATTTCGCCCCGTCGAGTCGCGCGTAGATGTCACCCGACTTACGCGACCCATCTACGATGTTAAGGGACGCAAACAGCTCGGCCGCGTTCATCCAGTGAGCGCCGGCCAGCCGAAACGTCTCGCCCCGTGACCAGTTGTAACGATAGCGTCCCAGCTCGGCCAGACTGTGTATACAGGTCCGCGCGTAGTCGAGGGCGTCGGGTAGGTATTCGAACGACAGTGCTGGCAGTGGGTGGCTGAGACCAGCGAGCACACTCGGTTCGGCCCCCTCGACATCGATCTTGACGAACGCTGGCATCCCGAACCGCTCGATGAGCGCATCGAGTGTCGTCGTTTTTACTGAGATCGGCCGATTCCAGCGCACGCCTGAAAAGAGAGGCTGCTGGGCTCGAGCATCCCGCCATCCGACGGCCAAGGTTGTCATGGTGGGTGTCCGGTCGCTGACCGAAAGTGTGGCTCGTCCTTCGGTCTCGGCGACCGCCGACTCGACAATTTTGACCTGCGGGACCCTGGCGAACATTGTCCGAAGGAGACGCGCGAAATCTGGCTGTGGCTCCAACGCGACGACCCGACACCCGATGGCCGCCAGTGCTCGAGTATGGTTTCCCGCATGTGCGCCGAGATCGAAGACGAGGTCGCTCGCTAAAACGAACTGGCCGTAGAGCGCGCGCAGACGGCGTTGACGGAGCGGGATCGCGTGATAGACGGCCAGCGAGCGGACCAATCCGACGAGACGGTTTCCAGCGGTCATTGATACCACTCCTACCAGCTATCATTCTCTGGTGGATCCGTGCCAGTTACAATGGCTCTGGCGATTCCGACAGACGGACGCCCCGAGGAAAGACAATGACAGTTGGGTTGCGGGGGCTCTCGGTGCTGATGGGCGTGTTCCTAATCCTCATGGGTCTCGGGAAGACGTCTTGGCTGACGGACGATGGGATTCTGTTGGCGCAGCTCGAGAGCTGGCGGGAATTGGCGCCAGCGGCGAGTCTCTGGTATCTCGAGACCGTGGCGATCCCCGGTGCGCCGCTGTTCGCTCGCCTCGTACCTTTGGGTGAGCTGGCGACGGGCGCTGCCCTCGTGCTCGGCTGTCGGATCCAGCTAGCGGCGGTGATGGCGTTGTTCATGATCATCAACTTTCACTTTGCGAGCGGCATCGTGTTCACTTTTGGCTACTTGACCAATGGGTATGGGCTGCCGGTGCTGGGCGGGTTGTTTGCACTAGCCGCCGGCGGCACGGGGCTTCCGTTTAGGGTCTCATTGAGTAGAAGAACGTGACGAGTTGGCGCTGGATAGGCCTCGCCTGCGGATTGGTGTTCCTGAACCTGTCTCTGACCTTCAGTAACGTCTGGCCGACACTCGGCGTCCGACTGACCGGGGATCTCTCGATCGAGCTGGCCGGCGTCTCGCTCGCGGCGGTCTTGGCGTGGCGCTGGACTAAAACGCGATTTCGCGGGACCTTGTGTTGGCTGTCGGCGTTCTGGGTCGTTCTCGTGGTCGGACGCTACGCCGACGTTACCGCCCGGTCGCTCTACGGTCGTGACATTAACCTTTTCTGGGATCTCAGACACATGCCAAACGTTGGTGCGATGTTCACCGCCGTGGCCGATCCCTGGCTCCAAGTTGGAATTGTCGTCGGTGTGCTGGGGGTTCTCGTTGCGATGTACGCCATGGCGCGGTGGGCACTCGTTCGACTGGTGGAGGCCACGTTTGATGCGCACGCTCGGGGCCTACTGGGCGTGGTGGCGGGTGTTGTGCTCTTACTCGGTATAGTCCAGGGAGTAGGTGTCAGGACTCCGGCGGATCTCCGATTCTCTGAGCCGGTCACGGCCGCGTACGTTGAGGAGTTGGGTGAGCTTGTCTATGAGATGAGCGGGGCCGGCGTTCGTTCGCTTGGTCCTCCTCCGTCTCTGAACTCCGACATGTCGCGGGTCGACGGTGCCGATGTGTTCGTTATCTTTCTGGAATCGTATGGCACCGTGAGTTGGGATCGCCCTGAGTTCGCAGCGGAACTGGTCGATGCTCGCGCGCACCTGGCGATGGACATCCGTGAGACAGGACGGTCGGTTGTCTCAGCCCGTGTCGAATCGACAACGTTTGGTGGCGAATCATGGTTGGCGCACATCAGCTTACTTTCGGGAATCGAGGTGCGAGACCCCGGGACTCATAAGCGACTGATGGGACAAGAGCGGGACACACTCGTGAAAGTGTTCGGACGTCACGGTTATCGAACGGTTGCCGTCATGCCTGGACTCCAGCGTGCCTGGCCGCAAGGTGCCTTCTACGGTTTCGAGGAGGTCTACGATTTGGCACGGTTGGACTATCGTGGGCCCTCGTTCGGATGGTGGGACCTCAATGATCAATTTACGTTGGCCCGAATTGACGCCCTAGAGGTAGCCGCACAGCCGCGCCGTCCCTTGTTCGTCTTTTTTCCAACTGTGACAACCCACGCGCCGTTCGTCCCCACGCCACCGTATCAGCCCGATTGGGCACGGATGCTGACGCCGAGTCCGTACGACAGCTCAGATCTAGACCTCGCCTGGTTGGATTATCCGGACTGGCTGAATCTTGGACCAAGCTACGTCAAGGCTCTCCGGTATGCCTATCGAACGATTGGCGGGTATCTTCGATATCGAGCGGAGCGTGACTTCATCCTTATCCTGGTCGGAGACCATCAGCCACCGGCGCTGGTCAGCGGAGAGGGTGCGTCGTGGGATGTGCCAGTGCACATCGTGGCAAGCCGGTTTCCGGTGCTCGACCGTCTCCGGCGACATCGCTTCGTCGACGGTCTCGTGCCGCCATCCCCAATCGTGGCGCGGATGGACACGTTGCTTCCAATATTGCTGGACGCGTTCGGGGTCCGTGACAACGATGGGTCGATCGAAAGCTTGGAGTAGGGGTCGTCCCATTGAGCCGAGGTGTGACATGACGGGACGAATACCAGCGATGTTTGTCGCGATATTCGTGATCGCGGTCACGATCGTGGTCATAGGCACCACTACGCTTCCGCAGGCCGCACCGTGGCTCGATGTTATGACCTTCAACATCAGAACGGCCAACGGGCGAGACGGTGAGAATGCCTGGCAGCACCGGAAGGCACTGGTCGCGGAGATCATCCAGCGTCATGCTCCTCACATCGTGGGTCTGCAGGAAGTGGTCGGCGAGCAAATCAGGTACTTGGAAGACGTCTTGCCGGAGTACAGATGGCTCGGCATCGATCGGGGGCTCAATGGAGGCGAGGGACTTAGCGAATATACTCCTATTTTCTACCGCCACGCCGAGTTGACCCCTATAGAGTCTGGGAATTTCTGGTTGTCTGCAACGCCGGACCACCCGCCCGACGTTCGTGACATCAGGGGCCGTCGGCGCCGGGTTGGGCGCATCGTGACCTGGGCCAGGTTTCACCATTTGGTGACCGGTCAACGCGTATACGCCTACAACACCCACTTCACGATCAGGCGAGGAGAGCAACAGATCGACTCGGCGAACATGATCGCCAACCGGGTCGCTGCGCTGCCTGACCAGAGTGTGGTGATCGTTACTGGTGATTTTAACGCGCCGGCGGAGGCTAGTGACACCTGGAAAGCGGCCACCGCCACTGGATTGATGGATGCATGGGTGGTGGCCGACGAGCGCCAGGGTCCTGAGTTTACCCTTAGTGAATTCGGACCACCCGTGGACTGGGACGTGGGACGAATCGACTGGATCCTTGTGGGTGGCCCGATTAGCGTGCGCTCTGCAGAAACGCTTCTTGACAACGATATAGGGCGCTATCCATCCGACCACTATCCCGTGGTCGCCCGTCTTGTAATTGAGGAACACTAACTGTAGCGTGGTGGCAGGTCGAGAAGAATTCGTCGGCGTCGCAGTTCGACACTGTCGGTCTTGAGACTGTCGGTTCGGATCACGCTGGTCAGGTTCCCCCTTACCGTGATGGTGTTGGGGAGATATTGCCGACACGCCCGAAACTCGGCGCCGTATTCGGTAGACGGAAAGACCAACGTCAGCATCGAGCGGCCATCTCGATACTCGACCCGATAGAGCGGGTTGACTCTGAGTTCTCCTGAAACATTCTGGACATCTGGCACCTCGTATCGGCGAAAGATATCCGAACGTCGGCTGGCGACAAGTGTCAGCGACGGTTCCGTATTGAGCTCTGCAAGCGAGATCTCCTGTGAGAGATCAACAACCTGGTGTTTGACCACGTCAGTAAGCAGTCGTGAGTCGCAAAACAGTCTGGGGCTTTGCAGTGAGAAGAGGTCCCGGTAAGCATCAGGCGTGAGCGTGTTCCCAGCTGAGACGTTCTCCCCGAGAGAACTGTGCAAATGGGGCATGACGATGAGTCCATCGGGCCCGCTAACTCGTACCATCTCGTCGGCGAGGAGGCGCTTGTGCCAGATATAGGGAAAGGCATCTGAGAGGACGACCATCCCGAACGCGTCCCGGGCGAAGGGGAGGGGGTGATTGGCGTCACAGCAGACCGGAGAACATCTCGGCGCCGTAAATCGTGTGGCAAGCCAGAGCTTCCAGAACGCGACGTCGGCCAGCACGGTCGTGACCGTTGCCCTATGCTTGGAGTCAATCGTGTCCAGGGTCCGTGTCAGGTGGCCGGATCCGCCACACAAATCAAGGCGGTATCTTGTGGTCGACGATTGGTGTGGCGTGAGGACGCGGAGTAGTGCTTCTGCCGTGACGTAGGTCGGATCAGAGAAACGATAGATGAAGTACGCACCTTCGGCATCGCGGCTTAAGACCTCGAGCGCGGCGCGATAGGTTAGGGCCGAACCGGTAACGAGTAGCTCCCGGAAGGCGGTCGCGCGAACGGCGTCGGTTAGTCCGAGGAGACTCATCCGCGCGGATTCCGTGTCACCCGTTTCCAGGGCGTCGATGGCCTCGCGGGTTGTATTGTCGGTGATGAGTGCTGGAATGCCGTCAACAACAGGAAAGGCGGAGCACTCGCAGCCGAGCACGCCGGTCTCGACCTCTGTGCCGAGGCGTTTCAACGCTGCGTTGTCGACCAGCGACACACAAGTTCCGCAAAAGGGGCAGCGGAGCAGATCGAGTAAACGCTGGTTCATGGTCTCTGCCTATCGAAGCGTTGTTGACGCGAGCTGCTCGATGAACGTATCACCCTGCCAGCCGACGGTCGCGCGCCGGTACAGCTCAAGTCCGAGCAGGCGGGCGGCGTCTTCATCCGCAACATGCGCCAACGCATTGTGGGGGAGTTGCGACGTATGACAGCGGATCGCAGCCAGCTTGCGGGTCGCGTAGTTACCGCTTTCGATTATGAGGGTCGGCGCGAGGGCGAATGAACCAAACGCATCAACATCTTCGACGCCAAGAATTTGGCGAGGCGGATCATCTGACAGGCTCATCACCTTCGCAACGTGCTCCACCACGTCGCGCATGCGACCGGCTGGAAGCGTGACATAGTACAGCGCTGGGGCCTTGTCGCCGAGTGAGGTCACGGCGGCCGTCGTTCGTTCGTGGACCGCCACGTGGTCGGGGTGCCAGTAGAGGCCGTCTTCACCGAATGTGACAATGACACTCGGGCGGCACCTCTGGATGGCATCTCGGACGTCCGATTCAAGCTGACTCGTCTCCACCCATGGCAGCATACCGTCCTCGTAGCCGAGGACAACGACCTGTTCGACGCCCAGAGTCCGCGCAGCCGCACGGAGTTCTGTCTCACGGGCGACACCCAGACCTCGTGACTCTCCGGGACCATACTGGCCACGAGTGATGCAGAGGAGGGCGACATCGGCGCCGAGGTCGGCACACCAGGCTAGCAGTCCACCGCAGGCTAGCGACTCGTCGTCGGGATGTGCGAACACCGCAAGGAGAGAACATCCAGTCAGGTCAAACCGCTTGGGTTGGGTCTGCATCTCACGCTGTCCGTTCCGAATGACGTGGCACCGCGGCCGGTTGCGCCAGTTGCCGATAGACATCGACATAGGCGTCAACCATCCGGTCGACACCGAAGCGGTCCGCTGCTCGTGCCCGGATCGTCGCGCGGTCGAGCGCGAGCAGGCTAGGTAGGTTCGCGACAAGGGTATCGATGGTCTCGAAAACCCCACCGGTCACCCCGTGATCGACAAGTTCTCCGACCGCGCCGTGGTCGAGCGCGGCCACCGGCGTCCCACATGCCATCGCTTCTATTAGGACCAGTCCAAACGGCTCCGCTGTTTGGACCGGATACACCAGCGCCAATGCGTTTCCGAGGAGCTTCACTTTGTCTCGATGTCCGACTTCACCCGCGTAGACAATCCGATCTTGGTCTACCAGTGGTGCGACGACATCACGGTAGTAATCATTCTCTGCGGCAGCCAGAACGAGTCGATAACCGGTTCGTCGGGCGATCTCAATCGCTTGAAGAATCCCCTTCCCTTCGGTAAAGCGACCAAGAAACAGGAGGTAGTCATCGGCTTCCGCACAAAAATCGAAGGTCGAGACGTCGAGGGAATGATGAATCGTCGCGACGACGTTTAATCCGGACAATCGATCGGCCTGTGCCTCCGACACCGCCACGAATGGCGCATCCGGATACCGTGTCCACAGCGCGATTTCCTGAGCGGTTGGAGTGTGGTGCAACGTCTGGAGTATGGAGGCCGGCGATATACGTTCGTAGGCAAGAGCCATGGGTGAGTACTCCGCCTGATAGTGGATGACGTCGAAACGGTCGGCACGCTCGACCGCCGCTGCGAGGTTGAAGAGCTCGCAGAGCTCCCAGGGCCAGAGCGCGGAGTCGTCGTTGTACCCCTTGGAGAAGGTTGCATGGAGCGTGGCGGCCGTGAGTGAAGTGCCGGTGGCAAACAACGTTACGGCATGACCTCGTGCCACCAGTCCATCGGCGAGGAGCGCGGTGACGGTCTCGATCGATCCTGAGCGGATCGGTGGCACCCGCTGCGCGACCGGAGCCACCAGAGCAATTCGCAGCGCAGTTGGACTCATGCGCACGACCTGTCTAGTAATTTTGGCAGCACGCGTTCGGCATCAAAGTATTCGTTGGCTATTCGTATCGCCTGCGCCGCGTGTGCCGCGTAATTCCGATCGACCCGTTCGACTCCGTCGATCGCTTCTTCAGGTGTCGAGAAGGCGACCAGTCCGGTACCCGCGGGGAGATGATCTGTCCACCCTGTATCCTGGACGACCACCGGACGCCCAGCGGCCAGGTAGCATTCGGTCCGGTCACTAAACCATCCTGACCGGCGAGTTACATAGGCGTGTTTGGCGACACTGAACTCGGCCTTCGACTGTCGAATAAATTTACGATACTCCCAGGGTGAGCGCGAGACCTGCATCGCGTTGATCGGTGACCACCCGTGCTCGCGGAGCAGTCGATGTGGCCCGTTGACCGCCAGCTCGAATCGGCTACTCGTCCGCGCCGGTAAATCAATAAACCGCATGAACTCACGGTCCTTGTTTCCATCGACGTCGGTAAAGCTCTCGTTTTTCCAGGTCATGACCGTCGTGAAGCGGTCATGGCTCGGTGGATCGTCAGTCTGCCATAACTTGGTGACGACTGGCTGCCATGTCTTCTGCCAGACGAAGCCACCAGTTGGCACATCTGAGCCGGGGGTTCCGATGTTGGCGCCAAATGTGAAAAGGTGATTAAAACCTCGAAAGAAGTCGACATACCAGGGGTCACCCTTGGCGATCGCAAGCTGCGTGAATACCGGATCGGAGTCGATAAACACCCGGCGTTGGATCGCTGCGTACTCGTCACGCCA
Organism: Vicinamibacteria bacterium; assembly: GCA_963578805.1. Classification (GTDB taxonomy): domain Bacteria; phylum Acidobacteriota; class Vicinamibacteria; order Vicinamibacterales; family UBA8438; genus CAUZIB01. The sequence continues at coordinate 73,769 of CAUZDY010000003.1, read as the reverse complement.
GAACCAGGAGCCGCCCGATAGATTCACAAAAAGGTCAGCGTCGGCGCAGTAGGCTCGAACCGCCTCTCGTGATTGACCGTGATACGTTTCGTCGTAGTTGACAAAGCACCAGCGGTCACCCAGGTCAAAAGCCGCGAGAGCGTCATGAATGTATTGCGTGCCGTACTTCGGATCGACCGCGATTTCGTCACGCTCGGCATCGTAGACGCATTCACCCGTGTCTTCGATGTAGAGCACTTCGTGCCCCAGAGCCCTTAGCCCAAGGAGGTACATCATGGAACACCAGGTCACACCCCCGAACGGATACCGTCCGATGATACCGGCGAAGAGGATTTTCACGTCCTCACCTAGGCCTTAAGTAGTTCGTCCACAGCTCCCGTCTCCTTAAGGCTGCGTCCAACCGAGAGTCGTATCCACATACGCCGGTATAAATCGTTTGCTTTCATCAATTCTTCGTGCGTCCCTTGTGCTATCAATTGACCACCGTGTAATACAAGAATTCGTGTGGCATGGCGAATCGTGGCGAGTCGGTGAGCGATCGCTAGGATGGTTCGGTTCGCTCTCAGAGACTCAAGGGCGCCGAAGACCTCTGCTTCGGAGATGGCATCCATCGATGCTGTGGGCTCGTCCAGGATGAGAATTGGCGCGTTCTTGATCAGGGCACGGGCGATTCCAAGGCGCTGTCGCTCTCCGCCCGAGAGCGTGGCCCCGCCTTCGGCAACCTCTGTCTGGTAACCCTGCGGTAGTCGACACACAAATTCGTGAACATGAGCCGCTCGTGCGGCATTTTCGATCTCTGGCATCGATGCGCTCAATCGGCCGTATCTGATGTTGTCGGCGATGGAGCCAGCGAAGAGAACTGGGTGCTGGGGGACGACAGCAATCCGCTTCCGGAGTGTTCGGAGCGAATAGCGACTCACTTCAATCTCATCGATGAGCACACGTCCTGTGGTCGGTTCGAACAAGCGGGGAATTAGGTTGGCGATCGTGGTCTTACCGGCCCCGGTTAGCCCGACCAGAGCGAGCATTTCTCCTGGGTGCGCCGCAAAACTCACGTCGTTAAGGACAGGGCGATTTATGTCGTAGGAGAAGCTCACACTGTCGAACCGGATAGAGCCGGAGATCTGTGATGCATCGACCGCGTTTGGTGCGTCGATCGGCTCCCGTGTCAGCGCAAAGATGTCGCGAACGCGACGAGCGCTCACTATTGCCTGTCGGAGTGAACCGGTCGTGTGGGCGATCTCAGAGATTGGGTTATAGACCGCCGCGAGGTAGGCAATGACAACCAGCAGGCTGCCCAGAGTTAGAGTTCCACCCAAGACATGCAAACCCCCGACAACGAGCACGAGCGCCGTTCCGGCTAGAGTGATCACTGTGACGGTTAGGGAGAAGAGAGATTCCTGCCACGTCAACCCGAGCCGAGCCCGCATTGTTTCGTCTCCCTTCTTGGAGAATCGTTCATTTTCGTGTCGCTCGCGCGCGAAGCTCTTGACGGCTGCAATGGATGACAGCACTTCAAAGGCTCGCTCGACGACCGACGACTCGAGCGCTTTCACTCGCTCGGCCCGCTCGGTCATGGTCCGCGCGTAGTAGCGGAGTGATAGATAGAGGAATGGCACGACAGCGAGCGAAAGTAGTGCGAGGGTCACGTCAAGATACACCAGCACCGCACCCATGACACTCAGGTTCAGCGTGGCTAGAGTCAGCGGGAACACTCCACCGACAATCAGGTCGTCTACACAGTGGGCGTCTGCGTCGAGTCGATATACTGAGTCGGCAGTCTTGGTTGCGATGTGATGACGCAGCGGCAGTGCCTGTAGATGATCGAGTAGATTGGCGCGCAGCTTGTAGACGATCCGTTGAGCCATATCGACTTGGAGCTGGGTGTGCGTGATCCGAACCAGCTCGTTCAGGACCTGTATCAGAAGCCCTCCGATCACGACGGCGACCAAGAGTGTGGCGACACTACCGCCGAGGGTTACGTGTAGGAGAGTTTCGACTGGCTCCGGCAGTTGGCGCCCACCGAGAACGTTGTCGACGATCACCTTCAGCGGCCATGGTGCTAGCGCAGCCAGGCCGATTTCTGCGAACGAGAGCGTTACAATCGCCACGACACGAGATCGGTAAGGTTGGAGGAATGACAGGGTCCAGCGCACCAATGTCATTGGCCGTTAGGGAGTTTCTGGCTCAGAAACTGTGGGCTTCGTCGAACCGTGTGCGGGGCTCGCGACGGCGGGTGCCAGCGTGAGAGGCGTCATACCTGCGGAAGTCGCCACCCGAACGACGGCTCGGTCGAGCAGTGCGGTCGCGCGGGTGGCCTGCCAGGCCGTCTGTGCGGCGATAGCTGCGATGGCTGCGATCAAGACCGCAGCGCCAACCGAGGGATGATAGAGAAAGATCGATGCGCTCGTGCCGCCGGCCAGTATGACAGCCAGTGCTGAACCCCTAGCGGTGCCGATAAAGCTGGGACGTAGCCGGGCCCGGACACGGAAGAGGCAACACCCGGTCTCGTGCTCTTCAATCAGGCTTCGGACGTGGAGCCATCCCCACCCACCGACTGCCAGGCTAAGATCTCGATCTGGTCGCCAACCCTCATCCACGTCTACGCGCTGCGCCGGACGGGAGGCGCGGAGGACCCCGACTAGCTCCGTGAGCAGCGCTGTGTGCGAGACCCATGATTCACTCCAGAACGCACGCTCACTCCCGCTTCTATCGAACAGGCGAACAGACGCCAGCGCGTCGCGGAGGGTCGGGACAGGCATCTTCCATGGATAGCGGGTGACGTGCTGGGGTTCTACCGCGGCTGGCTGCGAGAGGCCACGGAGACGACCCCGGAATCTCGCGACGGGCTGGATCAGGTGTAGCCAGGCAATGAGACCGCGGTACAGCGTTTTGTTCTTCCGCAACGGCCATCGGCCAACCTCCGGCAATCCGCTCAGGTCTGAGCGCCACCCACCCACCGCGCAGCGGAACACCGTTGTCATAATGCCACACACACCGGCGATCAGTGGCAGCCACGCGGCGTCCATGCCAGCCAACGGACCGAAAACCCCGACAAACAGTAACCCCAGGGAGGCAATCATCCAGCCTGAAGAATGCGGGAGCAACTGCCACGCGTGGGGTTGTGCGGTATAAACAGACGGGAACGCCGCAGTACCCCACACGCCGCTATTGATCCTGCGCCCGAACGCACTGCCGAGCAATGGGAATGGCCCATAAATCCGCCCATGCCATAACATCTGACCACGAAGGAATTTCTCGGGGTGATGGGCGTCCAGCCACGTTTCTCCCTCGCCGTATCCGACTTGCTGCCGCCAGTACGTCGCCACGCTAGCCCGGCAGTGGTGCCAGACCAGAGCGGATGGGGAGAACCCGATTTTGAAACCTTTAGCCTGCAATCTCCAACAGATGTCGACGTCGTCACCGGCGCGGAGGTACACGGGGTTGAAACCCTCGACCGATAGAAGCGTGTCTCGGCGAAATGCCATATTGCAGCCTGGTATGTGTTCCGCAATTCTGTCGTCAAGCATCACGTGGGTTGGTCCACCCGGTGCGCGCGACACACACTGCGCTACCCACGGATCGTCTGGTGGAACCACGTTGGGACCTCCAGATCCGACTACGTTCAAGGTAAGGATCGGTTGCACCAAATACGTCAGCCAGTCGACGTCCACCCGACAATCGGCGTCGGTGTAAGCTACGATTTCACCGAGGGCAGCAGCGAGACCGACGTTTCGCGCCGCACTCAGACCACCGTTTGGCACATCGATCACCCGGACCTCGGTGTAGCGTCGAGCGATCGCGCCTGTGGCGTCACACGAGCCGTCGTTGACGACGATGACGTCGACATCGGGATAGGTCAGTGCGTTCACGGAGGCGAGGCAGTCATTGATCGTGTCGGCGGCATTGTATGCACAGATGACGACCGAGACCTTCGGCCACCGTTGCCTGTCGGCTGCTGGAAACGGTACGTCCCTCAACTCTTGGGTGACCGCGGCGAGGGCGGGCTTTGGTCGCCGCGCCACATCGACCAGGCCGAACGCCCAGTCATTGACTGGTTGTCCCCCTCGCCACCACTCATCGGTCCAGGTGTAGGCCACGGCACCGCAGGCCCCTTCGGCGAAAGCGGCTCGCAGATGCATGGAGGTGACCCGCGCCTGCCCGTCGAGTCCTTCGCGGATGCTATCACTCCCCGCCTCTGCCAGTAGTAGTGGCTTTGAGCCGGCGAGGTGTTGCAGACGTGCCAGGTAGGCGCGCAGCTCAGGCTCACGGTGTAGATAGACGTTAAAGGCGCAGACGTCAAAGCACTCGAGATCGAGAAACTCTGTCGGCGGGAAATTGACATAGGTGTAGAGGCCGTCGGGTGCCACGTCCTTGACGTCGGCGTAAAACTCCCGCAGAAAGCGCTCGATACGGCGGGGTCCATGCCACCGCACAATTCCAGTTGGAATCTCGTTACCGACGGCAAACATTAGGACCGACGGGTGATTAGCCAGTTTCCTCACGGCTGCCGCGACCTCCCGTCGAATTTGTTTCGCGAGCGGAGGGCTGTCCAAAAACGGGATGTGCTGGGACCACGGGAGACCGACGATGAGTCGAAGGTTATGCTGCGCCGCGGCGTCGAGCAGGGCGGCGGATGGCGCCGTGTAGGTTCGAATCGTGTTGAACCCGGCGCTCGCCATTGACCTCACGTCGTGAGCGATTTGTGCTGGAGGCGGATACTGCTCTTCGTGAGTGTTGGGGGCGAATGTTCCGTAGGCCACACCCTTGACGTGGAAGCGGTTGGAGCCGACTGCCAGGAACTTGCCGTCGATCCGCGTCGGGAGAGCGGCCGAAGGTGTCGACTGTCTCAAACTAGTCAATGGGTTTTTACCAGTTAAGAGCCGACTGGCCTTCACGTCCGTTGGCTTCGGTGCGTACGAACGGGCTAAGCATGAGCGTCGTCTTTGTCATGTCTGCCTCACCGTCACCTTTGCCTAGAAAGCTAGGGAAGAGCCAGTGCGATCAGTTCCGGCACCCGAGCACCGCCCACCGTGAGGGCAATGTACTGCTTTCCGTTGACGGCGTAGGTCATCGGAGTGCCGATCGCTCCACCGGGAAGATCTACCGACGCCAGCTGGTCACCGGTGCCCTTATCGAATGCGACCAGCCGTGGGCCGTCGCTGGTGCCGCCCGTCGTCAGCGCAAAGACCAGTAGGGTTCGTGTCAGCAAGGGTCCGGACCGGCTGCTGTCGCCACCGACTGGCGGGAGGTTAAGGTCACGGAGCATCGGCAGGTTGCGGATCCGGTCACCGTTGCCCATAGGCTTCATCCAAAGGTGATCGCCCGTACTCAGATCAATTGCTGTCATCCGAGAGTACGGGGGCTTGAACAACGGTACCCCCTGCGGAAGCTGAGGCCGACTCGTCAACTCACCGCGTGCTTCGATGACAGCAAGTGTGGCAGTTTCGCCTGGTTCGGGCTCCCGAAAGTGCTTCACGGAAAAGGTATTGCTCGACGGCACATACAGGATTTCCGTCTCCGGATCGAACGCGGCCCCCGACCAGTTTGCCCCACCCGAGGTGCTCGGCCGCTGGATCGTTCCCTCTAGCGACTGTGGCGTAAACAGCGGACCGATTCGATATGGTTCGACCGCCTCGATAGCCATTTGGCGGATCTCTGGGGTGAAGTTGGCCAGGTCGTCGATGGTGACGCCCTGGTATTCGAATGGTGCAGGTCGTGTGGGGAAGGGCTGCGTCGGCGACGGTTGCTCACCTGGTATATTTGTGTCCGTTGGGACTGGATGCTCTTCGATCGGCCAGATCGGTTCGCCCGTCACTCGGTCAAACGCATAGACAAACCCCTGTTTACTGATTTGAACGAGTGCCTTGATGGGCCGGCCCTGGACCGTGATGTCGACCAGATTCGGTGCCGCCGGAAAGTCGTAGTCCCAAAGTCCATGGTGGACCGCCTGGAAATGCCAAGCGCGCTCACCGGTCTCGAGGTCGAGCGCGACGACGCTTTCCGCGAATAGATTGTCACCCAGGCGATGTCCGCCGTAGTAGTCAGGTGCCGGCGTGTTCGTCGGGAGATAGATGTATCCCAGCTCTGGGTCGGCACTCATCATCGTCCAGACTCCAACCTTTCCCGTGTGACGCCATGAATCTCCGGTCCAGGTGTCGTTCCCGAACTCATCGCCCTGCGGGATTGTGTGGAACGTCCAATTGGTCGTTCCTGTTTTGACATCAAAGCCACGCATCCACCCCGGCGGTGCCTCTTTCGTGATGTTGTAGGACGAAATCGATGATGGCGTCACGATCGTATCGCCAACAACAAACGGCGGCGACTGAACCGAGTATCGTAACGCGTTGAGCCAGTCGCGGCTATCCCGGCGCGCGCGCGGGAGGTCGGCGACGAGATCGACCCAGCCGTTGTCACCGAACTCACGACAGGGCCGGCCTGTCTTAGCGTCGACACAGAGGAGGTAGCCGTTTCCGGTGCCGAAGAGGATCCGCTCGTCATTGCGCTCAGGGCCGTCAGACCAGTACGCGACACCGCGCTGGTTCCATCGAGCGGTCATCGTCGGCGTTCCAGATTCGTAGGTCTTGGGGTTGTAGATCCAGAGCGTCTCACCCGTTTGAGCATCAATCGAAGCAGCTTGAGACGTCGGCATGTTGATGAAGAGGCGGCCACCGACCATGATCGGTGTTGCCTTGAAGTTTGTGATGGTCGGGGGAAGACTGTCACGCCAGCGGTTTGGATCTTGTCGGTTGAGCTCCTCGAAGATGAGACGAGAGTCGGCCCACCATTCGCTGCCATCAGGCATCGTTAATCCCAAAAAGCCATCCGCTGATTTCCATCTCCAGGCAATTTCAAGATCGCCGAAATTGTCCCCGTTAACCTGGTTCAGCGGCGAATACTTCGTACTGCCAAGATCAGCGCCGTACGTGGGCCACTCGCCATTGTCTGGCGCGCCTTGCTGAGCCAGCGCTGACGCTGACACAGTAAACACCAGGACCACCGCCATCCAACCCAGACACCCTGTTTTCGTACCGCTCATAGAGGCCACCTTGCTCTGAAAATGGAGAGAAAACCAACACGAATCATATCCTGGAATCTCGAGTGCAAGTGCTACGGGCTCGGGTTTTGTCGGTTCGTCTACGCGGAAAACAATCAGGGGCAGGAGCCTCTTGCCGGCATCGGTCTGACGGTGCGAGGTAGCATGATTGAAACATGACGACTGCATAACTTTCTGGCATAGAGTCTTGCAAGTATTTGTCTGGCCCATTGTCAGCAGTGACCGCGACGATCAGTCCTGTCGGGTGGGAGGGACCGGTGAACACCGGTGCAGGCAGCTCCTGAACTATCCGTTTCGCGGTTTGAGTGACAGTGCCCCGGGGCGGTCTGCTATCTCAGGGGCACACCAGCGGTAAAGTATGCTGGGGATAATCGTGTCGGTAGGGAGATCACAGAAATGTCAGCGCAACGAGTCCTAATCACGGGCGGGAGTCAGGGGATTGGTGCCGCGCTTGTTGGCCGCATGAGCGGTGCAGGTTACGCGGTTGTCTTTACCGGGCGAAACAAAGAGCGGATCGCTGCGGTCGCACAGGAGTCCGGGGCTTTTGGTCTTCGGGCCGATGTCTCGGTGGGAGACGATAACTCCCGCGTGGTTGACGCCTGTTGCGAACGTATGGGCGGTATTGACATTTTGATCAACAACGCAGCGTTTCCGTATGGAGCAGAGATCGGCGATGTTGACGTCGATCGAATGCGTGAGCTGTTTGCGACCAATGTCTTTGGTGTCGTTGATCTCACCAACCGTGTCGTGCCGATGATGAAAGCCCAGGAATCTGGCGACATCGTTAACATCGCGTCGACGTCAGGGATGAAGGGACATAAGGCCGGTACTGCCTATGCGGGCAGTAAGTGGGCACTCCGGGGCATCAGCCAGTGTTGGCAAGCCGAGCTTCGGCCACACGGCATCCGCGTCATCAGTGTATGTCCGTCTGAGGTTCAGACCGACTGGGGGGGACTGGTCGACCGGAACAACCCAAACAAGCTGTACGCGGACGACATCGCTGAGACGCTCATGGCGGCACTCAGCATGAAGCGTCGTACGCTATGGCCAGAGCTCGCGGTGTTTGCCACGAACCCATGGAAAGTGGATTGAGTCGGGTGCATCACTATCTGCCAGCTGTCGCGATCGTCGCGGCGGTGATTATGGTCGTGCCGTTAGGGGTATGGGCTCAGCCGCCGAATGAGCGGCTCGTGGTGGTGCTACGCGCCGCTGACAACGACCATAGCCCGGCAGTTGCCTTCGAGGCGATCGCGTTTTGGAATCGGGTACTCACGGAGTTGCAACTCGGAACACGGTTGGTCGAGACGGAGCTAATCGTAACGTCCCAGAGCGAACGAATTCTTGAGAATTATACGCGGGCGCTGTGGCAGCAGGCAGGCCGCCTCTCTCCGGGAAGCCGCGGACCGAAGGAACCACACGATCTCAAGGGGCTAGGTGCGGACGTCGTCGTCTTTCTGTCACGGCAGCCGACGATGTCATTCGCTTGGCCGCTTCGCCAGTCGCCCGGCTTCTTTGTCGCGGTCCCGTCGCAGACGGTGACGCGAAACATCATCGCCCACGAGCTGGGGCACGCGCTGGGTCTCAAACACCAGAACAATCCCGGGGTGTTGATGTGCAGTCCCTGCCAAGAGGACCAGGTGATTGGCACGGCGTCGTTTTTGCCACTAACGCGGTACGACCGTCTGCGCCTGCGCGAGCTACACTCCGTGGCGCCGTAGCTCGATAAAGGCTTGACGAAATTGAAAGACAGCTCTGGGAGACCACGGTCTCGAGAGTCGTTGACTGACAAAGAGCGCCGACCGTTCCGAACTCGGGACGATCACCCCTCCGAAGAGATCACTCAGTTGCGGTACGTGCTGACCGGTGGCAGACGGACGCCAGTCTCACCTCTTCAGCGACCACCGCCAACCGTAACATGACGGTACCATCGATAGTCGCGTCGATTACCTCGCCCCGGCCTCAGGAAGCGATCCTCGGGACCTCGCCGCGCCGTCAGCGGCCGCGATACGACTCGACCGACGGCAGCTGCGCGCCGGACAAGTCGGCCGGAACGCTCTCCTCGGCTACTACCCTGTGGGTCAGCGTACCGATTCCCTCGATGCTGGCGCTGATCGTCTCGCCCGCCTGTAGGTACCCTGAGCCTGTCGCGCGCTCGACGCGACCGGCGCCGGTTCCGCCGGACGTCCCGCTTTGCAGAACGTCACCAGGGAATACAGTAATGAGCGACGACGCGTACTCGATCAGCTCCGGGATGTTATGGATCATGTCTCCTGCCCTGGCCTCCTGGACGGTTACGCCGTCGATGACCAGGCTCTGGTGCAGGCGCTCCATCGGATCGCCGTAGAACTCCTTTGGAACGATCCATGGCCCGTTGGGCGCGAATGTGTCATGGCCTTTACCGACGAACCAGTCCGAGACGGTTTCTCGCCCGGAGCCGTACCCCCCGGGTGGGCGCCCGCCGCGATCGGATATATCCATGGCGACCATGTAGCCGAACACGTGGTCGTATGCACGGCTTGCGGAGATGTACTTGCCTGTGCGGCCAAATACGATAGCCATTTCGACTTCCCATTCGATCCGGTCACGGCCGTAGGGCATCACGATGTCATCGCCGCTACCGATAACCGCACCGCGGCTGGGCTTGAGGAACAGGTAGGGTACGCCCCGGTTCTCCTGCCGCTCCTGGGTCCGCGCCGACAGTTCCTCCGTGGTGCAGCCTTCACACGCGTGCGTGTAGAAGTTGACTGCCGCGTTCATGATCTTGCCTGGGTACATGATGGGGGGGCGCGTCCGCAGTTCAGACACATCGTAGACGTAGTCGGCGCGACTGCTACCCGTGAGCTGGTTACTGTTCACGGTGTAGTTGACGATCTCGTAGAACCGGTACTTCAGGCCGTAGTCCCACCGGCCAATAAGCTCGATCATGTCCTCCGGCATCGGGACTTTCGAATACTGCGGGTTGGCTTCGAGCACTAGGTTTGCGACCTCGATATCGATGACGAGGGCATCGCGCAGCACGAGGCCCACGTGCGGCACGCCGTGGATATCGAAGGTGCCCACCTTGAATGGCTCGGCCGATTCCATCGCTTGGGCTGCCACGGGTGTTGGGCTTGCCAGCGTTACGAACACAATGAGACAAAGGGCGAATCGCATGAGTCTCCTTCTGTTGGGTTTCTACTGGTTATACTAAATACTGATTAGCGAAGATTGGTGACTCCGATTTCTACTCCGGCCCTGAGGGTGTGTCAAGAACCGGCCATTTATGACGCGCGTATGGCGCCGACTGCGAGCACCAGCCAACCGGCAGCAAAGCACAGTCCCCCGATTGGAGTGATCGCGCCTAACCAGCGAACGCCGGTCACTGACAATACGTACAAGCTTCCCGAGAAGATGACTATTCCGGCGACGAACAGCCATCCCGCGGATCCCACCCAGGCGTTGGGCCACCGCGAGGTCGCCCAAGCGACTCCGAGCAACGCCAGTCCATGGACGAGGTGATACCGTACGCCGGTTTCGAATACGGCCAGCATTTCAGGTGTGACTCGTCCTTGGAGTCCGTGCGCACCAAAGGCACCCAAGAGCACCCCTAGCCCGGATAACGCCGCCCCTGTAGCGAACCACACTGCATCCATAGAGCCGTATCATACATTGGTGCGTCGTGAGGGTAGGGTGCCGCTATTCGTATAGACTGGCGCATCCTGAATCTAGTCGAGAGGAACGCCATGAGAGCCACGAGAAATGCAGTCACGGTCTGGCTGGGCTTCGTCTTTCTGTTCGTCGGGTCGGCTCTGGCCCAGGTTGACGAATCTACCTTAGCCCAGGTGCAGAGGGAACGGGCTCCACTCATCGACACGATGAACGAGCTTGTCTCCATCGAGTCTGGGAGTCGAGATTTTGACGGTCTGTCGCGGATCGCCGAGGTGATCGCTGGTCGTCTGCGAATGCTCGGTGGCGACGTCGACTTGGTTGAACCTGCCGACATCTATCACATGCAGGATACTCCTGCGCAGATCGGACGATCGGTGGTGGCACGATTTCGTGGCACCGGCACGCGACGGATCCTCTTGTTGGCCCACATGGACACTGTCTACTTGAAGGGAACGCTCGCCGAGCAGCCGTTTAGACTCGAAGGGAATCGCGCCTATGGTCTCGGCATTGCCGACGACAAGCATGGGGTCGCGCTCATCCTGCATACCCTGTCTGTCCTCAGGGCGATTGGGTTCGACGATTACGGTCTTATCACCGTGTTGATCAACGCTGATGAGGAAGTGAGCTCGGCCGGGTCGCGGTCGCTTATCACCGCGCTAGGTCGTGAGCACGACGTGGTGTTCTCGTGCGAGAGCGGTGGCGACAATCGAGTGCGGTTGCGTACGTCAGGTATCGGTGCGTTCAAGCTCATCGTCAGAGGCCGAGCCGCTCATGCCGGGGCGGCGCCAGAACAAGGTCGAAATGCGCTGTACGAGCTGGCTCACCAAATCATGCAGACGCGAGACCTGTCGGATCCGGACGCAGGTCTCAAAATGAACTGGACGGTGGCCACTGGAGGAAATACACGAAACGTTATTCCTGCAGAAGCTGAAGCCACGGCCGACGTACGAGTGCTGCTGGTTGAAGACTATGACCGAATCGAGTCTGAGGTCAGACGACTGATGAGAAACCAGCTGATTCCGGACACGAAAATAGATCTCGTGTTTGAGCGTCGCCGCCCACCGCTCGTGTCCAACACGGCCTCTCGACGACTGGCAGCGCACGCACAAGAAGTGTATCGAGAGCTCGGAATGGAGCTGATCGTCGACGACGAAGTGTCCGGTGGTGGCACCGATGCGGCGTTCGCTGCACTTGAGACCGATGCGCCGGTCATCGAGGGGATGGGCTTGCAGACGTTCGGGGCCCACTCAAACGAGGCAGAGTATGTAAACCTGGAGTCGGTCGAGCCGCGGCTCTACCTCTTGACTCGCATGATCATGGACGTGGCCCTGGACAAACTGAGGAACAACTGATCGGGAACCACTGCTGAGCCTATAATGCGCGTTGGTTTATCTACGCAGGCTGGAGCGTCTCGTTGTGATGGCATCGACTTCCAATGTGTGTCGCCCGGGTCACTTGTGTTCGGCAAATGACATGGCCAAGCGACGGGTCGGGTTGGCACTGCGACGCCACATAGCGACCATCGGCCTATTTCTACTAGTGATGATGCCCAAGCCTGGGCTACTTGCTGGCAGTGCACCAACACTCGATGCAGATCGCGCCGGCCGTTTCGCGCGTCTGGCTCTCGACTGCGTCGAGCGAGAGTACCCCAACAAGATCTCGCATCTACTCAATCGAGACGCCGACGCTAGGCCACCACACGAGCTAACTCCGGCTTTTTTTGGGTGTTTCGATTGGCACTCCTCCGTTCATGGCCACTGGTTACTGGCGCGGCTGGCGCGGCTGGTTCCGGACGCTGCATTCACGGCCGATGCGCGTCAAGCGTTGGCGCGCAGCCTGACACCACAGAACGTCGCGGCGGAGGTGACCTATCTGTCGGCTGAAGGCCGGGCAACGTTCGAGCGACCATACGGGCTAGCGTGGCTACTGCAACTCGCCGCGGAGCTCAGGGAATGGAACGATGTGGAGGCACAGAGATGGTATACCGCTCTCGTTCCGCTGGAAAGAGTGGCCGCCAAACACGTTAAGGACTGGCTTCCGAATCTGAGTCATCCCATTCGGGTTGGCGAACACTCGCAGACCGCTTTTGCCTTTGGTCTGGTGCTCGACTGGGCCCGAGTAGTCGATGACGTTGAGATGGAACGATTGCTACGTAGCCGAATCAGTGACTATTACCTATCCGACCGCGCGTGTCCGCTTGGCTACGAACCGTCAGGGCAGGACTTTTTATCGCCGTGCCTTGCCGAAGCCGATCTGGTACGACGGGTACTAGCCCCCGAGGCATTTGCAAGTTGGTTGGATCACTTCCTTGCTGACATTCCTCGGCGGTCTAGCAGTGACTCGACGTGGTTAACACCGGTCGTTGTGACCGACCCGACTGACGGCAAGCTCGCTCACCTGGACGGCCTCAACCTTAGCCGAGCCTGGATGCTTGAAGGGATCGCGGCGGGTTTGCCTTCTGACGACTTACGCCGAGGGCCACTTGAGGAGAGTGCCCGGAACCACCGCAACGCCGGACTTGCGTCGGTTACCGGAGTGCATTACGAGGGCGGCCACTGGCTCGCGAGTTTTGCTACCTATCTGGTGACCCAGCGAGGGCACTCTTCATACTAAATCTGAGGGTGCATGCGCGCTTTTATAGTCGTCGTTCCCAGTGTCATCCCGTCGGGTAGACAGGCGGTTTACAATCGCGGATGGCCAGCCCCAATCTACTTGTTAAATCACTACTGAGTCTTGCTGCGCTCGTCGGCTTCGCGTTTTTCTTCACCGCAACGCTTCGCGATGTCACGTCTGAGCCGTACATCGTTCGCGAGAGTGACCTGCAACGCTGGACGGTAGCGCTGTCGACACGCTCTAACCCGGGGGGGGCGTTACTTTCACTGCAGCCGCCCGCGGAGCTTCCATTGGTACTCTTTGATCAGGTCTTTCAGAGGACCATGGCATCTTTTTCGTCGCCGGTTGAGCCCGGGATTCCACTTATCCTAAGAAACGAGTTCGAGACCGCATTGGTAGGAACGGTAGAGCCCGACGAATTAATGATGCTGGCCCGTGACGTCGGTCTGGAGACCACACGGCTCGAGCCTTCGTGTATGGCGGTGTATCGCACGACTGACGGGCGCGAACAGCAGCTGTTTTTCGTTCTCTTTGATCTACCGCAATTCGCCAGATTCCGAGCAGAGGTATCCACGCTTCTTGTCTTAAGGGGTGGCGACACGAGTCGTTTCAGTCTCGACGCGGTGACACCGGCGCTACTCGTGGCATGGTCTGAGGGGGCGCGGATCCAACAGACGCCGTCTCGGGCTGACCTCGAAGCCCACTGTGAGGCGCCGGTAGTGGCGGGCTGAGTAGCAGGTGGGTCGTCTGACAAGTGCGTCAGTGTATAAACGGCAGAGGGCATGAAATACGACAGCCGATGGCTTAAGGCCGAGGCTCAACGTGGACGGGTCGAGCGGTGACGATGACGACGGACCTTGTGGCACAGTTCGGACAGATCGATATTTATCTCTTTGATCAGATCATCAAGGGACGGATTTCGGACCGAGATACCATCCTGGATGCCGGGTGCGGTCACGGGCGGAACCTGGAGTATTTTCTTCGGTCTGGGTTCAATGTGTTGGCTGTTGACTGGGACTCCGATGCCGTGGCTGCTGTGATCCGCATGGCGGCCGATCTTGCACCGCAACTACCAGCTGAGAATTTCCGCGTGGAATCAGTCGAAGCAATGTCGTTCGCTGACGGTGTCGCTGACGTCGTGGTATGTAACGCTGTTCTGCATTTTGCGCGTGACGATGCAGCCTTCGATGCCATGGTACGGGGTAGCTGGCAGGTACTGCGGAACGGCGGGCTATTCTTTGCTCGACTCGCGTCGAGTATCGGTATGGAGGGACGTGTCACGCCCCTGGACGGGCGCCGCCACTGCCTTCCCGATGGGACTGCGCGATATCTGGTCGACGAACCACTCCTGAGGCGGTACGGTCGAACCCTTGGTGGAATTCTTGTCGAGCCGCTGAAGACGACGGTGGTTCAAGATCAGCGATGCATGACCACCTGGGTGTTACGCAAAGGCGTCTGATCCTGGCAGAGGATTTTTATGACGCGAGCTGTTTCACAGTTAACGGTCTTCCTGGCGCTGACGAGTCTCGTCACCACCGGTGTGGGAATGGTGTATGCCCAGGACGACGAGCAAGATCTGGGTTGGTTCGACACGGCCGAGTTGACCGTAGTGTCCACGAGTGGTAATGCAAACAGTAGTACCGTCGGTTTCAAAAACGAGCTCATGAGGACTTGGGAGAGCTCGGATCTTCTGATTGCTGTCGGTGCCCTCCACGCCGAGTCGACCACACTAACGAGAATGGCGGTTGGCGCCTCGGTCGTGGATTTCCAGTTGACTGAAAGTGCAGTCAGCGAGGTCACGGTCGAAAATTACTACGCGCGCGGGCAGTATGACAGGGACGTGAATCCGCACACGTTCTGGTATGCCGGGGCAGGATGGGAGCGGAACACCTTTGCCGGGGTTCAAAACCGTTATTCCTGGGGAGGAGGTCTGGGGAACACGTGGGTCGACAGCGATATCTCGATTTTCAAGACCGGATATGGTGTCACCTACACGGTTCAGAATGACGTCGTCCCGACGACTGGCAATGACACCTTCGGCGGTCTGCGTCTGTCATATGACTACCGGAGGCAATTGACGGAGAATACTGAGTTCGTGAGCGTGTTGGTTACCGATGAAAATTTCAGTGACACCGAGGACCTCCGGGCCGATCTGACCAACGGGGTAGCCGTGAGTATCAATAGCCGCCTCGCACTCAAGGTTAGTTGGCAACTGTTGTTCGACAACTTGCCGTCTGAGGTCGGTATTCCTCTGATAGCAGTGAGCGGAGGCTCGACAGGAGATACAGTCTTGGTTGAGTTGGACGGTGTCGACAACCTCGTGACGTTCGCGCTCGTTGCAAGCTTTTAAACCTCACGTTGGATCCTCGTTGGTGGTACCTTCGGCCTGCCGCTCGTCTGGCTCTACTCACGGGCTCGTCTGGAGCGCCGCGATGCGGTAGGGACGCTGTTGGTCGATCAGAAATGCTGTCTTGTTGGAGAACCTGGCGGCCCGTTGCCGCGGATAGAGTGGTCGGCACCCACATCGACGACAGTCAGAGCGATTTCGGTGTGGCTGTAAATCACGGTCATCACGAACGCACTAACGCGATATTTTCCCGTATGGTTGACGTTGGTGCAGCGGTCCAGTAGGAGGCCATAAGATCGACACGGTCGTCGTACGCCACAATCATTGGGCCCGTCTGTCATGCTGGTCTTTCGCGTCCATATCGCCGCCATTCTTGGTGAGACGCCTCAGCGTCGCTAGATTTCCCCGCCACACCGTGTCCTCCTATTTCTGGGGTCACCGACTCCACTATCCGACCCTGTTCGTATCACGCCTTACGGTCAGTTTTTTGTCTCTGGCCGCATGTTCGCCCAAAACAGGAGGTAGAATAAGTCGCTGATACTTAAGTAAGTAGGGCAGTGACTATGTCACCGCTAAGGAGGAAAGAACTGTGTCACTACGTATCAACGCAGAGGCGCCTAATTTTACCGCCGAAACGACAGAAGGGACGATTACGTTCCACGACTGGATCGGGGATGGGTGGGCCATTCTGTTTTCACACCCGAAGGACTTTACACCGGTCTGCACGACAGAGCTCGGGACAGTTGCCGGTCTCAAGCCTGAGTTCGTGAAACGTAACTGCAAGGTGATCGGCATCAGCGTGGACGGTGTCAGTAACCACGAGAAGTGGTCGAAGGATATCGAGGTTTCGCAGGGCCACGCGGTGAACTATCCCCTGATCGGTGACCCAGAGTTAAAGGTTGTCAAGATGTACGACATGCTGCCTGTCGACGCAGGCAACACATCGGAAGGGCGGACCCCAGCGGACAATGCCACGGCTCGGTCGGTCTTCGTCATCGGTCCGGACAAGAAGATCAAGGCAACGCTGACCTATCCGATGAGCACGGGTCGTAACTTCGACGAAATCCTTCGTTTGGTTGATTCGTGTCAGTTGACAGCAACCAAGAAGGTCGCGACACCTGCGAACTGGCAGCAGGGGAACGACGTCATCATCCTGCCGTCCGTAACGGATGAGGCGGCAAGGGAAACATACCCAGATGGATGGGAGTCGCCTCTGCCGTATATCCGCGTTGTGCCTCAACCCAAGTAGTGTCGATGTAACGCAGGAAACTGTTCGGGTGCTGAGGCGTGGCGTTTCGGGGGCCCGAGAGTCATCCTAGCTGCAACCGAGATTACTAGGTCGGACGACCACAACGGATGGCTCGCTAGTCACTCATCAAGGCGAACGGGTTGGGATACGTAGTTGCTGCCCGACACGAATCGTCGTATTTCGTCCCAGGTTGTTGGCTGACTGGATAGCTCTGACACTCGTGCCGTAGTGACTGGCGAGCGCGCCGAGCGTGTCTCCGTTCGTCACACGGTGCGTGATGTAGGTCGGCTTGGGCGCCTCGGGCCGAACCTTGAGTACCATTCCCGGGGTGAGTGACTCGTCCCAGAAGAGCGTATTGTCCCTGATGATCCGCCACGGCTGCGATTTTCGAGCGTCGGCAATTGTCTTCAAGGTATCTCCTGGTACGACCCGATGCTCGTTGTATTTCCCGGTCCAGGCCAGCGGCACCCTCAAGACCTGCCCGACTGGAAGCGTCTGGAGCCGCCACAGGCTGTTGGCGTCACGGAGTGCCTCGAGGGCGACTTCAAGAGTAAACGCCAGGTTGAAGTAGTTATCGCCATGCCGCGTGGTGTACTCGACATCGTTACCGCTGAGTGAGAGTAAGTTGGTTCGCGGCGATGGTGGAATGGCCATGACCTGTCCGGGCCGGAGAGCCCGGGTTGACAGAAACGGATTATGGAGGCGTAGCTGCAGGATCGAAATATTGCTCCGCTCCGAGATGCTCCACCAGTCATCACCGTCGCGAACGTCGACCAGGGACAGTTGTTCGGCGTGGTGTCGAATCGATCGTGCATGCAGTTTAAGCACGCTGCGGTAATGACCCACTCCGAGCACATACTGCAGAGACTCGAGCGGTGGGCGTCCCCTACTCACACGCCCAGGACCGCCGTTGTAAGCCGCCAGTGCAAAGTCCTCTCGGTCGAAACGGGCGATCATTTGTGAGAGATATTTCACGCCGGCCTCGATATTGGTGTCGACCTGGAGCGAGCGGAACGTGGCCGGCATGACCTGAAAGTAGCCCTGTGCGCCGGCCCATGAGCTGAGGTTCTGGTTGCCTCCTGATTCGTACAGGCAGACGGCCCAAGCCAGATCAACGTCAACACCGTACGACTCGGCATGCCGGGCGATCTCCCCCTCGATTTCCATCACCTTCCGGTAGATTCCAAGGAACGCTGGCGAGAACTCTTCAACTGGGAGAGTGCGAGTGTCGTAGATGGGTTGGACGGCGGGTTTCGCCAGGAGTGGAGATGAGGTCCCAAGGGTGACGGCGACGGAGGCAAGCGTGAGCCACCCAGCGGCTCGATGGGTCAAGAGATGCGACATGGCGGTCTCCGTGACTCCATTATCGTTCAATTCGAAGCTCGACATTAAAGCATAATGGTACGTATGTCCAAGCTGGTTTGTGCGCAGCGAACACAGGGGTTTACCGAGTCGGTGATACGGGAGATGACACGCCTGTGCCGCCGACACGACGGGGTCAATCTGTCGCAGGGCTTTCCAGATTTTCCGGCGTTTCAGCCTGTTAAGGATGCCGCGAGTTCAGCCATTCAGGACGATGTCAACCAATACGCCATTACGTGGGGGGCGCCCGAGCTACGTTACGCCGTCTCCAGGGAATTTACGCGCCGCTACGGCGTCACGGTCGATCCAGAGAGCCAAGTGACGGTCTGTTGCGGGGCGACCGAGGCCATGATGTCGACGCTGCTGGCTGCGGTCGATCCTGGCGACGAGGTCATCGTGTTTGAGCCGTTCTACGAGAACTATGGGCCTGACGTGATGCTGTCTGGGGCAACCGCCCGGTATGTCACGCTTCGTGAGCCGGACTGGACGTTTGATGTTGACGAGTTAACACGCGCGTTCACGAACCGGACAAAAGCGATCATCATCAACACCCCGAATAATCCAACTGGAAAGGTTTTCTCCCGTGACGAACTCAGTTGTATCGCCGATTTATGTCAGCAGTGGGGTGTCCTGGCGATCACGGATGAAATCTATGAGCACATCTTGTACGACGGAGCACAGCACTTACCGATGGCCGCTCTTGACGGGATGGCCGACTTGACAGTCACGATCAACAGTTTGTCGAAGACCTACAGTGTGACTGGTTGGAGGGTTGGATGGGCGATTGCACCGGACTGGCTGACGGCAGGTATTCGGAAGGTGCATGATTTTTTGACGGTCGGGGCGGCGGCTCCCCTCCAGGAAGCGGGGGTCGCCGCACTGTCACTTCCGGACTCGTATTACACCCAGCTCGCGTTGGAATATCAGCGGCGCCGCGATTTACTGCTTGAGATTCTCGAGCGGCATCGGTTCGTCTGCTATCGCCCGAAGGGCGCGTACTACATCATGACGGACATCAGCCATTTTGGGCTAGGCAACGATATGGCCTTCGCCCGTCGACTGGTTGAGAATGGGGGTGTGGCGACGGTTCCAGGCAGCAGCTTCTACCACACTCCAGAGCTGGGTCAGAGCCAGGTCAGGTTTTGCTTCTGCAAGCGCGATGAAACGCTCCATGAAGCTGATCGACGGCTGGCACGGCTAGGAAACTAGAACCGAAAGAAGCCAGAGAAGCACATCTCTTTGAACTTGAAATCACCGAAGTCGCGGTTGAAAAGCAGTCGATATTGATCCCAATCACGCGCCTAAAGTTGACCGGTCCCTAGATATTGACGCGGACCAAGCGAACCGAGTAGTCCTTCTCCAGGGCATCCGGTAGCTTGAACGCGGTGCACACTTCGTACCACTGGTCCACTGTTTCTTGAGGTTTCCCCCCATGGCTATCTCGAGCGGAGTGGTTCAAGTCTGTGACAATGACGTAAGCGGACATATAGAACTGTTATTCTGATCTGTTGCGAATCGGCGCCTCACTGCGGAAGCTTATTCCCTACCTCGCTCGTTACCGGCGTCGTTTCGCGGTGGGGTTCGTCTCTCTTATTCTTGCAACCGGCATCCAGCTCGTCTCGCCCTGGGTTCTCAAGCTCGCGGTTGACGATCTTACGCGGGGTGTGACTCGTCAAAAGCTGGCGGTCTACGCCGGCGTGTTGATCGCGGTCGCTTTGGTGGGCGGATATTTCCGCTTCCTGATGCGTCGCATCGTGATTGGAATTTCCCGGCAAATTGAGTACGACCTCAGGAACGACTTCTTCTCGTGTCTGCAGCGTCTGCCCCTTGCCTATTTTCAGAGGCACCGAACCGGTGACCTTATGTCGCGCGCTACCAACGATCTAAATGCGGTGCGGATGATGGTCGGGCCAGCCATTATGTACTCCTGCACCACGTCTATCGTCTTCGTTGTTGGCGTACTGATGATGCTGTCTATTTCCCCTCAGCTCACTCTGTTGGTTCTGCTTCCACTACCGTTCGTCTCGTTGGTAGTCAGGGGATTCGGTCGCGCTATCTATCGGCGGTCTGAGCAGATTCAAGAGGCACTTGCGCACCTGAGTTCGACGACTCAAGAGGCACTGGCCGGCGTCAGGGTGGTGCGGGCGTACGGGAGAGAGGCTGTCGAAATCAAACGGTTTCGTCGGTCGAACGATGACTATCTCAGTCGAAGCCGAGCCGTGATTCAACTACAGGGGCTGTTCTATCCAAGCATGTCGCTGTTTCTGGGTCTGTCAGCACTGATCGTCCTGTGGTTGGGCAGTCGTCTTGTCGTAGCCAATCAAATCACCGTCGGGGACTTCGTGGCCTTTAACGGCTATCTGGTGATGCTTAGCTGGCCGATGATTGCGTTCGGTTGGGTTACCAACATGCTGCAGCGGGGTCTTGCAGCCTGGCGCCGTATGCTCGACGTTCTGGAGACCCTGCCGTCGATTAGAGACCCGGGTCCACACCCGAGTCTGAGGACACCGAGTGACATTGTGGGTAGGGTCGAGTTTCGCGACCTCACGTTCGCGTACGACGGTCAGTCGGTGCTGGACGGTGTCTCGGTAACCGTGGAGCCGGGTCAAATGCTGGCGGTGGTAGGGCCCACCGGCGCGGGAAAATCGACACTTGTCGATCTTCTTCCGCGGCTTCTTGACCCGCCATCTGGTTCCGTTCTGATCGACGGTGTTGACGTGAGAGAGATCCCACTGTCGGTGCTTCGTGGTGCCATTGGGTATGTTCCGCAGGAGCCATTCCTCTTTTCCAGGTCGATTGCTCACAACGTGGCTTTTGGCACCCTCGGATCAGAACTCACGGCGAGAACTGATTCCAACAACTGTTCAATTTCCCAAGTGGTTGACATCGCGCGTCTTGACAAAGACATCGTCGATTTTCCGGAAGGCCTCGACACCATGGTCGGTGAGCGCGGGGTCACTCTTTCGGGTGGCCAGAAACAACGTACGGCGATTGCGCGCGCGCTCCTGATCGACCCTCGAATCCTGATCCTTGACGACGCCCTGTCTGCGGTCGATACGCAAACTGAGGAAGAGATCCTCATCCAGCTTCGGCGCCGATTCCGACAACGGACGTCTATCGTGGTCTCGCATCGGATTTCGACTGTCCGAGAGGCCGATCTGATTTTGGTGCTCGACCAGGGCAAGGTGGTCGAGTGCGGTACCCATGACGAGTTAGTGCGGCAGGCCGGCTTGTATGCGGGGTTGTATCGGAAACAGCTGTTGAAAGCTGAGCTCGAGGCGTCCTGAGATGTCGGTAACGCCAATGGATGAGGAAGTAGTTGGTAAGGCTTACGACTCGCGGTTGATGCGGCGACTGTTGGGCTACCTGCGTCCACATTGGTCCGGTGTGACGGTCGCTCTGGTCGCCATCGCTGGCCATTCGATAATGCAGCTGGCGCAGCCCTACCTTACCAAGGTGGTCATCGACCAGCACATCCTGACTGGCGCTCTCGACGGTCTCGATCAAATTGCCTTGCTCTTCCTCGTCATCCTTCTGACATCGTTCGTGCTCGAATACGCCGAGACCTACACGACGCAGATGATGGGGCAACGGATCATGTATGACCTGCGGATGCAAGTCTATCGGCATTTGCAACGCCTGGATGTTCGCTTCTACGACCGAAATCCAGTGGGGCGATTGATGACCAGGGTGACCACTGACGTCGATGCACTCAATGACTTGTTTGCGTCGGGTGTAATCTCGGTCTTCCGCGATCTCTTCACGTTGCTTGGCATCATGGCAATTCTGCTCTTCATGGACTGGCGTCTCGCTGTGGTAGCGTTCTCCGTCTTGCCGTTGATCGCGGTCGTGACTCTCTGGTTTCGCGCCCACGCTAGAGAGTCCTACCGGCGGGTACGCGGCTGGGTGGCTCGGATCAACGCTACGCTGCAGGAGAACATCACCGGTATGTCGACGGTTCAACTTTTTCGACAGGAGCGCCACAGCTTCGGACAGTTTGACGACATCAATCGTGCTCATCGAGACGCCAATCTGGACTCGGTGTTCTACTACGCGACTTTTTATCCCGCTATCGAGTTCGTGGGAGCGTTGGCTACCGCACTCATTATTTGGTTTGGCGGTGGCTGGACGCTTGAGAATACTTTGACGTTGGGGTCGCTGGTGGCTTTCCTACAGTATTCTCAGCGGTTCTTTAGGCCGATCAGCGACCTTTCGGAAAAGTTCAACATTCTGCAGTCAGCTATGGCGTCGTCTGAACGTGTCTTTGATCTGCTCGACACTTCAGCCGAAATCACCGATCGCCCGACATCGCGCGCGGTGACCAAACCGCGAGACGGTCGGCTCACGTTTGACCATGTGTCGTTTGCCTACCGCGACGAGGATGTTCTGCGCGACGTGTCGTTCAGTATCGCGCCTGGTGAACGGGTTGGGATTGTCGGCGCGACCGGTGCTGGGAAGACGACGCTCATTAATCTCCTGCTTCGTTTCTACGATGTTAACCAAGGAAGCGTGTCGGTCGATGGCGTCGATGTGCGCGACATGTCGCTGTCTAACCTGCGGTGTCGGTTTGGGCTCGTCTTGCAAGAGGGTTATCTGTTTTCAGGGACTATTCGCGACAACATCGCGATGGGTCAGGAGAGGTTGACGGATGACGCGATCCTGACGGCGGCCCGCCACGTACACGCCGACCGTGTCATCGATCGATTATCCGATGGCCTCGATAGTGTGGTGGTTGAACGGGGCGCCACACTTTCGGTCGGAGAGAAGCAACTTCTGTCGTTGGCCCGGGCGCTCGCGTTTGACCCGGCTGTTCTCATTCTCGACGAGGCGACCTCAAGTATCGACACCGACACTGAGTTACTGATTCAAGATGGACTACGGACACTGATGCACGGACGCACGACGATTGCGATCGCGCACCGACTGTCGACGGTACAGGATATGGACCGGGTGATCGTGTTTCACCGTGGGGAGCTCAGAGAGTCGGGGACCCATCAGGAACTGCTGGCCCTGCGCGGGATCTACTACCGACTCTACCAATTGCAGTACAAGGATCAGGAGTTCGACGGCCGTTAGCAGCTGGTTCCATAGGGTCCGGACACTGACCTCAGGAATCAGTCGCGCGAAAGTGTTCGTACCCGGCTGGAAGCGCCGTCGGGTTGCCGTTGTGCACCAACACCAGGGCAGGGTCCTTGGTCATTTGTCCGATCCGTGTCACCGCGAGCTTGCCGGCAAGGCGCTGGGCTGCGGCCACCCGCCGACGCATACTGGGCGGTGCTGTAAACAGCAGTTCGTAGTCCTCACCGCCCGTCATTGCCTCCAGGATTGGGTCTGCATCGTGGATCTCAGACCAGTGCCTGGCTCCAGGTGCAATCGGGATGAGTGTGGCGTCGATCCTCGCCCCGACTGCGCCGACTTGGGATAGTTGACGAATCCCGTCAGCGAGTCCGTCGCTGAGATCGATACAAGCTCGAGCGGCACGGTTTCTCCCCAGCTGAGTGCCGAGCCGGACGCGAGGCTCTGGCCAGAGGTATCGGTGCCTGCAATCTTCCATGGCTACCCCCATCGGCTGATCGGGTTTTCCGTCTCTCATCCATGAGAGACCAGTGGCTGCACCACCGATCTCACCGCTTACGTACAAGTCGTCGCCTGGGAGTGTCCCGGTGCGTGTAAGGATACGCCGACGTTTGACGCTGCCCACTGCGGTCACATCAAGAGACAACGCACCACCCGACCGAGTAATGTTCCCTCCAACCAACGCCGTTTTGAACCGGGCTGCCAGTGCCAACAGACCGTCGAGTATGTTGTCGACGTCGGAGACCAGAAGCTTGTCAGGGAGACAGAGTGACAGGAGCGCGTATCGGGGTGTTGCGCCCATCGCCGCCAGGTCACTGAGGCTTGCGGTCAGGACCTTTCCGCCGGCCGCGTCCATCGGGGTGAGTGTCCGGTCGAAGTGCACACCTTCTACCATTGTGTCGGTCGTGATGACCGAGAGGGACCCGCGGTCAGACTCGACGACGGCGGCATCATCGCCGATACCCAGGATCACTGATGGCGGGGGGGGAGGCACGCGGGTGTGGATACGGCGAATGAGCGCGTGCTCACCGAGGTCGGTGACGGTCTGATCGGTCAACGCATGATCCATGACTCTCGGATTATGGCACCTGACTCATCTGGCGCAGTCAATTGCCCGGGTCTCTCGGATGACCGTGACCTTGATCTGTCCCGGGAACTGAAGCTCATTCTCAACCCTCTTGGCGATGTCCTTGGACAGCCAGACAGCTTCTTCGGTCAATGCTCTCTCGCGGTCCATGGCCGCAGCTTGTCGAATTCTGGACTCCTCTTCAGCGGTCCGTTGGAGTTTGTGGGCCTCTTCTCTGGCGGCCAGTACAATCTCCTTCTTCCGCGTGTCCGCGTCGCGTTCAGCGTCGAGCACGAGGCGCTGGGCCTGTTTGGAAGATCGAAAGATCGTGTCCGCGATCCATTGCTTGGTGACAATCCAGACAAGAAAAGGGCCCAGACCGGTGGCCAGGATGACACTCAGCGCCGTCGACTCGGAAAGCAGCTGGTTCATGCGCACGTTCCTAACGGAACCTGCGGCGGGGTCCGCTGGTTACGGGTGTCACGGGAGGCTGACGTGGAGAGAGAGACCCCGCGCTGCCGTGTGGGGAGGTCGTATGAACCTGCTCTAGCAGGTGGAGCCGCTCAGGAGCTTCGCTTCAGGCTTCCTCACTCGAAGGCATGCACACCACGAAGCATCGCAGCTCACTTCGATATAACGTTGGTTCAAACGAGCCCCTAGACCATCACGCACATTGCAGGGAAAATCAAAACTTCACGCCATCCACCAACCGTCAATTGGTTCGTGACTGCATTAATACACGCCGATATTCCGTCTTGGTCATCATCTTAAGGGGAAGCTTGATTACTGGCAAGCGGGTGTGACGGGAGGCTATGGGTCGGCTAAGGCTTTATCCACGAGCTGTTCGAGTTCGAGTGTTGCCATTTGGACAGCCCCGTCAGGTGTGCCACCACTTTGGCGAAGCCGGAAGTACTCGTCCGCGATGTTTAGGGCAGCGAGAACAGCGACGCGGAGCGAGTCGCCTCCGGCGATTCGTTCACCTGCGACCTGCATCTTCTGGTCAACATACGCGGCGAGCTGGGTAACGTAGCTCGAGTCAAGGCTGCTACGAATTGGATATCGTTGTCCCAAAATTTCCACCGTCACGACGACTCCAGATACATCAGACATGGTGCGTTTCGGTCGGTTCCTAGATGCCGATTTCCTCGAGCTGCTCGAGCATAGCGGTGACGCGGGTCCGAATCTGTTCCCGCTCATCCAGCAGGTTCGCGATTTCGGCACTCGTGTCCTCGGCGCTCGAAAGTTGTGCTTTGAGATCCTTAACCTCGTGACTCAAGCGAAGGTTGTCCTCGATCGTTTGTGAGAGCTCGCCACGGGTGCGCTCAAGTACGGCGATGAGGTCTCTGATTTTGTCAGTCAGGCGTTCGATCGACTCGACATCGACGGCATGTGTGGACATGTAACCTCCGGGTTTCTTCGCCACAGAGCTCGTAACACTCCAGACGTTAGCGTAGCGTCGCGCCGTGCTGATCCTGCAAGGCCGCCACGACAGCATGCACCGCTGCTTGAACCTCGATATCGGTGAGGGTGCGGTCGGATGCGCGGAACGTCAGACGCAGCGCGAGGCTCACGCACCCGTCTGGCACTCCTGAACCGACGTAGCGGTCGAATTCACGAACGCTCACGAGCGTATCGGGTGCGGCGGCCTGGATCGTGTCACGAACGGCGGCGGCAGGCAAGGTTCTATCGACGCTCAGAGCCAGGTCACGGACCACAGACGGATAACGAGGCACCGGCGTCGCATGCAGCTTGTTTCGGTCCACGGCAACCTCGGCCAACGCCACCAAATCGAGCTCAGCTACGTAGACCTCGTCACCCGTGCTGGGGAAGCCTCGGTTGGTGGCGATCGTTGGTGTGAGCTGTCCGAAGATGCCGAGCGACACTTGTTCACCCGTTCTACGTGATATCCCGGTGATGCTTGAGGCCCTGCCGGTCACGAGCACGCGGCTGACGGTTTGCTCGAATAGAGGAGTGGCACCGAGTGCCTCGCAGGTTCGTTCGACCAGCCCCTTGATGTCAAAGAGATCCACCGGGCGTAATGGCGCACTCCAATGCTCGGGTGCACCACCGCCTGTAATAGCGATGGCGATGCCGAGGGTTTCGCCGGTGGTCCGTCGGAAGCGTTTCCCGATCTCGAAGAGTCTAATGTCACGTTGCTCACGACGCCGATTTCGGATCAGTGAGTCAAGCAAGCCCGGAAGGAGCGATGGTCGAAGTACCGTAAATTTTTCGGAAAGTGGGTTCGCGATACTCACCAAATCGCTTTCGTCTTGTACGAATGGTGCGGTCGACGTGTGATCGGAGAAGCTGAAGTTGATCGCCTCTGAACATCCTCCGGACGTCAACACTCGATGTAGTAGACGCTGACGTCGCTGATACGGACTCAGCGGCGCCGGAGGCTGGAGCAGCGGCGGAAATGTGGAGGCTAGACGGTCGTATCCGTAGTGTCGCGCGACTTCCTCGATTAAATCGATCTCGCGACCGATGTCGACCCTCCACGTCGGAATGCCGATCTGCCACTGTGGTCCCTCGTCTGCCGGTGTGGCACTGGCACTGGTGCTGGGTGACGATACACTGAAACCGAGCCGGTCGAGCGTTGTCATGACGAACGACGGGTCGACGTTGACTCCGAGGACCCGAGCGATGCGGGTGTGGCGCAGCGTGACCGTCTTGGAGGGCTTCGGGTGAGGATATGTGTCGACGATTGATCCCCGGATCCGGCCGGCCCCCGTTTGTTCGAGTAGTGTCAGTGCGCGCCGCATGGCCACAACCGGCGCTTCTATATCGGCGCCGCGCTCGAATCGATAGGAGGCGTCGGTCGACAGCGCAAGGCGTTTGCTGGTACGACGGACTGAGGTCGGGCGAAAGTAGGCACTCTCGAGGGCGACCACCCGCGAGTGGTTGGACACCTCTGAATCTGCACCACCCATGACGCCGGCGACGGCGTGGGAGCGGACGGCATCGGCGATCACCAGCATCTCATGGTGAAGTCGTCGCTCTTGCCCGTCGAGTGTTCTCAACGTCTCGCCGGAGGCCGCCTTACGGACCCGAATGGATCGGTCGGCAAGCGACTCCAAGTCGAAGGCGTGCATCGGGTGACCGAGTTCCAGCATCACGTAGTTCGTGATGTCGACGATGTTGTTGATCGGTCGGACTCCTGCCGCGTCGAGGCGCGCCGCGAGCCAGGTCGGTGACGGACCAAGCGTGATGTCTGCCACGGAAGCGACGTATCGAGGACACAAGTCTGGGTCGTCGATCGCGACCGACACGTCGGAGCTGCCCCCAGCGGTCGTCAGCGCGGCTGTCTCATCGACGCGCGGCGCCCGGAGCTCGGTACCGTAGATGGTAGAGACTTCGCGCGCAATCCCGAACACGCTTAGGCAGTCGGGACGGTTGGTCGTGATTTCGAGATCCAGCACCGCATCGTCGCCGTTACCTTGGACGGTTGCGGGCGCCAGTTCGATAGCTGACACCTCGAATCCCCGCATCGTTAACACCGCGGCTAATTCATCGATGCTGACGTCGACGGCGACGAAGTCACGAAGCCACGAGACGAGGATTCTCAATAGGGAAATTGCTCCAGAAGACGGAGGTCATTGTCGTAAAACAAACGGATGTCCTCGACTCGATACTTAAGTAAGGCGACCCGGTCGATGCCTAATCCGAACGCCCACCCAGTGTACCGTTCCGGGTCGTATCCAACCGCTTCGAAGACGGCAGGGTGAACCATCCCGCTCCCCAAAATTTCGAGCCATCCCGTCTTCTTGCATACAGGGCATCCATTGCCTTGGCAAAACACGCAGGTGATGAAAACCTCAGCGCTTGGTTCGGTATACGGGAAGAAGCTCGGACGAAACATTACGTTGATTTCTGGGTCGAATAGCTGACGCAGAAAATACTCAAGGGTGCCCTTAAGGTCGGTCATCGTCACGCGCTTACCCACGAGAAGACCTTCCACCTGTTGAAACATCGGTGAATGAGTCAGGTCGGGTGTGTCGCGACGATACACCAGTCCGGGCGCAATGATGCGAACGGGCGGTTCGTGGGTTTCCATATACCGGATTTGCATCCCGGAGGTGTGAGTCCTGAGCAGTGTGGCTGGATGCGTGTCCAATGGGCCGGAGGCCTCAAGCGGTTCTTCGAGGTAGAGCGTGTCCTGCATGTCACGCGCCGGGTGGTCGGCCGGCATGTTGAGGGCTTCGAAGTTGTGGTAATCGTCTTCGGCTTCCGGGCCGTGCAGAATCTCGAAACCGAGACTGGAAAAGATGTTCTCGATCTCCTCCCGAAGGATTGTTAGCGGGTGGCGATGGCCAAGAAGAGTGTTACGCCCAGGCAGTGTGACATCGACCGTTTCCACAGGAGTCGCGACTGCCTCCAGATGGTCTCGTTTCTCGGCGAGTGCAGCTTCGAACTCCTTCTTGAGCGCGTTAGCTCGTGTTCCGAGGGCCCGGCGTTGGCTGGGCGGAGCTGATGCCACACTTTTGAGCAGGGCCGCCACAGCTCCGCGCTTTCGGCCAAGATAGCGGTCGTGGAGCTTCTGGAGGTCTCGCTCACCCTGGACGTCGTCGAGTTCACTCTGGAACTCGGTGCGCAGCCGGTCGATGTCTGAAGAGGTAGTCACCCGCGAAGAATTCGCGACGGCATTAGGTGGCCCTCGCTTCTTTGGCTTGGGCGGCCAGATAGGCGAATGCATTGGGTTCCCGAACGGCGAGGTCAGCTAGGGCCTTACGGTCCAGACCTACGCCGGCGGTCTTGAGGCCCGAGATGAACTGGCTATAGCTCAAGCCATGCTCACGGGCCGCCGCGTTAATCCGAATCACCCACAGCCGACGGAAGTCACGTTTCTTGCGCCGCCGGCCCACGAAGGCGTACGAAAGCGATGTGTCGACCGCTTCTTTGGCGGCCCGATACAGCTTGCTCTTCGTCTGGTAGAACCCTTTGGCTCGCGCCAGAAGGCGTTGCCGTTTACGTCGTCGCAGGGGGCCACGTTTCACTCGAGGCATGTATCTGCTCCTAAATACTCTTCAAGAAAACGCCTGGCGGCTGTTTCCTGGCTACTTATACGGGATCATCTTAGCCACGCGCGGCGTGTCGGCGTCTGACACGACAGTCGTGCCACGTAGACCCCGACGACGTTTGGCCGTCTTACTTGTCAGGATATGTTGCTTGAACGCCTTGGCGTGAGTGACCTTTCCGGTCCCGGTTTTGTTAAACCGTTTGGCGGCGCCGCGGTGAGTCTTGATCTTTGGCATATGCTGCTTCGTCTACTGACCCTTTCGGGCTCCTGTCTTGCTAGTCAGGATGGTGTGCATCTGGTTGCCTTCCATCCGCGGCATTGTCTCTTGTGTCGCGACTTCTTGGAGCTCCTCGACCAGCCGGCTCAGGATGTGACGCCCAAACTCCGGATGTGCTAACTCGCGTCCCCTAAAGAAGATTGTCGCCTTTACCTTGTCTCCGTGCGCGAGGAATCGCTCCACGTGCTTCTTCTTGAATTGGTAATCATGCTCATCCACCTTGGGTCGGAACTTGATTTCCTTGATCTCGATCGTCTTTTGTTTCTTCTTGGCCTGTCGAGTTCGTTTCTGTTCCTCATACTGGTACCGGCCGTAGTCGGTGATGCGACAGACCGGCGGTTGCGCAGTTGGCGATACCTCGACCAAGTCGAGGCCCTTGCCGCGGGAGATAGTCAGGGCTTCTTGGGGTGTCATGACACCCAGTTGCTCTCCCTCGTCGTCGATCACTCGGATCTCTCGGACCCGAATACGTTCATTGATACGCGCGCTGCTCTGACGAAAATCTCGTCTGGGTCCTCGAAAAGCGATCTCGACCTCCTAGGAACACACGATTGTCACGAAAGGTCACGCACCTGGCCGGTTCCGGCTGTCTTGCCCGGCAGCGGGGGCGCGTTTCACTCGAACTTCCTCGAGTGCGGCCTGCAGAAATCCATTGACCGTCTGGGTGCCGCGATCGCCAGTACCTCCACTTCGGACCGCAACACTGTCTTCAGCTACCTCACGATCTCCAACTACAAGCATATACGGAATTTTTTGGATTTGCGCCTCGCGGATCTTATATCCAATCTTTTCCTGCCGCGCATCAACGGTGACACGCAACCCAGCCGAGCTCAGCCGTTCCTCGACTGACCGTGCGTACTCAGCGTGGCGGTCGGCGATAGGAAGAATCGTGGCCTGAACGGGGGAAAGCCAGAGTGGAAATCTTCCAGCATAGTGCTCAATAAGGAGTGCGATGAAGCGTTCAAAGCTGCCAAAAATTGCCCGATGGATGACCACCGGACAGTGTTCGGCGTTGTCTGCCCCAATATACTTCAGCTTGAATCGTCGCGGAAGCTGGTAATCCAGCTGGATTGTGGCGCACTGCCACTTCCGGCCGAGTGCGTCGGTGACGTGAAAATCAATCTTGGGTCCGTAGAAGTTCCCTTCCCCCTCCGAGACCGCATACGACTGTTTCGTGAAGTCGATTGCCGCCTTGAGTTGTTGTTCCGCGTGATTCCACGTCTCGATCTCACCAAGAAATTCATCGGGTCGCGTGGATAACTCGATCGTGTACTCGAGACTGAAGTCACGGTAGACCCGACCGACCAGTCGAAGGAGCCGTTCGACTTCTTCACGGATTTGGTCCTTCGTGACAAAACAGTGCGCATCGTCCTGGGAAAATTGCCGAACCCGGGTGAGTCCGGACAGCACGCCAGACGCTTCGTTGCGGTGCAGCACTCCCTGATCGTAAAAGCGCAGGGGAAGGTCACGATAGCTTCGCACCTGACTGGCAAAGACCAACATATGGGCGGGGCAGTTCATCGCTTTTAGCCCGAAAGGTTCACCTTCGGACTCCACGAGGAACATGTTCTTCCGGTAGTGCTCCCAGTGGCCAGATGTCTCCCATAGCTGCCGGTTGAAGACGAGCGGCGTTCGCAGCTCGATATAGCCCTCCGGGTACAACATCTCGCGCATATATGCGGCCAGGTGGTTGTAGAGTGCTGTGCCGTTGGCCAGCCAGAATGGTGCACCCGGGGCAAACTGGTGAAACGTAAAGAGCCCGAGTTCTTTCCCCAGCTTTCGGTGGTCTCGCTTCTTAGCTTCTTCCAACCGATGAAGATGTTCCTTGAGGGCCGAGTCCTTAAAGAACGCCGTTCCGTAAATCCGTTGCATCGGTTGGTTCTGCGCGTCGCCTTTCCAATAGGCGTTCGAGCTGGTGAGCACCTTGAACGCTTTGAGATGTCCTGTGGACGGCACGTGCGGTCCGGTACAGAAGTCGATAAAGGTGTCTTCAATCGTGTAGCACGACACCATTGGTCCACCCTTCTCGTCGATCAACTGAACCTTGAGCGGCTCACCCCGGTCCTGGAAGTGTGCCTTCGCCGCTTCCTTAGGCAGTATCTTCCGCATGTAGGGCAGGTCCTGCTTGGCCAGCTCCATCATCTTCCTCTCGATGGCGACCAAATCTTCCGGAACAAATGGCCGGTCGACAATGAAGTCGTAGAAAAACCCGTCACTGGTGGGTGGGCCGATTCCACACTGGGCCTCTGGGAAGAGCGCGGTGACCGCCGCGGCCATCAAGTGTGCAGTGGAATGGCGGTAGAGTTCCAGCGCATTGGGCGATTTGGGGGTGACGACGGTGACCAACGCGTCAGATTCGAGCGGAAAGGATAGGTCCACCATGCTGTCGTTGACGACCGCAGCAAGGGCCTGCTTGGCAAGGCGGGGTGAGATTCCCTCGGCAATCACAGACACCGGTGTCCCCGTAAGCACTGTTCGGGTTGCTCCATCGGGTAGCGTCACGGTAACAGTGCTCATGGTGTGTAAAAATCCGGGACAGCGTTCATTGAGTGAAACATGGTAGGCACGGGCGGACTCGAACCGCCGACCTCCTGCATGTCAAGCAGGCGCTCTAACCAGCTGAGCTACGCGCCTATGTCATGAAAACATAGCAGTGGCAATATCAAGCGTCAACGCGAGAGATGCACTCCAGAAAGCCGTGTCAGAGGATCGTTGAGCGGAGGTGCTCGAGTCCTTGCTCCAAGACCACGTCGCCTGATGGCACCGGTTCACCAAGCTGGACGACAGAGACTGTCACCTCGACCGTCGGCCGGATTCCGGACCGATGTATCGGATCACCAGATGCCTGAAGATAGCGTGCCCAGGACAGCCAGAGACCGGTGCCGTCGGAAAGCTTAACTAGTTTCTGGAGGCTGGCGCGTCCCGCAGTTCGCTGACCGACGGTGTCCGCGCGAGACGTCCCAGAGAGACCAGCGACGAACAACTCAGCGGCATGAGCGGTACCAAAATCAGTGAGCAGCACCAGCGGCATGTCGACGACCTCCGTACCGGCAGTGGCCGTCACATCTACCTGCCGATCACCATGTTCGGTCCGACGGAGCAGGGTCCCGGATCTGACAAAGAGACGTGCCGCCGCGATACCTTCCTCAAACGACCCACCTGCCGCGCTCCGCACGTCGATCAGGAGCGCTCTGGCTCCACTGTCCCTCAGCTCGCTCACGGCAGTGGCGAGCTCCCCGGATGCTCCCGTGCTAAACCGGTTGATCCGAATGTATCCGAAACCCTCGTCCAAGAGGTTCGTGACGACGGCCCGGTTGGTAACCCTCTGCCGAACCAGCTCGAGATCAGATGGTTCGCTTTGGTTGCCACGAATGACCGACAGCTTGACACTGGTCCCCGGTTTTCCCCGCAGCCGTCTGTTGCCTTCGAGCGCGGAGAGTCGCCGGGTTGTCTGTCCATCGATAGCCCGGATGAAGTCACCCGGGATCAGTCCCGCCCTGGACGCAGGTGACTCGGGGCGCGCGGCAATAACCTGGAGGTAGTACTGGCTCGTGACCTCGATCCCGAGCTCACCGTCTGGGAGAGGTTCTCCAGATTCCATCCGTCGCACGTCGTCTGCCGACAAGAATGTACTGTCCGAGTCCAGGCCTCCGGCGAGACCACGCAACGATCCCTCTATTACGTCTTCGAGGTCGACCTCTTCGACGTAATTGCTACCGATTAGTGACACTACGTCTTCGAAGATCCGGAGATGGCGATACGTGTCCTCCCGGCCGACGGACTGGCCGAGAAAGCCTCCCACCATGGTAAAGGCGGCGACCGGAACAGACACGAAAAGGATAACAAGGCGGGCCCTGCGACTCATTGAGACCATTATAGTAGATGCGTGCGTGTGCTCGGCGTTGACGTTGGTGAGCGCAGGATAGGCTTGGCCCTCAGTGACGTATCGGCCGTACTGGCAACCCCGCTGCGGGTACTGACCGTCTCCCGGCCGGTGGAGCAGGGAGCCATGGCGGTCTCGCGTGAAATCGCGATCCTCACCAATCAGGAGGATGGTCTAGCCGGCATAGTAGTCGGTCTGCCGCGGTCCCTGGACGGGGCACCCCATCGTCAGACAATGCACGTCCTGAGCTTCGTCGAGACACTACGCCGATATACGACGCTGCCGGTCCATCTTCAGGACGAGCGACTCTCAAGCCACGAGGCCGAGAGCCGTCTCGCCCAGTTAGAGAAGAACTGGAGGCGGCGAAAGGCACGGCTGGACGCGGCGGCCGCGGCGGTTATCCTCCAGGACTTTCTGGATCATCAGCGGGGACCGCGCACCAGGGATCCAGCGTTCGAGGGCGGCGATGCTACGTAAAGTGCTAACGGTCTTGGCCGTCTTTATGGGGCTGACGCTAATTGCCGCCGCCGTGGCGGTGAACCAGCTCCTCGAGCGGGTGGAGACGCCTTACCAGGCGTATGAAGAGGAAGGGGTCTTCGTCGACATCCAGCCTGGGGACTCTTCCCCGGTGATTGCCGCGAGGCTGGCGGCAGCCGGTGTCGTGCGCGACCAGTGGACGTTTCGTCTTGCCGTCTGGCGGAGTGGCGTCGCGCGCGATCTCCAGGCTGGCGAGTACCACTTCAGCGACTCTCTGTCGTCCATGGAGGTCATCGACAAGATCGTAGCCGGCCAGGTCTACCTTCGGAGTATTACGTTCCCAGAGGGTCTCACCGTTGCCGAAATGGCCGAGGTCTTCGACGAGAGCGAGTTTGGAACGAGGGACGAATTCATCAACCAAACACAGCGAGTGGAGTTAATCCAGGACCTCGACCCAGAGGCTGTGACGCTCGAGGGATACCTGTTCCCTGAAACCTATCTGTTGCCCCGGGGTGCTACCCCAGCCGACATCGTGGAGGCGATGGTCGCGCAGTTTCGACGCAGCCTCAGCGACGAGCTACGAGGAGAGGCTGCTCGTCATGACCGGAGCGTGCGTGACGTTGTGACACTGGCCTCGCTCATCCAGAAGGAGACAGGGAGCGCCGACGAATACCAATTAGTGTCAGCGGTATACAACAATCGCCTGCGAATCGGAATGGCCTTGCAGTGCGATCCGACTGTTATCTACGCGCTCGAGCTTGACGGATTCTACGACGGCAACCTAACACGAGAGAACCTTGGGTACGATTCGCCGTACAACACGTACCGCTACCCAGGCCTACCGCCAGGGCCGATCGCTGCACCTGGTCTGGGGGCGCTCGAGGCCGCAGTTGGTCCGGCAGACGTCCCGTATCTGTACTTTGTAAGCCGCAACGACGGGTCGCATGAGTTCGCCAGCACCCTGCGTGAACACAATCGTAACGTGCAACGGTATCAGGTGGAGTACTTCCGAGCGCGGAGAAGAGAGCAACGCCGGGAAACAAGGTAGTAGTAGAGGAGCGAGAGTCCGGGCTGCTATCTATCGAACCTGATCCAATCGCCCCACCTGGGCACTTCGGTGTAGAACAGTGCCGTGGCCTCGACGTCGGTTTCGATGTTGTGCTGGATCACGTTTCGCGTAGTCGTGTTCTCGGACCTGACAGGAATCGGTTCAAACAGGATCCCGCCGAATGCGAGGTAGGCGGCCAGGAGTGTGAGAACGACGTTGAACGCCTGACCAACGATGTATAGCTGGATGGGACGCCCGCCGTTTGCGTGTTGCCAGAGGTCGAGGAACCGCGAATCCAGGCCGATGCTCACGAAAGCGAGACAAAAGAGCCATCCTCGCAGATCCGAGGTCACATCTAAGACATCCTCGACTCGAGCGCTACCGAGCATCGGCGTGAGCACGAACGAGAAGACCAACGATGCCGCGACAAAGCCAAGGATGAATTTCGGGAATCGATACCAGACCTCCATGGCGGTTGGACGACTCTGAGCAGACCGAGTGCTGGATTCGACCTGCGTCACCCAGAACACCGCGATCGCGAATGCTACTAGACCGATGAGTGTGTTCTGAATCATCTTGACGACCGCGGCGATCTGCTCGGCCTGTTCCCCGAGTAGTGCCCCGGCCGCGACCACGGCGCCGGTGGCGTCGACGGTCCCGCCGATCCACGCGGCGCCCACCACGGGGTTCATACCAACCGCGCGGATTCCCAACGGCATGACCACCATCATCACAACCGTAAAGATCAGTGACATGCCGACGGCGATCGCGAGCTCCTCTTTCTTAGCGCGGGTCGCGGCGGCCGCGGCAATGGCGGCAGACACTCCGCACACGGATGTTGCTGTCGCAATCACCATCACGAGGGCTGGGCTCTTGATCTTGAGTTGTCTGATGCCAAATCGATACATAAAAATAATAATGATCGGGGTGACCATCCAGGCCACAAAGAGCCCAGGGAGACCAAGACTCAGGATATTGCCAAAGAGAATTTCCGCACCAAGGAGCACGAGACCTGTCTTGATATATAGCTCGCTCCGGAGGGCTGGCTTGATCCACCCTGGTGTTCCGATCGCATTGGCAATCACAAGGCCGATCGCAAGTGCCCAGAAGGCGTACCCGACGCCCGCTGCCCGAATGCTCGTCTGCTGAGCGCAGGTGTATGCCACGACCGCGAGCGCAAAGACGCCGAGGAAGCCGATTGCGTGACTCCGGGCGATTCCCCCCATAACCTGAACTGCGATCGTGGTGAGCAGGGTCAGGACGAGCCCAAGTGTGATGAGGCCGAGGCCGTCGCCAAACGCATCGAGTAGGGACCCTGTCCAGCGTCCGACCGCCGGCACGTCGGAGACCAGCTGGACGACCACAAGAGTAACCAACAGGGTAGCCAGCCAGATAGCCCACCAGTCTTCGAGTGCTAGCAGAGGGTGACGTGACGTTTTAGAGCGTGTGGTCATTGACGTACGAGCATATAATGCCAGCAAATTGGTTGTTATCCTACAGCCTACTGAATGCTCGGTGGGGGTGAGTCACGTGCCGATCACCATCGATTCATCCTCTGTAACTCGCACAGCCCTGAGAGGAGTAGACATGCCTGCACGTATATTCGCAACGTTCGGATTCGTCCTGGTTGGATTATTGGTCCTGCCTCTCCAAGTCGGTGCACAGGTCGGAGACACAACGGGGTTCCTTGCGCATGTGTCGAACGAATATCGGGTCGTCCCGAACGTTACCTATCACGTCGCTAGCAATGCCGAGAGCAAGCTCGATCTGTATCTTCCGAGGAATGCCGACGGCGCCACGCCGGTCCTGATGTACATCCACGGCGGAGGCTGGGTGAGGGGGACCAAGGAGAGCAACGTGCTTCGTGTGCTGCCCTATCTTGAGATGGGTTGGGCTGTCGTCAATGTCGAGTATCGGCTCGGCTCGGTCGCACGTGCCCCGGCCGCGGTGGAAGATTGCATCTGCGCGTTACGCTGGGTGATAGCCAACGCCTCGGAGTACAACCTCGACACATCCAAAATTGTGACGACCGGAAATTCCGCTGGAGGCCATCTTGCATTGACGACGGCCATGATTCCGGAGTCGGCTGGTTTAGCCCGTGAATGCCCAGGTTCTGAGACCCTTCGAGTGGCGGCGGTGATCAACTGGTATGGGATCACTGACGTCGGCGATCTACTGGAGGGTGCCAATATGAGGAACTACGCCGTGGAGTGGATGGGGAGCCTTGAGGATCGGGCATCAATCGCTAAACGCGTTTCGCCAGTGACCTATGTGCGTTCGGGATTGCCGCCGATACTTTCGATCCATGGCGATGCCGACCCGACAGTCCCGTATCAGCAAGCGGTGATGTTGCATGAGAAGCTGTCTTCCACGGGCGTTTCCAATGAGCTGCACACAGTACCCGCCGGTCGGCACGGCGGGTTCGATCGGGAGCAGACGCTGGCGATCTTCGCGACCATTCAAGGTTTTCTCGATGCACACGGTCTGACGCGGTCTGCCAGTACCACGCAGCAGCAATGACAGGATCGGCCGGTATCGGCCGGGTTGTGGAATGCGTGTCAGGGTGCTCACGAACCGTACTGCTTGTCACCGTGGTTTGGGTGCTCGCAACGGGTCAGGCAAGCCACGCTCAGGACGCCACTCAAGACGCATTGGTGGCGGCTGTTGGAACGTTTTGGGCGGCGACATCCGATCACGAACGGTCCGACGCAGCTGGTGCGATTGTGGCGCTCGGCGCCTCATTCGAGAAGGTTACCGCAGCGTTGAGGGCTAAACGGGTCTATCGCGGTGAGGCCGAGACAGGGCGACGTGTGCTGACACGGCACAACCAGGATGGCCTCGAGCATCCTTACGTTGTTCATATTCCCGACGTTTATGACCCTGCGGAGTCCTACCCAGTTCGTGTCTATCTGCACGGCGGGGTGATGCGTCCCTTGGGTGACGATGGCACCTGGTGGCGCAACCAAGACCAGTACCTGCGGTCAGATTCGATCGTGGTTTTTCCGGCGTCGTGGCCCAAGTCACTGTGGTGGCAGGAGAGCCAGGTCGAGAATCTCTATGGCCTACTGAACGACATTAAGCGGGTCTACAACGTCGACGAAAATCGAGTCTATCTTCTTGGAATGTCCGATGGGGCCACGGGAGCCTTCTACCACGCCTTCAAAGCCACAACACCATGGGCTGCATTTCTTCCGTTCCATGGCCATCCAGGTGTGCTCGCAAACCCCTCCACCGATACCGACGGCCAGATGCATGTGACCAATCTTTCGAACAAGTCGTTCCTCATTGTCAATGGTGGTCAGGACCGTCTCTATCCGCTGGAAGTGGTTAGCCCGTTCATCGAGTTGTTCGAGAACGCCAGCGTCTTGCTCGATTTTCACGGGCTGCCAGAGGCCGAGCACAATATGCGGTGGTGGCCCGATCTTTCGCCGATGATTGATTCGTTTATTGCGTCAACGCCGCGGCAGCCGTTACCTGATCAGTTGAGCTGGGAGAGTGAGAGCGTCAGTCACTTCAGTCGTGCCCACTGGTTGATCATAAGCGAGCTCGGCACCGTGGAGGGCGAGAGCGAATTGGAACCGTTCAATACGCTGACACGCCGGGTGCCCGATGCGCAGCTGGGCATCAGTATGGTCGGCGAGCTTGTCGATGGTTCTGGACTCCAGCTGCTGGACGTTGGAGAGGGCTCGATGGTTGACGCGGCAGGAATCGAGCCTGATGACATCGTCCTGACTGTCAGCGGTCAACCGACTCCAACCCCCGAGGCATTGAGGCAGGCCATCATGAACTTTGGCCCGGGCGATGAGCTGCCGATCTCTGTCCGACGTGACACTGAAGTCATGAATCTGATGTTGAGTTATCCAACGACTTTCAGGACCCAGGCACGCCCGGCCTTCGGACGCGATGAGCCGTCTGGGCGGGTTGATCTATCTCGGGATGGCAACACTGTGGTCGCGCGGACTCAGGGTGTCTGGCGGTACACCTTGCTCTTGTCGCCTGACCAGTTCGATTTTTCAGAGCCAATTCGGGTGGTGACCAACTCTGTTGTTTCATGGGATGGTCTCGTCATTCCTGACGTGGAGACGTTGCTGCACTGGGCCGCGTCCGACCAGGACCAGTCGCTGCTGTTCGGAGCTGAGTTAGAGGTCGAGGTTGCCGGTCCGTGATGGGGAAGGAGAACCCTCGATGATGTTCCGAGGTCAGGCTTTCGTGCTATTCACCCCTCGATGGCGGGGAGAATTACTCGATCGTGACACACGGTCGATGCCCGACGTTGAGTTACATGTCTGACCTTAAGAAAATATATGTCACCCGGGGGCCAGGTGATGCTCACGTCGTGCGCGGCTTACTGGAATCAGTGGGCGTTCGGTGTGTGATCCGCGGAGACGACTTCATGCCGTTCCAAGGTGGCACCCTGATGCATTTGGAGACTCGATCGTCGTTGTGGGTCTTGGAGGATGACACGTATCCGCTGGCGCTCGATGTCGTTCAGGATTACGTACGGCGCGCCGGGGAGGAGCCGAGGCGGCTCGTAGACACGTGGCACTGTCCACAGTGTCACGAGGAGGTGGAGCGGCAGTTCACCGAATGTTGGCACTGCGGGACGCAGTGCCCATCATGACGATACGGCATCGGCGCTGCCACCCCTGCACCGCAGCGTGAGGCGACGAGTACCTAAGCTAAGGCCGGACCATCCGCTCTTTGAACGTGACCGTCTCGCCAGTGACAATCAGTACATCGAGGTCGATCGGCAGATAATCAGGGTGACTAATCTCGATCTGGTGCGTGCCTTCCTTGAGACGCAGGCGCTGAGTGAACCCATCGAAGGAGTCAACTAGACCGACATAGTAGCCATCCAGAAACACTTTTGCGTCACGTGGTTTCACCTGGAGACGGAGTGAACCCATGTATGGGTTCGCGACCCTCTGCCTATAGCCGTATGGGTAGTATGGGTGACCGTAAGAGAAATACTTGTATCGAGGGTACCGATATCTTCTGTACCCGTAGTGTCCGAACGCGGATCCAGATTCGAAGCTAAAGCCGATGTTGAAACCGTAACGCGGATAGTACGATGCTCCGTACAATCTTGATCCGTACGAGTAATTTGGGAAGTGGCCACGTCCGTTATGCCTAGTCGATCGGCCAAAGCGTAAACGGCCGCGGCTGTGCGGGTACCGGTGCCCATAGGACGAGGTCCTTCCACGCCAGAGGACATAGCCTCGGCCGCGGGATCCGACGTTGGGGTTGAATGTTCCATCAAGTGTTGCTCGAGGGACCGCCGCGCCAAAAACGTTACCCGGCCCGGCGCGCCGTCGACTGGGGTGAGCCGCTGAAGCCCTGGCCGCACCCACAACGCGTTGCCGAAGCACCACCCGAGAGGAGCTTTCTCCGCTAGCTCGCGTGTGGCGCCTTACACGGCTTGAGGCTGGCGCCAGATTGCGTGTCCGGGTTGAATCAATCGATGTGGCTCCGGACGCGAGAGGCGTTGCTCGCTTCACGGTGCGGGTCGGGCTTTTCGTCTCGGATTGTTGACCGGTGTTGACCGTGGCGCTCCGCTCGGCGTTACGGACGATGGGGGCGCGACGTGACAGCTTTCGCGAGATTTGTCTCGGTGCCCCAGCTTTTAGCTGCGCGACACGGGCTCTTCTGGTGACGCGGTTAACGCTGCGTGTTACGGGGGATCTCTTCCCTCCCGAGTGAGCACCCAGTGATGGTGTCGGAGCGCTTCGCGTGGTCGGTTCGCTCCGTGCCGGCGCCGACGTGGCACGATCCAAATCCCGGGTACGCGCACGGACCCGTTGTTCGTCTTCACTGGCCGTCGAAAGGTACGGGACACTCAGGAAGACTACTACTGCAAATGTAATCGTCGATGATGTCAAACGTGACATGACCTCCCCTTTCGCCATAGGCTGGCACCTCACGAGAAATGCAGACATCGTGCCAGGATTAAAGACTTGTAACTAGTTACAAAAAAACCTGCAAAACATGAATAGTCCTGTCGTGTTTTGTGGTCAATGTGTCCCGGTGAGGACACGTATGCCTACAGTGGGTCAGCGCCGCGTCATTTCACGCGTTGGGCGCCACGGTCAGGGGCACGTCCTGCTCGGGTCAGATACCAATCGACGGAAGAGTTCGGCCGGTGTGTGGATGAGTCCGGTACAATTGGCGCGTACTGCGCTCTGGAAATACACTGACGCTGGGGCGGGCGCCAGCCCTAACTTCGACCCGGAGTGCAGGGCTTCGATTGGATGACGGCGGGCGTGGAGCGAAACCAATGACAGCACGGCGTGGATGGGTAGTCATGATCGCCGCGGTGACGATTACTTTGGCATTACCGGCCCGACGCCCGGTGGCCCAAGACGCCGGCGACGTTTTTCCGTTTCCTGTGAGGATGACAGAGCTTGACAACGGGTTAAAAGTCGTCAGTGTCGAGTACGACAGCCCCGGGATCATGGCCTTCTATACCATCGTTAGGACGGGCTCGCGGAACGAAGTTGAGGACGGTTTCTCAGGCTACGCACATTTCTTTGAGCACATGATGTTTCGGGGAACCGAGAAGTATCCAACTGATGTCTACAATGCCGTTATCAAGCGGCTAGGGGCCGACGCCAACGCTTTTACCACCGACGACTGGACGGCGTATCACATTGTGGCGAGCTCCGAGTCACTCGAGACGATCATCGATCTCGAATCAGATCGCTTTCTCAATCTTCAGTACTCTGAGAATGACTTTCGAACGGAGGCAGGCGCGATCCTCGGCGAGTACAACCTGAATTTTTCGAATCCGTTATCCCTACTGCGCGAGCGGCTGCATGACCGCGCGTTTCTGATCCACCCCTACGAGCACACCACCATGGGTCGGCTCACTGACATCCAGGAAATGCCCAATCACTACGACTATAGTCTCGAGTTCTACGACCGCTACTACCGCCCGAACAATTCGATAGTGGTGGCAGTTGGGGACGTCGATCCAGATCAGCTGGAGGCACTTGTCGAGCAGTACTATGGTGAGTGGGAGCGTGGCGACTTCGAACCGAGTATTCCAGTCGAGCCACCTCAGACCCGCGAACGATCCGATGCGGTGACTTGGACGAACCCGACGCTGCCCTTTCTGATGCTGGGTTATCACGTCCCGCCCTTCTCCGATCAGGCGGTAGACATGCCGGCGCTCGATGTTTTGTCAGAGCTACTTTTCTCTCAGGCATCTCCCTTGTTTCGGAAGCTTTACCTTGAGGAGCAGGTCGTTGATCTGCTCACCGGTGGTGCCGTTGACCATCGCGATGCCCCACTCTTTACGATCCTGGCCCGTGTCACTGATTCCACCAAGGTCGACTATGTGCGCGACACCATCCTCGCCGAAATCGACCGGTTGAAGGTCGAGTCGGTCGAGGATGCAGTCCTTGCAGCGACGAAATCCCACATGCGATACGCGTTCGTACGGCGACTGGACAATCCAGCGAGCGTGGCGGAGACCATGGGGCACTATTTGCAGCTGACCGAGGATCCCGAGACGGTAAACCGGGTGTACCGGTTATATGACGCTGTCACCGCCGACGACATCAGGCGACTCGCGACGACCTATTTTCCGGAGTCGAATCGGACCGTCGTGACCCTGACATCGGAGGGAACGTGATGATGTCGAGGGTCACCAGCTGGAGCCGAACAGCGATGACCGTCGCGGCAGTGAGCGCCCTGGCCTTCGGTTGTGCCGGACCCGACCCGATAGAACCCAATACGGAGACTCGGATCGGTTTGCCGATACCTGGCTCCCCACTGGTAACGATTCGTGTCGTGTTCAGGACCGGGTCGATCAACGATCCTGAGGGAAAAAACGGCCTCAATGCTCTCACGGCGCTGATGCTCGGTCGGGGTGGGACCCAGAGGTTGAGCTATGAGGAGCTGACCGCGGCGCTCTATCCGTGGGCGGCGTCAATTGATGCCCAGGCCGACAAGGAGGTCACCACGTTGGTCGGTCATGTGCACAGGGATCATCTGGAGCCGTTTTCGGCGATCCTAAGAGATCTGGTGCTCTCG
Organism: Vicinamibacteria bacterium; assembly: GCA_963578805.1. Taxonomy (GTDB): domain Bacteria; phylum Acidobacteriota; class Vicinamibacteria; order Vicinamibacterales; family UBA8438; genus CAUZIB01. The sequence goes on along the minus strand of CAUZDY010000003.1, from coordinate 30,615 downwards.
CCCCGGTTCGACTCGTCGGACTTCGAGCGAAACAGAGAGTTCCTCACCAATTCGCTTGTCTCTGGCCTGCGGGGTAACGATGATGAGGAGCTCGGGAAAGAAGCCCTGAACGCGATGTTGTACGTCGGTCACCCGTATGGCGCTCCGACGATCGGTACCGAGTGTGGTCTCCAGGCTATTACTCTCGATGATGTGCGGAGCTTTCACGCTCAGCACTATACGCGGGACACCTTGTCCGTTGGGGTCGCCGGCGGGTATCCGATCGGGTTCTTGAGTCAGCTGGAGCGCGACCTCGCGGAGGGGCTGGAGGCCGGCGTCGCCGAGCCCCTCGCGCTGCCGCCACCGCCGAGCCTTGACGGACTGGAGGTTCTGTTGGTCGACAAGGATGCCATAGCGACCGCAATTTCCATTGGGTTTCCGGTCGACGTGTCGCGTGCCGACGATGACTTCTACCCGCTACTGGTCGCTAATTCGTATTTCGGTGAGCACCGGAATTTCAACGGACTGCTGATGAACAAGATGCGCGGCGACCGTGGGCTCAACTACGGGGACTATTCCTATGTCGAGAATTTCATCCAGGACGGGTCGTCACGTCTCCCCGTTCCGAACATTCCCCGCCGGCAGCAGTTCTTCAGCATCTGGATCAGGCCGGTTCCACATCACAACGCTCACTTCGCTCTTCGCCAGGCGCTCCGTGAACTCGACCGCCTGGTCACGGATGGTTTGTCGCCGGCCGACTTCGAGGCGACGCGGGAGTTCTTGCTCCACTACGCTAATCTGTACGTGCAGACGGCCAGTCGGCGGCTTGGCTATCTGCTGGATTCCATGTTTTACGGCACCGGCTACTACATCGATGAAATCCGGCAGCGACTGCCGACGCTGACGGTCGATGACGTTAACGCCGCTGTACGTCGCCATCTTCGGTCTGACAACATCGCCATCGCGATCGTAACAAGCGAGGCTGAGGCGTTTCGCGACACGCTACTGGCCAACGGTCCGTCGCCACCGACCTACAACACGACGATGACCGATGAGATCATGGCCGAGGACGAGATGATCATGAACTACGAATTACCGATCAACCCGGCCCGTACGCGGGTCATTCCGGTCGAGGAGATGTTTAGAGCGGTGAATTGAGTCCCCCGGCTCGGTACCCACGGGGAGCCACGTCTACAGTTTCGAATCCGGCGTCTCTAAACTGCCGGGTGATCTCCGACAGAATCTCCGGCTGCCGGAGTCGCGAAACCTCCTCTGGAGCAACTTCTATACGCGCCATAGTAACGTGGTGGCGGACACGGCACACCTGAAATCCGAGAGTTCGGAGCACACGTTCACAGTCGGCCACTTGTGTCAAACGTTCGGGTGTAATCGATGTCCCGTATGGAAAGCGACTGGAGAGGCATGCCAGCGCCGGTTTGTCCCATACCGGAAGCGCCAAACGCTGCGCCGCCGTCCTGATGTCGGTCTTTGTGAACCCGACCTCATCGAGTGGAGATCGGACGCCATGTTCGCGCGCTGCCTGCTTTCCCGGTCTATAGTCGCTCCGGTCGTCAAGATTGAAACCGTCCACGACGTAGCTGGCACCCAGACCACGGGCTCTCTCAACCGCCCTCCCGTAGACCTCAGTTTTGCAGAAGTAGCATCGGTTGACCGGGTTCTCTGCGTATCTTGGGTCGTCGAGTTCGAAGGTGTGGACGAGGACGTGCCGCGCACCTAGTTGGCGTGCTAGGTTCTTGGCGGATAAGCCTTCTTCTGGCGCCAGACTCGGTGACATCGCGGTAAGTGCGACCGCACGGTCCCCGAGGACCCGAACTGATTCCGCGAGGAGATAACTCGAGTCGACACCCCCCGAAAAGCAGACCACGACACTATCGAGTTCCTTGAGAAGTTTCCGGAGGCGCGTGATCTTGCGCGTCAAACCAGCCATAATGTGGACCTCCGCGTACTTCAACACAGCCGGGTCACAGCGTCAACCAGTCCCAGATGTTCGAACTACTCGAAGACGCGACGTCGGTACTGCTCGGGACCACGGCGACGGTGGCGGTCGCCCACGCCCTTCTGGGCATCGACCACTCGGTGCCGTTCATAGTGCTGGGCCGTTCGCGCCGATGGTCGCTCGCACGCACGATCGCGGTGACCATCGTGTGTGGCATTGGACATGTCGTGTCGTCGGTCGCCATTGGTGGACTCGGAGCCGCGGCGGGAGTGACGCTTGATTCGCTCATGTGGGTTGAATCGGCCCGTGGTCAAGTGGCGGCAACCCTGCTAATCGGTTTTGGCCTGGCCTATGCGGCGTGGGCAGTTTGGCACCTCCTTCGAGGGGCGACTCATTCGCACCCGCACGTTCATGCCGACGGTACGGTGCACAACCATCTGCATGCGCATGAGGGAGAGCATCTCCACCCCCACGGTATGCCGACGAACCTGACCCCGTGGGCGCTATTCATCATCTTCCTGTTTGGTCCCTGTGAACCACTAATTCCGCTCATGGTCGTCCCGGCGATGAGCGGAGCCTGGGGAGTGTTGGCGGCCGTCGTCGCGATATTCGGAATTTTGACTGTGGTGACGATGAGCGTCACCGTCACCATCGGGTACCGATTGTGTCCCGCTGTTCTCCGTCCAGGCTTGACGCGCGCGGCCGACCTCGTCGCAGGTCTTGTTGTCGCTGCGAGTGGCGCAGTGGTACTGTTTCTTGAACTCTGACCTGAGACCACTTCTCCCGTGGCCCTTGACATCTTCCTGCTGATCGCCGGGTTCATTCTCATCGCCAAGGGTGGCGATATGTTTGTCGATTCGAGTGTCCATATCGGTCGGGCACTCAATGTTCCCCGCTTCATCGTTGGTGGCACATTGGTGAGTCTCGCAACGACGACCCCTGAACTCGTCGTTTCGGCTACCGCCAGCACGATTGGCGATTCGGGCATCGCCCTGGGCAATGCCGTGGGATCGTGCATCTGCAACATCGGTCTGATTGTCGGGACTGTGGCGATCATGGTGCCGGTGAGTGCGGGGGCGCGGGATTTCGCCAACCGTTCGCTATGGATGTCGGCGGGTGGAGCGTTGGTTGTGATCTTCTCGCTCGACCGGACGCTCAGCCGACCGCTGGGGGCCGTGCTGCTAATGGTAGCTGTCGCATACTTGGTTTGGGACTATTTGGCCATCCGGCGGATGCGGGCCGGCCAAGATAGGACGCCGCCCTCTACGGAGGAACGTGCGGCCTTGGTCCGGTTGGCCGGCCTGTTCGTATTGGGAGCCGGGTTGATCATTGTCGGGTCTGGGCTATTGGTCACCTCGGGTCAGAGCGTTGCCGCGGTGCTCGGGGTACCTTCCGCCATCATCGGCTTCTCGGTCGTTGTTCTCGGGACCTCGCTTCCGGAGCTTGTGACGGGTGTGTCGGCGGCACGCAAGGGCGTCCCGGACCTCTCACTCGGGAACATCATCGGTGCGAACGTGCTCAACCTGTTCCTGATTGTTGGTGTGTCCGGCACCATCCAACCCCTTGCGCTCGATAGGTTCACACAATGGTACGCCTTTCCGTGGATGGCAGTCTTTTTCGGAACACTGATCTTTCTGGTTCGGCGTAACGGCCATGTTGGACGGCGCGCGGGTGTGGGCCTGTTGATTCTTTACCTCTTCTATTCCTTAGGGTTGGGGATGTTGCCGACGCTTGGATTGGCCAGTTAAGCACGAGCGCGGTGGCGTCGCCTTCACCGCTGTGTCTGGCGCTTGTCGGTATTCGACGGCGTGTCGTACCGACGAGCGACCGAGTTGTGCCACACGCCCGACAGAGGAGTGAGTGGATATAATGAGCTGTGGCAGCCAACCAGCGAGCCTTCTCCACCTATCTCTTCGACCTGGACGGGACACTGATCGATTCGATCGAGTTGATCATGTCGTCATTCCGTCACACCATGGTGGCACATCTTGGCGAGGTGCCAGCAGACCATACCTGGCGGGCAGGGTTTGGCACACCCCTTCGGACTCAGCTCGATAGGTTTGCCCGTGACGCCCGTGAGGCTGACGCTATGCGGGCGACGTATGTCGAGTTCAACGATATTCATCACGACCGCATGGTCGAGGCGTATCCGGGAATTCCTGATGCGCTCGAAGACCTGCGGGGAACGGATGCCAAGATGGGGATCGTCACGAGTAAAAACCGCCGTGCCATGCAACGCGGTCTGCGGTTGTGCGGTCTCGAGGGCTACTTTGATGCGTGTGTGACGGTCGACGACGTTGACCAATATAAGCCGCACCCTGCGCCTGTCGTTGAGGCACTCTCCAAATTGTCAGCCAATGCAGGCGACACTGTCTTCATTGGCGATTCGCCGCACGATATGGCGGCCGGAAGGGCGGCTGAGGTGCTGACGGCGGCGGCGTTGTGGGGACCATTTCCTCGGGCTGAGCTGGCACGGCAGGTCCCCGACTATTGGCTGACCCACCCGATGGAGATCAGGTCCTTGCCTCGTCCGTAGTTGCCAATTCTTGCCTCATGCCGACAGTGCTGCCGCCTGGCTACCGTTCCTACGACTACACAGATCCGTTCGAAGATCGTGTGGGTCCGTTGGGATACAGAATGGATGCTAGGCGAGTCTCGTTTGTCTTCGATGCTCAGCCGCACCATCGCAACTCGATCGACAGCCTGCATGGCGGGATGCTGATAACTTTTTCTGATTAGACTGTCTGTCTCACAGCGGTCTGGGACCAGCCGGGAGAGAAATGTGTGACGGTGTCGTTCAGCTGTGAGTTCGTGGCGGCGGGCCGAGTAGGCGACCGTGTCGAGTCGGTCTGCGAGGTTGTGCGTCGAACCGGTTCGCTCACATTGGTCCGTGGACAGGTTTTTTCTGGGACCGGGTGCCGCTCAACTGCAGTGCGATCGTCAAGAGGTTTCCTGAAGCTCGATTGGCCGGCCAACAGCCGTAGATACCGTCGTCGGAGCAAATAAGGATTCAACCGTCGGCTCCGTTATAATCCGCTCCACCAGCAAGGGAGGTGTACAGATGGCTTTGGCTAGAAACCTGTTGGGATCACTCTTCGCCTGCCTACTCTTTCTGTTCAGTCTTGGTGTAGCTCAAGTGCTTGCGCAGAGCCCCGGTGATCAGTGGCGCCACTATGCGGGCGATCTCGCTGCGACCAAATACTCACCGCTCGACCAGATCGCTCGAGACAATGTCCAAGACTTGGAGGTCGCGTGGGAACGGGTCGCCGTCGATCGGTCCATTCTCGACGTGGTTCCCGACCTGAGTTATGGCAACAATTTTATTGCCGCTCCTCTGATGGTCGATGGCGTGCTCTATAGCCCCAACGGGGTAGGCTTGGTCGAAGCATTCGATCCGGGCACCGGCGAAACCGTCTGGGTGCAGCAGCCGTTCGACGATCCGCCGGCGTCGTTTCGCGGAACGGTGACCCGCGGTGTCGCATATTGGGCCGATGGTGACGACCAGCGGATCATCGTGCAGCGCGGCCAGTGGCTCATCGAGCTTGACAGTCAGACCGGTCGACCCTTCGACGATTTCGGCGATGGTGGGCGGGTCGATCTAACGACAGGATTGGCGGAGGGCGCGCGATATCGGTGGGGCGGTGCTCCTACGGTGATTCGAGACGTCATCGTGGTGGGGCAGTCGATGTCGGATACGTTCGTGACCAAGGAGGATGTTCGTGGCGACGTACGGGCCTTCGATGTACGAACCGGGGAGTTACGCTGGGTGTTTCACACCGTTCCGCAGGTGGGCGAATTTGGGACCTCCACGTGGGAGGACGACTCGTGGCAATACAGCGGTCACGCACCGGTCTGGTCGCTATTTAGTGCCGACGAGGAACTCGGTTACGTTTACCTCCCGGTGACCTCGTCGACGAACGATATGTTTGGTGGCCATCGGGTTGGTGACAACCTCTTTAGCCAGAGTCTCGTGTGTGTCGATGCGACGACGGGGGAGCGCGTGTGGCACTTTCAGCTCGTCCATCACGGTCTGTGGGACTATGATCCGCCGGCCGCTCCCATCTTGATGGACATCGAGGTTGATGGCCGTACCATCAAGGCCGTCACACAGATCACCAAGCAGGCGTTCGCCTACGTCTTTGATCGCGTGACGGGAGATCCGGTGTGGCCGATTGAGGAGCGGCCCGTCCCACAGTCGACGACGCCGGGTGAGGTGACGTCACCGACGCAGCCGTTCCCCACGAAGCCGCCAGCGTTCGACCGCCAAGGCGCGACGATCGACAACCTGATCGACTTCACCCCAGAGCTCAGGGCCGAAGCATTGGAGATTGTTGAGCGCTACACCATCGGACCTATGTTCACGCCGCCATCGGTCCGCACCGACGAACCGGACGGCAACCTCGGGACGATTCAGCTGCCGGGGTCGCAGGGTGGTGCCGATGTGCAGGGTGCTGCTTTCGACCCCGCAACCAACATTCTCTATATTCCCTCGATCACGGCGCCGTTCGTGGCGGACGTTCTCGAGGGGAATCCCGACCGAACGAATCTGAGCTTCGTAAAGGGAACTCGTCTGTGGATCGGCGGACCGCGTGGCCTCCCGCTGTTTAAACCGCCTTATGGTCGCATCACGGCGATTGACATGAACCGGGCTGAGATCGTCTGGCAGGTACCGAACGGCAACGGTCCGCGAAACCACCCGGCAATCCGCCATCTCAATTTAGGACGGCTCGGGTGGCCCGGTCGTCCCTCACCGCTCGCTACCGGGTCGCTTCTCTTTGTGGGCGAGGGTTCCGACGCGCGCAACAGCGGTGGACGGGTGCCAGTTGGCATGCCTGCTGAGATCGTGACGAACTACGGTGAGCCTTGGTTCCGCGCGTATGATAAGGCGACTGGCGATGTTGTCTGGGAGCACGAGCTATCTGCCGGCACCACCGGTGCCCCGATCACCTATCTCCACGAGGGGAAGCAATACATCGTCGTGGGTGTCGCCGGGGACGACGAGGCGCCCCCGCGGCATGTCGCGTTCAGTCTCCCGTAGGGAAGGTCATGGGTCTGGCGTAGTAGCACGTCCCGGATCATCAGCCGTGGGCCGTTATCGCGAGGCGCTCTACGACTTCGTACTCTCGACTATCTTTGACCGACGGCTCTCGACCTGTAACAACGTCTACCTGTGACCGATGACTGTTTGCTCCCGTTGGAGCTCAGGCAGGCTCTCGACGCCGCGGCTACCGGCGTCTCTGTTAGCGACTTACACGCGGCGGCGGCACGACTCTCGGTTGCGTATCGGGACGGCCCGTCGATGTCTCCAGCGTTCAACGATCTAGCTGCCCTTGCCTATGCCACCACTAGGATGCCCGCGACGTTCGCGGCCACTCGGGCTGTCTTTCACGAGCTTCGCGAGCGATGCGATGGTCTGAGCGTGGAGACACTGCTGGACCTCGGTGCGGGTCCCGCAACCACGCTCTGGGCGGCTGATGTGGAGTTCCCTCAACTTGTGCGTGCGCGGCTGATCGAGCGTGATCCGGCTATGCGGAGCATGGGCCAGAGGCTACTTGAGTGCTCCTCGCTCGGCGACCGGATCGAGGCGACGTGGCATGACGGCCTCGGTGCCGTCCCGTCGCTAGACGGACACGACCTTGTGGTGGTCGGTTATCTGTTGACTGAGTTAAACGAAGACCTACAGCGTGACGTGCTCCACACAGCGTGGCAGGCGTGTCGTGGCGCAGTGGTGGTAATTTTACCCGGTTCGACCCGGGGGTTTCGCACGATGCTCGAGGCCCGCCGCGAGCTGCTGTCGCTCGGCGCATCGGTCGTCGCACCGTGTCCCCACGCAGATCGATGCCCCCTTCCTGAGGACGACTGGTGTCATTTCGGTGTGCGGCTGAATCGGTCGAGTCTGCACCGACGACTCAAGGATGGGGCGTTCTCGTACGAAGACGAGAAGTACTGCTACGTTGTTGGAACTCGGGGCGCGGGGAGCCCGGCTTCCGAGCGTCTAATCCGTCGCCCGCTGACTGGTGACCGCCGCGTGACGTTGAGGTTGTGTGGCGTTGATGGAATTCGCGAGCAGATGATCACGCGCCGCGATCGGGTGGCCTATCGACGCGCCCGCAAGGTGCAGTGGGGAGAGGCCTGGGACTAGTGTGATGAGTGCCAAAGATCTAGATATTCGGCTGGCGCTGCATCCAGCCTGTCGCCGCTACGTATCGTTCAAACATACTCAGTATTCTTACGCTTCACCCTTGCCACCCTCGGTGTACAAAGCTGTTGTATTTGCCACACTAGGACGGGTTCGCTGCGGTCAGGAAACCGCTCCGTGATAACGCAGGACCAGCGGTCACATTGTCGCCCTCGAGCTCGTTCACTGTAAATTTGTGGAGGCGGTCGAACAACCTGGGCAAGATGGAATTTTGCCCGCGTTCGTCCGGAGCGACTTCGACGCTCGTAATGATACCGTCGTCCACGAACTCCTCATCATGACCGTTCGTGACCTCTCTGATAGTCGTCAGAGTGTTGTCGTAGTACACGGCGTCCACAGCGGGTGTCTTGAGGCTGGGTGCGTAGCACCCGGCCTTTCGCTCGACCCAGTCGCGTCTTGTCCCGCTCCTACCCTTCGCTCCCATTCAAGGAACCGGTCATCGTTACCGCTCTTCCGGCATCACAATTGGCGCGTGCCGACGTGAGCGTGTATAACCGTCCTATGAGTCGCGTGACGATCCGATGGCACACCCTCCGTTTGCTGGTTATTCTGGTGGTTGTCTGTGGTCTGGTTCCGGTAGCGCAGGCTCAATGGGGACGCTGGGGTGGTGTTGGAGAGGGAAATTTTCCCCCGCGGTTCCCTCCGTCTACGCTCCCGGATAGGGACTTCGCCTTTTGCAAGCTGATGTACAACAGTGTCCGATACGAGGCGTTGGGGATGGGATGGGCAACCGACTATCCGTATGCAGGCATCAATCTCATGGCACGCTACTCGGAGTTGACGACCGCTCGCGTCAGTTTCGATAGCCGGCAAGAGCCAAACCACTGGGTCGTCAGGGTCACCGATGACGAACTCTTTAATTGCCCGTTCACGATGGCAGCCGACGTCGGCACAATCGAATTTAATACTGAGGAGGTCCAGCAACTTCGCGCGTACCTACTTAAGGGTGGCTTTTTGTGGGTTGATGACTTCTGGGGTTCGCGCGCGTGGCAGCACTGGACTAGCGAAATCGCCAAGGTTCTTCCGCCTGGGCGGTATCCGATTATCGACGTTCCTCTTGATCATCCCGTATTTCGAACCTTGACCCACGTCACGTCGGTGCCGCAGATCACCGCGATCCAGTTCTGGCGCCGTGTCGGCGGACGGACGACGTCGGAACGAGGTGCCGACAGTGCGGTGCCACACTTCCGCGCTATCGCCGACGAAAGCGGCCGGTTTCTCGTGGTCATGACGCACAACACTGACATTGCCGATGCGTGGGAGCGCGAAGCTGACGACCCTCGCTTTTTTTTGAAGTTCTCGCCCGATGGATACGGTCTGGGCGTTAACGTCCTTCTCCACGCCATGACCCACTAATGCTCCAGCCGTCCTCTTGATCGATGACGGCTCGATTGATCGCTAGGTCCTGGGCGCGAGCTGCAATAGAATCCGCCCAGCTGCTTTGGGATGTTTGACCGTCTCTTTTGCTTGATCCGGCGACAACATGACTACCGTCTGAGTCAAGGTGGTGGTCGTGTGTATCTCCAATGTTTCCGATGTGGCGTGCGAACGCCAGGGTGGGAGGCGAGCCCTTGGGTTCGGGTTATCCCGACACAGCCGCCGCCGCTACGCTTGGCACTTGCCGAGGCTGACGACTCACCGCCTCTTCCCGACTCGCCATTCCGGCTGCTTCTGGACGACACCGAGCCCAGGACAGCACCAGACATTTCGCTGCGGCTTAAGCTGGGCGAGACCGGCTGCACTTTCCCAGACGCGATGCCGTTAGGCGAGCCAGAATCCCGATCTGGGGTCATGTCCTCCATGCGATCAGGTCGGTCCACCGGAAATTTTAGGCTCGGTCTTGAGTAGCGAGCCAAGATTCACGAGATTCCGCTTTTTAAGCTCGTTGGGCGCATGGCCGATGTCGTCGAAGTGCGGCGGGGCTCGTCTATTCCATAGTCGCACGAGGAGACGCCTCGGTGTGTCAACTTAAGGCAGTCGTGGTTTAGTGAACACCGGTGCCGGTCCTGATTAGCTAGGTCTGCAACGGTAACGGCAGCGAGTCACCGCCCCCCCTTTAAGCGGCCTCGCGTGGCAGAAGCCTAGCAGCTGTCGGCGACCGATGCCCGTGTGTCACGTGCTGATAACTATGGATCGCTGTCTGAGCTTGCGGCGAGTTCAATTTTGACGAGGTGCCGAGCTCGAGTAATGAGCAATGCCGCGCCTGCGCGTGCCGCGTCGTGGTCACGCTCTTGAGTGGAGTCATCGAGTTCCGAAGTCGCGCTGACCCGACCGAGGCCAATCGCAGTCGCAACAAGGTGATGTGCCGTCTGCAGCGCAGACGGGGGAGTCACCATCTCCAGCTCGTGCTGCAGACGCTGCCACTCAAGAACAGCAGTCATCTCCGGGGCTGTGTCTTCCGCCATGGGCGCCGAATGGTGGGACAGTAGGCGTTCGACGTCCTTGGCGAATCGGTTAAACCAGCGCACGTACTCTTCCGAGGCTGTCGACGGGACACCGAGGCTGGTCGGGGCCGTCAACTCCACCGGGGTATCCGATAGGGCGGTCGTCAAGACGGCGGCGGAGCCGATGATGATTCGAAATTCGTGGTCATACGGGTCTTCTTCCACCCGGTAGCTTGACCGGTGTGTCAAGTCGAGGACGACGCGGGTGACCGGCGGGTCGGTCTGGTTCAGTGCGACCCGCACCTGTCTGACCCCACCGCGATTTACCGGTGTCACGGCGTCTACCCTCGGCACAACGTTAACGAAGTCGACAAAGACTCGGAACGGGGCGGTCCTGATTTCACGGACCTCGCCCGACAGCGCCTGGCTGCCGACTAAACCGACCACGACGTGGTCGTCCGAACTCATGAGCGAGACCTCGACCAGGGCGTTACGTTCCGGTGCGGTCTGAGCGGATGTCCACACGGGACCACCTACGGGTGTGAGACCGATGGTGAGGGCTGTGAGGAGACAGACGCGTAGCGTCCGAGGCTGGTGATTCACCGGTCCTCCTGCGTTGTCTTATCGGTCGCTCGTACTCGCGACACTAGTGGAGTGCCCTCTGAGTCGTTTACCGAGGGACTGGAGGGACGTCGGTGTTTTCGGAAAAAGTGACCGCGCGACCGCCGCCGGAACCTTGTCAGTCAACTGTTCGTCGTAGGCAGGGTGGCAGGAGTTTGTTTTGTTGGCCGTATAATTGGTTAAGCGGTAAGACCGCGGGGGGACGCGTGCCATCATTTGACGTTGTGTCAGAAGTCAATCTTAACGAGGTAACGAACGCGGTCAACCAGGCAACTCGGGAGATCGATACTCGGTTCGATTTCAAAGGGAAGAACGCTAAATTCGAGCTTGAGCCAGGTCAAATTACTATGCGGGCGCCGGACGAATTTCAGCTCAATCAGATGTATGACATTCTGACGAGGAAGCTGGCGAATCGTAAGATTAATGTTCGTTGTCTGGCCCGCGACACCGTGCAGACGAACGTGAGTGACGCCTGGCAGGTCGTTCGTGTCCGTCAGGGGCTCGACGCCGAGCTAGCGCGGCAGCTGGTCAAGCTGGTCAAACAGGCTAAGCTCAAGGTCCAGGTGGCGGTTCAGGGTGATCAGTTGAGGGTCACCGGGAAAAAGCGGGATATCCTCCAGGGGGTGATCGGTCTGCTCAAGGAGGCCGATATCGAACTACCGCTGCAATATATCAACTTCCGGGATTAGCGGAATGTATAAGGACACTTCGTTCGTGTCGTGGGGTTTGGCGTGATGTCATGAAGATTATTCTCAATAAGACGCGGCGGCCATTAAGGGTTAAGCTTTCGCAAGGGCGGGTGCTGCGTTTGGGACCCTCCAAGGAAGGTCAGATTGCCACGCACGATGCCGAACGGGAGTCGGTGCAGGGTATGGTGGAGGCCGGTGACGTCGAGATCATCGACGATGCGTCATCAGGGGTGGGTAAGGGCAGTAAGGGACCGGCCGGGATGGCGCAATCCCAGGGGCACCACCGGCAGTTCGCTGGTTCTAAGCGCGGCGACCGTTAAGTTATGATGTGTGATGGGGTGGCGTGGGGAGACCCTTGTGAACCCTGGTGGCATTCGATCAATAATCCAACCACAATGGGGGCTTGTCTATGCGGTTAGTTATTCTGATGCTGTCGTGCTACCTGGTCGTCACGGGGATCGTGATCGGAGCGGCGCCTGGACAGGAGGAGCCGGTCGTTGAGGTCTATAAGTCCCCGACGTGAGGCTGTTGCTCGATGTGGGTCGCACATCTTGAAGAGCACGGATTTACGGTCAAGACCAAGGACGTGCCGAACATTAACCGGGTCAAGGAAATGGTCGGGATCCCGGAACGGGTGACATCGTGTCATACGGCGATGGTTGAGGGGTACGTCGTCGAAGGGCACGTGCCGGCGGAAGATGTCAAGCGTCTCCTCGCGGATCGTCCGCCGATCAAAGGGATCGCGGTGCCGGGTATGCCACTCGGGTCGCCGGGGATGGAGGGACCAAATTCTCAGCCATACGATGTAATCGCGTTCGATGAGGACGGTAGGTTGACTCGGTTCTCTTCTCACTGATTTTGGATCCGATCGACTTGTAAGGTGTCTATTTAGAGCATCGCACAGAAGCAGCAATCCGAAAGTCATCGCCGTTTGCTATGCAGCCACTGCCCTCAGCCATGGGCTGCTACTGGGTGCTCTAATGCATCAACTAAGGTGGCATGGCCGCTCTTTTTCTTACGCTGGATTCCCATTGACCGACTGGTGACACTCAAGGTGACCGTCTATGACGTCGATCATGACCAGGGTTAGCCGTTTGTCACCATTGGCAGACATGATGGAGACCGAGCAGATTCGCTGCCCGTACTGCGGAGAGACGCTCGAGGTTTCCATCGATTGTTCCGTGCGTCGGCAGGAATATATCGAAGACTGCCAGGTGTGCTGTCAGCCGATCACGCTCACTGTGACTGTTGCAGCTAGTCTCGAAGGCAATGATGGTCACGACATCACAGTCGGCGCTCGTTCTGGCGACGATTGACCTGGCGTCGATCTCGTTCTACACTCCGGTGGTTACAGCATCGCCCTCCCGGTCGTTCCCCGCGGCCTCCTCACCCGATCCTCCCAGCGACGGGTCGTGACTCTTGCAATAGCAGTGTTGACGAGCCTGCGTCGTTTCAATGATCGAGGTGACTAGATGACCAGTGATCGCTTTCTTGTGGTGGGTGTGAAGACGGCCGAGCGGGAGTGGTTCGCGCTCTCTGCGCGAGATGCATCTCTGATCGAGGCCGGACTAGAACCAAGTCTGGCACGTTCAGAATGGGAGCTTCGGCTGCAACTGAAAGACCTCGGTTTGTCAGAGGTCGACATCGAGGAGCGTTTTCGTAACGCTCGACAGTGGATGCCAAGTTTAATCCCAGGAAGTGCCCTAGAAAACTAGCGCCGGCCTCATGCCTGGCTCACTTTTTCCGTCTTTGGAGGCAGGATGGAGCGCCAGGCCGTGTCTACGAATCGGCGGCCTATTTTAGGGACAGCACTCCTGATTCAATGCCAGAAGCAACTAGGCTCTGGGTTCTTCACCGACGCCGAGGTGCGTGAGCAGTCGTCGCCGAAGGGTCGTTCTCTCGCCAAAACGTGTTAAGGAATGGCACCTGTGTCACGAACGTCTGAGTCGAGATCTTCGTAATCGGCAATACTTACTCACGCTTCCGCCACCGCAGCCGTAACCGACACGGTAGTCTCTCGCTTACCCTTGCTTCTTTTGCCTTCTGTATAGTGGGGGACCGCCCGGCAGTCTCGGAGTGGCGAGGCGCGCACGATTTGTTTAAATTCGTAATCGACGTGCTGCGATTAGGTAGTCACGAGATACGAGGGAACAGGAGCAAAAAGACCATGCAGGACGGCAAGAGCGGAACGAGTGCCGGGCAGCCAGACTGGCGGTCGCTCAACGACCGGTTGGTGGCGACGCTGAAGCCATATGCGCCCCCAATAGCCATTTCATTTCTGGCAGAGGGTCAGACTGTACCTGTGGCCAGGCTTGATGACAATTTTCCGGAGCCCAATGAGAGCGGACGCACGGGACAGGTTCCGGCTGGGTGCGTGTTCTGGATTCGAAGCGCGAGTGAATCGTTTGCTACCACCGCTGCCGACCATGCCAACTGTTCGGTCGGGAGTCTCACCCATGGGTTTCTAACGCTTGAGGAGGCTGTGACGAAAGACGATGTTGGAGTCGTGTTGGAGTCCGGATGGGTCGACGAGGCCGAGGTGAAGGCGTTGCCGGTGGTGACCGCTAGACCAGGCACGGTCGTGTATGGCCCGTTGGCCGACAGTCAGTCCGATCCTGACGTAGTCCTGTTACGAATCAACGCTTTGTCGCTGATGATCTTGAGGGATACGTTTCCTGATTTACAGATCGAAGGAAAGCCACAATGTCATATCATCGCCATCGCCAAAGAGCAGGGGGCACTGGCCGCTAGCGTCGGGTGCGCGCTTAGCCGTTCGCGAACCGGGATGAAGGCGGAAGAGATGACCTGTGCCATTCCCGTCAAGCGTCTGAGTGAAGTCGTCGACGCGCTTGAGTCGACGGTCTCGCTCGATCGAGCGATGGCCAGCTATGCCTCGGCGGACGCGAAGCGGTTTTAGCAGGGTGAATCGTCTCCCGCGGCTGACGCGTTCCCCTTTTTCAGCTCGCCAATGACGACTTGGTTCTATCGCTTATACCGCCTCAACACGGACTATGCTCAACCCTGCGAGAGCTCCGTTAACCTCTGTCGACCAGATTACTATTGACTAGCTTCGGCATCTAGGTGTATCAACCGTACGGTTTTACGATAAGCCACTAAGGATTAATGGGAGTTCTTGAGATGAAGCGACGATTGTGGAGGCCGCTCGGTGTGGCGACAACACTGGCGACGATCTTGACGCTACTCCAGCTGACTGCCGTGTCGGTCGATGGGCAGGGGCAGAGGACCGCGTGGGGGGATCCCAACCTGGAGGGGATCTGGCTCGACGTCTACGATACGCCGTTCGAGCGAGCCTCCGAGCTTGGCGGCCGAGAGCTTGCCACCCCCGAGGAGCGGGCGGCACGGGACCAGGCTCGGATGATCAATCCAGGGCGCAACGAGCGTTCGGGTCTCGCGGCCAGGGACGTGGCCGGGGCCTATAACGCCGTCTATACATCGGCCAAACCAGCCGGTCCATGGACCTCGCTCGTTGTCGATCCGCCAAACGGAAACATTCCTGCCCTTACGGTGGAGGCGAAGGAACGGGCCGACGTCAAGAGAGACTGGCGCCTTATGCTCTTGCGAAACACCGAGACCTGCGAGGAGGCTGCCCCTGGGTGCAGCGGTGGAAATTACGGGCCGCCGTCGCCTCGCCGCTTTGATGTGGCGCCTTTCTATAATACGTCGCGTATGAACCGCCACGATGGTCCTGAGGATCAGAGTTTAGGCGACCGGTGCATGCGGGGGATCACACCCGATTTTCGTGGCTTCCGGCGGATCGTTCAAGGCGACGATTCGATCGCGATCGGCTACGATTCTGGACAGGGACAGGGGTATCAGCGTGTCGTCAACCTGAGTGGAGACCACCCACCAAATCAGGTACGCCTTCGGCATGGGGATTCACGTGGACGCTGGGAGGGCGATACGCTCGTCATAGAGACCACAAACTTCTCCGCCAAGTTTACGTTTCGCGATTCCGGTGAAAACCGCAAGCTTACCGAACGGTATATGCGTATCGATGGAGACACTCTCGCATACGAGGTCACGATTGAAGATTCGACTGTCTGGACGGGTCCATGGACGATTCGCCAGGAGTTGAAGCGCCAGAGTAATATGGAGAACCGAATTTACTATGAACCGAGGTGCCACGAGGGCAATTATGGCCTGCCGGCGCTGCTGATCGGTGCTCGATTGGATGAGCGGGCATACATGGAGGGTCGTGGACCCGATCCCTTCTCGTTGGACACTGCTACATGTGTCACTGGTCTGGTCGACGAGCAGTAGTGACCCAGTCGTGACCAAGGAACCAGCAGCCAAAGGTAGGAGCAAGGAAACTAATAATGGGAAAAGTATTTAAGGGATCGACAGTTCTAACCGCATTAGCTGCCGCCGCGGCGGGTGCGATCATTTCTGCCACGGTGACTGGGACGGCCAGCCAACCCCAGGGGCCGCCGGACCGTTCCGCGGAGACCCCAGACGGACACCCGAACTTCAACGGTGTGTGGCAGGCCCTCAATGAAGCACACTGGGACCTGGAAGCTCACGAGGCGCGTTCGGGCATGGTGGAGCAGCAGGGTGTTTATCCGTTCGAGTTTGCCAAGGTGCCCGCGGCACCGGTGGTGGCGCTCGGCGCTGCTGGGGGGGTACCGGGCTCAATCGGTGTCGTTGAGGGCGCTGGTCGGATTCCGTACACGCCAGAGGCACTCCAGATCAAACAAGAGAACGCCGCAAACTGGATCGACCGGGACCCCGAGCTCAAGTGCTACCTTCCAGGTATCCCGCGAGCGATGTACATGCCCTATCCCTTCCAGATCGCGCAGAGCACCAACAAGATTCACATGACATTCGGGTTTTCAAACGCCGCGCGCGTGATTCATCTGGACGACGTCACAGGCCCACCCGACTACACCTTTATGGGGCACTCGGTCGGGCGATGGGAGGGGAACACCTTGGTAGTCACTGTCGACTACTTCAACGGCAAGACCTGGTTGGACCGGGCCGGCAATTTTCACAGCGAGGCCCTGGAGCTGACTGAGCGGTTTACGCCGTTGTCACCTGATGCGATCTGGTATGAGGTGACTCTAACCGATCCGAACACCTTTACCGAGCCCTGGTCGATCGCCATGCCGCTCTATCGCCGCCTGGAACCGGGTGCCACGGTGCTGGACTATCCGTGCATGGAATTCGCAGAGGAGTTCATGTATGGGCACCTTCGCCGGAATCAGTTAGTCAAGCGCTGGGAAGGCGAGACGCTCATCGTCGATATCACTCGAAAGATTCCAGAGGGTGATGCACTCCACGATTGGTATAGAAGGTAGTAGCAGGGCCTGGGCGCTCAAAGACCGAGATATTGAGAGAGAGAGATATATATACCGAGACATTGAGAGAGACATATATAATAAGAACAATTCTGTTAGATGGTAGGAATAAGGGAGGAATTTCCATGAGAGCGAGACAGATAACTGCGGTCGTAATAGCGGTGGGCGGGATCGGCCTGTGGCTGGTGGGGGCGACCGCGCCAGTGGAAGCACATCATGCGTTTGCTGCCGAGTTCGACGCCGATAGGCCGGTTGAGTTTAGCGGAACTGTCACGAGGGTCGAGTGGGTTAATCCTCACGTTTGGATTCACATGGATGTGAATCTTGACAATGGCTCAACCGAGGCGTGGGCATTCGAGGCAGGGACTCCGAACGTATTGTTCCGGAGGGGCTTCACGAGAGACTCGCTCCTCCCAGGGACCGACGTGATGGTCGATGGGTATCAGGCGAAGGATGGGACGAACCGAGCCAACGGCCGCGACATCACCCTCCAAGATGGAACCAAGCTGTTTCTGGGTTCATCGGGCACTGGCGCACCATACGAGCTGGCCCGACCCGGTGTTGACACGGCTGATCCAGGTCAGTAGTCGGCGGATCGAAATTTCGTTCTCCTGTTTACCGCCTCCGTTGGTTTTCCACCACGTGCGGAGCGGATGGTCATCAAGAGGCCATCCGCTCCGGCAACTGTTGTATAGGCTTAGACCCTGATGACAACAGCATCGTGAGCAGACTCAAGGGGGGCCGCCTCAATCAAGCGGCAGACGACGCTTGACCGGTTCAGCCTCTTGCCAGGCCTTCTAGGACACACCGCCCTCGGCACGGTTTGTTGACGAGTCCCATCGCGGTTTTTCTTCGACGGACGCGCTCCCTTCTTCAGTCGTCGTACCCACCCGAGACCCAGTTTCTGAGCTGACCAGTGTCCCAAGGTTCGGCCTGCTACACTGGCACACAGCCGGTCGATCCAGCAGCTGCCTTGGAATCCGCTACCGAGGCTACACCTTCACGTGAAACCGGCAATGGGGCTTTCGATTCGGTTAAATAGAAGCTACCGGCAGCACGTGGAAAAGTGGCCCCGTCCCGAGTGATTCGTTTAGGATAGGCGGTATCTGAAGGGGCGATGATGTAATGATGCGACGAATGAGACGTTACCATCTTCTAGTCTGTTTTGCGGTAATTTCGTCTGGCGCGGCGCTTGGGGCGCAAGAGGGCGTCACGCGCGGCGAGTGGCCGAATGCGGGCGGTGATAAGGGCTTCACCAAATACTCCCCGCTCGACCAGATCGACAAAGACACCGTCAAGAATCTGCGGATTGCCTGGCGGCGTCCGGCTTTGACCGACGAATTCCGTGCGCAACACCCCGATGTGAGCACGGGGACTTCACGAGGACTTCAGTCAACTCCGATCATGGTCAATGGAGTGCTCTACGCGTCAAACGGCATCGGTCTTGTCGAGGCCATGGATCCGTCGACTGGCGAGACGCTCTGGGTGCAAGAACTAGAGGAGGAAGAGACCGCTGAGACCCTCGCTGGAGAGGCGAGTCGAGGGGTCGCGTTCTGGCGCAGTGAGACCGGTGAGCGTATTTTGTCCGTGCGCCGTCAGTACCTGATTGCGACCGATGCGAAGACTGGGAAGTTAATTCGTAGTTTTGGCGATGAGGGCAAGGTTGACTTGAGGTACTACGAAGATGCCTCAGACCCCGCTGACAGCTACCGCTGGCGCTCGGCTCCGATGGTTGTAGGAGACGTCGTGGTCGTCGGCTCCTCCGTGCGACGCGCTGGAGATGTCCGGGGCTATGATCTGAACAGTGGGAGCCTGCGCTGGAGCTTTGGCGTGATTCCTGGACCTGACGATTTTGGCGGCGACACGTGGCTGGGCGATTCGTGGAAAGGGATTTCGGCCGGCGAGGCGGACGTCTGGTCGACGATGAGCGCAGACGAGGAGCTCGGTCTGGTGTATCTCCCGACCAGCGCGCCCACCAATAACATGTATGGCGGTCATCGTCCTGGCAACAATCTTTTCTCGTGCAGTATTGTGTGCGTCCGTGCCGACACCGGAGAGCGAGTGTGGCACTTTCAGACGGTGCATCACGATATCTTCGACTATGACAACCCTACGCCGCCGATTCTGACGGACATCACCGTTAACGGCAGACCGATCAAGGCACTTGTGCAGCTCACCAAACAGGGCCTGGCCTTTGTGCTGGACCGTGTGACCGGTGAGCCAGTTTGGCCGATCGAGGAACGGCCGGTCCCCGAGTCGGACGTGCCTGGCGAGTGGACGGCTCCGACGCAGCCGTTCCCGACGAGGCCGGCACCTTACGAGCAGGTTGGAATTACCGTCGACGACCTCATCGATTTCACACCGGAGCTGCGGGCCGAAGCGGTTGAAATCGCGAAGCAGTATGTGCTGGGACCGCTTTATACGCCCCCGACGCTGGGCGGCGAGGCACCGAGCGATATGAAGGGCACGATCTTGGTGCCTGGACACGTGGGTGGCACCAATTGGGGTGGTGGCGGCTTCGATCCAGAGACCGGGATGTTGTACGCGCCGTCGAGAACCGGAGCGTTTTTTGTTCGCCTGAGCCCAGGCGGTGACGATCCGGCCGCCCAAGCCTACCGCGGGACACGCGGCCCCGTCGTCGGCCCACGTGGCCTACCGTTGACCAAACCACCGTATGGCCGGATCACCGCCATGGATCTGAATACCGGCGACCATGTATGGATGGTGCCAAACGGCGACGGTCCACGGGATCATCCAGACCTGAGGCACTTGAATCTACCGCCATTAGGTCAGCCTGGTCACGGCATGACGCTTGTAACCAAGACACTGCTGTTCGTGAGTGAGGGCGATCCGAGCATGATTCTGACCCCGCCAGGGCACGGAGCCAGTGACAGTAAGAAGCTCCGAGCCTTTGACAAAGCGACCGGGGCCGTCGTGTGGGAGTACGAGTTGCCAGCCGGCACGACCGGCGCATTGATGACCTATCTACACGACGGAACGCAATACATCGTGATGCCGATTGGTTCGACCACGCATCCGCCCGAATGGGTGGCACTAAGCCTGCCGTAGCCGCTAGCCGCCAGAAATTCTCGGCACGAGGTAGACTTCGCTGTCTGGCGACAGCTTTAGGTAGTCAGGATGTTGGTGGATTTCACCGTCTACCGCTATCGACATGAACTCCAGCGGTTCCCTCAAGGCGGGGAAGTGCTCCGTGACGGTCTCCATCAGCTCGCGCACCCGCGGGGCGTCCACGGATAGCGATTCGACGCCGCCAGTGTACCGCTCGAGCCCGCTCACGAAGTAGATCGTCGCCACGTCAGTCAGTTTCTCAGTAGCGCCTTTAGCACGCGAGGCGGTGAGAGGGGGAGATCGGTGAAGCGGATGCCGGTAGCGTCGTTCATTGCGTTCGCGACCGCGGCGAGCGGCGGCACGATCGGGACCTCGCCAACCCCACGCACGCCGTAGGGGTGGAGTGGATTTCCGACCTCGATGAGCACCGTGTCGATCATCGGCAGGTCGGACGCGACCGGCATGCGGTAGTCGAGGAATCCAGCGTTCTGCATCACGCCGTCAGGACTGTAGAGGTATTCCTCATTTAATGCCCAGCCGATCCCCTGTGCTGCGCCTCCCTGCATCTGTCCTTCGACGAAGCTCGGATGCACCGCCTTGCCGACATCCTGAATGGCCGTGTATCTGACGACGCGGCTGACACCTGTTTCCTTGTCCACCTCGATGTCGCACATGTTTACCGCGAACGCGGGTCCAGCCATTGGTGCGCTCACGCTGGCACGCCCGATAATGGGGCCTCCGGTGTGCGGCATCTGCTCGGCTAGTTGACGCAGTGTCAGCGACGTTCGGTCAGCTGAGGGCTCGAGCGGAACGGCACAGCCATTGTCCCAAGTGACCTTGTCGACGCCCACGTCCCAGATTTTTGCGGCACGCGCGAGAAGCTGGTCGCGGACATCTTGGGCGGCCTTGATCACGGCCATACCGGTGGCGTAACACACGCGGCTACCACCCGTGAGGTCGCTGTAGCCGATGCTGTCGGTGTCAGCCACCGTCGGACGAACACGCTCGATCGGAATGTCGAGCTCCTCTGACACCATGAGTGCCTGTGCCACACGCGTCCCACCGATATCCGGATTACCGGTGACGACAGTCGCACTGCCATCGCCGCTCAGTGAGACGGTCGCGCTCGAACTCAAACCGGCGTTGAACCAGAAGCCGCAGGCGACACCCCTGCCCTGGTTTGGGCCGAGCGGTGCCTTCCAGTGCGGGTGGTTCTTCGCAGACTCAAGGACCTGTTTTAGACCGATCGGTCCGTATTTTGGTCCGTACGGAGCTTGGTCGCCCTCCATCATCGCATTCTTTAGCCGGAAGTCGATCGGGTCGATCTCGAGCCGGTTGGCGATTTCGTCGAGTATCGACTCGGTGGCGAACGTGGACGACGGTGAGCCGGGTGCCCGATAGGCGGCTACCTTGGGACGGTTGACGACGATGTCGTAAGCCTCGATGACGAAGTGTGGGATCTTGTATGCCGCCAGCGCGCACATCGCTCCCGCACCGGCCGGCGACCCTGGATATGCACCCGCTTCGTAGTAGAGCGAACCACTGGCCGCGACGATCGTGCCGTTCTGCTTCACCCCGATCTTCATCCGTACTTTGGTTCCGGATGTCGGACCCGATGCGCGGAACACGTCGTCACGCGACATGACGATTTTGACTGGGCGATGCGCTTTGCGGGACAGCGCGATGGCTACTGGCTCGAGATACACCGGAATCTTGCCACCGAATCCACCGCCGATCTCGCTCGGGATTACCTTAATCGTAGCGGCGTCGACACCGAGAATGCCGGCACAGCAGTCGCGAACGATGAATTGTCCCTGCGTCGAGGTCCATACCAGGATCTGGCCATCCTCACCGTAGCGGGCGACACACGCGTGCGGTTCGATGTAGCCCTGATGGACCATTGGGGTCGTAAACTGGCGCTCGACGATGATGTCGGACTCGGCAAAGCCTTTGTCGACGTCGCCGCGGCGCAGTTCCGTGCGCATCGCAACATTCGTGCGCGTCGGAGCGTCCGGAAGCGGCTGCCCCTTGGTGACCAGGCCGTCGTGCAGAATCGTCGCGCCAGGTGCCAGGGCTTGGTCGACCGTCAGGACGGGCGACAAATTCTCGTAGTGGACAATGATTCGTTCAGCGGCGTTACGGGCGATCTCTACGGACGTCGCGGCGACAGCCGCGACGGCATGACCCTCATACAGCGCCGTGTCGTGCGCGAGTAGGTTGTCACCCATGTCGCCAAGGTCGTAGCGGCCTTCCTTGCCCAGTAAGACCACCCCGGTCGTCTTCGGGATGTCCGCACCGGTGATGACCGCCTTCACGCCTGGCATCGCGTCGGCTGCCGACGTGTCGATCGACATAATCCGCGCATGTGCGTGCGGGCTGCGAAGGACGTACCCGTGCAATAGGCCTGGGAGGGTGAAGTCGGCGCCATAGTTAGCGCGCCCGGTGACCTTATCGAGGCCGTCGTGACGAATTGGTCTCGTGCCGACGTATTTGAATACTCGTTCACCGCTCATTGCGTCTCATCGCTCCTCATGGATTCCGCTGCATCCATCACTGCGCGAATGATCTTGTCATAGCCGGTGCAGCGGCACAGATTTCCGGCGAGCCAGTATCGGGCTTCTTCTTCAGTTGGGTTTGGATTCTGATCCAGAAGCGCTTTGGCTGAGACCACGAAGCCTGGCGTACAGATGCCACACTGAAGTGCCGCATGTTCGAGGAGTTTCTGCTGGATAGGGTGGAGCGTCTCCCCTTGCGCGATGCCCTCGATGGTGAGAACATCCTGGCCGTCTATTTCGGCCGCGAGCACGAGACACGACGGGACGAGGCGCCGGTTGAGGAGCACGGAGCAGGCGCCGCAGTCACCGGTCGCGCAACCCTCCTTGGTGCCGGTGAGATTGAGCCGATCACGCAGGGCGTCCAGCAATGTTTCGACCGGTTCGCAGAGGAACTCGACCGGTTCGCTGTTGAGTATTGTCTTTATATGTAGTTTCGTCACCGACAGATCCCTCACATGGGTAACGAGGCGCGCCTGCCGGCGATCGTAGTGGCACGGCGAGTGAGCACGCCGACCACGGTCCGCCGATAAGAGTTCGTGCCCCGCTTGTCGTCGATTGGTCTCGCGGCTGCACTCGCGGCGGCACCAGCGAGCCGCAACGCCTCATCGTCCAGGTGGGATCCGATGAGCGCCCGCGCTGCCTCGGGCACCAGTAATACCGTCGGCGCTACGGCAGTGATCGCCACGCGGGACGCCGTACACAGGCCAAGCTCGTCCAGCGTGACACTGACGGCCGCGCCGGCGACCGCAATATCCATCTCAGTTCTGGGGATGAGCCGCAGATATGCGTCTGCCGTCCGCGGTGCCGGACATGGGACCAGTAGAGCAACAAGCAGATCTCCGCGTCCGAGCACAGTCTGTCCAGGGCTAACGGAGACGTCTTCAACGTTGACGGTTCGTTCGCCCTGGGGGCCAACGATCACGGCGCGCGCACGGTTTACAATAAGCGGACCGGTCGTGTCGGCGGCTGGCGAGGCGTTACACAGATTACCACCCACCGTACCTCGCCCCTGAATTTGAGCCGAGCCGATGAGGTGAATGGCCTCGACAAGCCCAGGCCAGAAGCGTTTCGCTTCCGGGTGTTCGCAGATGACCGCCGCCGCCGTGGCCGCACCGAGCCGCATATGTTTCCGATCGATCGTGATTCCGACCAGCTCTGGAATGCGTTTGAGATCGATGAAGGACGCAGGACGCCTCGATTCCATGCGGTACTGAACGAGCAGATCCGTACCGCCGGCCAGTGCCTTTGCGCCCGGTTCAGCCTGCATGAGGCGAATAGCATCGGCAACGGTTGTCGGGGCTTCAAAACGAGTCGGCTGCACTTTGGTGACTCCAGACAGGTGTGAGACTCGCTACGGTCAACGCCGATCTGCGGGCCAGGGCTTCCGCGGTGTGCCCCTGTTCGGTCTGAGGACGTTCCAGCCGGCTACGAATCCAAAGCCGACTTGAACCCATCTCTCCTGAGTAAATAGTAAAGGATTGGCAACTGAATTGTCTTCCACAACGGCCGGTTCCTGGCCTCGAGTCTAGAGTTATAGCCGCACCGTCTCGCCAAACAGGTTACTAACCCGCCAGAAGGAGCACAAAGATAAAAGAAGAGATCTACCGAGGTGTGAAGTCTGAGGACGTTAAGGTAATGAAGGCCAGTATCTTGAGCTAATCGACCGAAAACATTGACTCGTTTACTGTTCTGGTGTACGAAGCAGTGTTAAGTTCGTTGGAAGGCGAAGAATTTCTTCGAGAGGTATAAAAGGCATGCAAATAACGCGACGATTACTGGAGTCGGTCGGTGTGGTAATGGTGCTTGCAGCGGTCATCGTAATGCTGCGGCTTACTACGGCACCGGTGGTAGGTCAGACTCCGAGCTCCACTGCGTGGGGGCATCCAAACCTGGAGGGAATCTGGCTCGATGTCTACTCAACGCCCTTCCAACGGGCACGAGAGCTTAACGACCGAGAGTTTACGACCGCTGAAGAGCGTGCGGCACGAGATCAAGAGCGTATAGGACTGAGTCCGTCCGCTGGGCGGAGCTTCGAGCGCGGTGAGCGCGGGTCAGCGAAAGATGTGTCTTCGGCCTACAACGCCGTTTATACCTCGGTGAAGCCTGCGGGGCCACGCACGTCGCTCGTCGTCGATCCACCGGATGGGAGGATTCCCGCCCTAACGGAGGCGGCTCAGCGGAACGTAGAGGTCCAGCTGGAGTGGCGTCAAATGCTCATGCAGAACACCCCAACCTGCGAGGAAGGCGCCCGCGGCTGCGAGGGTGGGGAATACGGTCCCCCATCGCCGCGTCGGTTCGATGTCTCACCCTTCTACAACACGTCGCGTATGAATCGTCACGACGGCCCTGAGGATCAAAGTTTGAGCGATCGATGTAGGGGTGGGCGCACCCCAGATTTCAACGGTTTCCGTCGCATCGTGCAGGGCGAGGATGCGGTCGCGGTGGGTTATGACACCGGGCAGGGCCAGGGGTTCCAGCGTGTCATCAACCTGAGCGGGAGTCATCCGGCGAGCCAAGTCCGTCTTCGCCACGGCGACGCACGCGGGCGATGGGAGGGCGATACGCTCGTCATCGAAACGACGAATTTCTCAGACAGATACCCGGTTCCTGGTCGAGGAGTACCTACCGGGAGCGGTTCAGATGCAAACCTCAAGCTCATCGAGCGATATAGACGCGCCGATGCCGACACACTTGAGTACGAGGTCACATTCGAGGACTCGACGGTGTGGGTCGCGCCGTGGACCGTCCGACAAGAGCTGACGCGTCAGAGCGATCAGGAGAATCGTATCTACTATGAGCCGCGCTGCTACGATGGGAACTATGGTTTGCCGGCTATGTTCATCGGTGCGCGGATGAAAGAGCAGGCATTTGCCTCGGGGACGGGGCCTGATCCGTTCTCGCAGGATAGTACGACCGGCGGTGGTGGTGCGCGGTAGGCGCGCACGCACGGTAATCGTAACCGGCCAGGCCGGTTCCCAACTGCAGCATGACGCAGTCACTTCACGGTTGCCGGAGCCGAGGAACCTACCGGGGTTCAGGGACCGCTACTAATTTAATTGGTGCGGGGGGGGCGCTATTCAGTGGTTCCCTATTTGACCAACTGCAAGTTGCACGACTTGAACGTAATGTTCGCGAAGTTGTAACAGCCGAACCAACTCGTCGTGCGAGCCGCGTGAATCCGATCGAGGCTTTGCGCTGCGGCTAGAAGAAAAGAAAAAACCATGATCATCATGAAGATGCCGAGAGCAGTCACGTTTCTGGCCTTGACGATAACGGTGACGCTGGCCCCGTTGCTCGTGGCCTCAACGGTCTCCGCCGAGATCATCCGGATCGAGGTTGACTCACGTGCCGAGGTGGCTGGCGGAATGTCATATGGGCTAGCCGGTCCTTACGAGCGGATCGCCGGTACCATCTATTTCGCGGTCGACCCCGACAACGCGGCCAATCGCATCATCACCGATATCGACTTTGCCCCGCTCAACGCCGACGGCAAGGTCGAGTTCCACTCGAACTTTTTTCTTATCAAACCCAAGGACATCTCGCGCGGCAACGGAACGGTGTTCTATGAGGTCTCGAACCGTGGCCGCAAGGGGATGCTGGCCTACTACAACAATGCATCCGGTAGCCGTGACCCCAGGATGGCCGATGAAATGGGCGACGGGTTTCTGTTGAAACAAGGCTTCACGTTGCTGTGGCTTGGGTGGCAATTTGACCCACCAATACGCGAAGGGCAGATGCGCGTGAATTTGCCAACGGCGACCAACAACGGTGCACCGATCACCGGTCTGGTGAGAAGCGAGGTCATCGTCAGCAAGCTGGCGTACGACTGGTCGCTCTCCGACAGAAATCATCTACCGTACGAGGCCAGCGTGCCCAGCGACCCGGCGAACCAGATGACCGTCCGTGACGGGGTCAACCAACCGCGGCGTGTGGTGCCGCGCGACCAGTGGCGGTTCGCACGTCGTGAGGACAACGGTGAGATCGTCGACGACCCGACCCGGGTTTATCTCAAGACTGGGTTCCAGCCGAGCAAGATCTACGACGTCGTCTATATCGCACAAGACCCGCCGCTCTCCGGTCTTGGACTCGCAGCCGTCCGCGACGCGATCTCTCAGCTCAAATACGACTCCACGCCCGAGTTATCCATCCCCTCCGATGCCATCGACCACGCGATCGCCTGGGGCGTATCGCAGAGTGGGCGGCTCCTACGCACGTTTCTCTATAACGGATTCAATCGAGACGAGAGCGACCGAAAAGCGTTTGACGGTGTCATGGCTCACGTCGCAGGCGGGGGTCGGGGCAGCTTCAACGTTCGCTTCGCCCAGCCGTCACGCGACGGGCACCCGTTCCTCAACAAGCTCTACCCGAGTGACATTTTTCCGTTTAGCGACGTCACGCAGAGCGACCCTGAAACCGACATGCGCGGTGGGCTCCTCTCAAGGATCCAACCTAGGCACATGCCAAAGGTCTTTCATACCAACTCGTCCTACGAGTACTGGGGACGCGCGGCGTCACTGGTCCACACCACGGTCGACGGTACCGCGGATGCCCCGCTGTTGGACAACGTCCGGATCTACACATTTGCCGGAGGGCAGCACGGCCCAGGGCGCTTCCCGCCACAACGGACGAGCGGGCAACAGCTCAGTAATCCGAACGACTACTCGTGGTTCCTGCGAGGTCTGCTCGTGGCCATGAACGAGTGGCTCAAGGACGGGACGCCTCCGCCACCGAGCCGGTACCCGATGATTGCCGACGGCGACCTCGTGCTTGCCGAGCACTTCGAGTTTCCGAGCCTACCTAGCGTCACTCAACCCGGCGAACCGCACAAGGCCTATCGCGCCGTCTACGGGCCGGAGTTTCGCTCGCGTGGCATCACGACGGTGGAGCCACCGGAAGTGCTGTCAGCGTTTCCCATCCTCGTGCCAACGGTCGATGCCGATGGCAACGAGACTGGCGGCCTCATGATGCCCGAGGTGGCGGTCCCACTTGCTACCTATACAGGGTGGAACAACTTCAACGCGGCGGCCGGACCGGAAGGTGTTCTGTCGAGTATGCAGGGGTCCTACGTTCCCTTCCCGCTGACCATGGCAGATCGGCGGCGCACCAGCGACCCGCGGCAGTCGGTTGAGGAGCGCTATGGCAGCCGTGCAGTCTACCTCGGTCTAGTGTCACAAGTTGCGCTCGAGTTGGTCGACGGTGGATACCTGCTGGCCGAGGACATCGCTCCGATTCTGTCACGGGCCAGCGAGCACTGGTTGTATCTGATGGAAGAGACCACGAATGAGGATCAACAGTAGGAAAGAAGGGGATTCGGTGGGGAGAACAACCAGAAGAATTTAGATGGTGGGGCATTTCAGCTGTCAGATGTAGGTTGTGGGGTTTGTCAGTGAGGCATCACTCTGGTTGGGGCCGTCGAAGCCGCAGAGATACCCATCCCGGTAGATCGGTGTATTGAAGTGGAGGGCACATCCAGCCGTACTCCCCGCACGCCCAGTCCTTGGTCGGGACCAAAGCCGCTCCACCACGGTCACGGTCCAAGGCCACCCGCCCCACATCTGTCGAAGGACGCGGCATGACAACCACGAAGAACTCATCTCCCTGCTACACGCGGCGCGAAGCACTCGGTTTCCTCGGTACCGTCGCCAGCGCGAGCCTGGTCACAACCCGCAGCGCGTTTCTCGCTGCGCAGCAGACCTTCACGAGCGTCGATCCGCCAAATTTTCCAGCGGGCAGCGTTATACGAACACTGCAGGGCGATCTCGACCCGACGGCGCTTGCTAACGGTGCGACACTTTTTCATGAGCACGTGGGCCGTGCCGAGGTCGACCTCGCCGTGGAAGAGCTGCGCGCGTGCGCGTTTGACGGGCTGGGATGTATCGTCGATGCGGCGACGGGTCGACGAACACCGGAGCAGGTCCGTAAACTGAACGCCATTGCGGACCGAAGCGATGTACGGGTCGTCATGGCCGGGGGGTATTTCGAGGATATCGGCTTTGCGATCTACCCGGTCCGAATTGCCGAAATGTCAGAGGACGAGCTGGTCGAGGAGCTTGTCGCCGATGCGGGGGCTCAGAGATGGGGTGCTTTTGGAGAGATCGCGTCGTCCCTCGAGATGCGACCCGACGAGCGTAAGGTGCATCGTGCGGTGGCCCGCGCGCACGTACGAACGGGGATTCCGATCTTCACACACACGCCGCACGAGAGTTGTCCAAGTTGCGCGATGGAGCAGATGGATGTCATCGAAGAAGAGGGGGTTGACCTTTCGCATGTCGCCATCGGACACATGGCCACTATTAAGCCCGAGGACAACCCCTTGGCGACGCACACAGCCGTGGCGCGCCGGGGCGCATTCGTCGGTCTGGACACACTCGGACATGAAATGGGTCGGTCCGACATCCCCGCTGCCGACAAAGTTCGGATGGTTCAGGATCTACTCGAGGTCGGCTTTGAGGATCAGATCCTGCTGTCATCCGACCAAGGGAACATCCGTCAGTTCAAGCATTTTCACGGTCATGGTTGGGCCTCGGTGCTGATGCAGTTTGTCCCCAAACTCAGGTTCGCGGGCGTCCCGGAGGAGACTATTCGAAAGATCCTCGTCGACAACCCGAGACGATTCTTGGCGTTTGTCCCCAAGATCTAGGCGGCTCTGAGGTTGTAAATAGAGGAGTCGAGGCGGGTCGCCGGCCGTGATGTCACGTGTCTTCTGAACGACGTAGAGCAGGTTGCTTCTCATGGGAGTACCTCTTCCGTTTTGACTTCGCAACTAGCTCGTGCGAGGTTCAGCGTCGGCGTGGTGTTGACCGCGCGACGAGCCCACGATACCGTGTTCTCAAGCACCGTCCCCTTCAGATGTGGGAGGTGCCAGGAGAGGTTGAATATGAAGAACCTGTGTCTACTGGCGATCATCGCGATGATACTGAGTGCATGGCCAGGTGCGGGGCTAGCCCAAACGACGGGAGAGCTGGTCAACGACCAAGAGAGTGCCGACAACGTCCTTACGGCGAGCATGGGGTATGACCGGAAGAGCTACAGTCCGCTCGATGAAATCAACCGGTCGAACGTCAAGCGGCTCGTACCGATTTGGAACGCCAGCATGAGCAATGACCTGGGCGAGCTGGCAGCGCCGGTGGTGTACGAGGGTGTCATGTATCTCATCAACGGGAAATGGACGTTTGCGATCGACGTGGCGACTAGCAGACAACTCTGGCGCACGCCGGTGGTGCTTGAAGGCGAGTCGCGGCGTGCCGCGTTCAACCGAGGCGCACCGACTCTCTACAACGGCAAACTGTTTCGCGTAACGCTCGACAACCACCTGCTCGCCCTCGACATGAAGACCGGCGAAGAATTATGGAAGCAGAAGTTTGCGGAGGCGGCCGAGGGCTACTATGCCACTGGCGCGCCGATCGTTGCCAATGGTGTGTTGATTTCGGGGATGTCCGGCGGGGAGTCGACCACACGTGGGTTCCTCGACGGCTGGGACCCTGACACCGGCACAAAATTATGGCGCCGCTACACCATTCCTGCACCCGGCGAACCTGGTTCGGAAACTTGGCCGGTGGACGGTGAAGCGTGGAAGTACGGTGGCGGGCCCACGTGGCGCTCCGGTTCGTACGATCCAGAACTTGACCTGGTCTATTGGGGCACCGGTAATGCCGAACCCTACGACCCAAAGACTCGAGGAGAGATGGACAGTTTGTATACCTCGAGCGTGCTCGCAATCCGACCGAAAACCGGAGAGATCGCTTGTTACTTTCAGTACACACCCAACGACGTGTATGACGTGGACGGTGTGGACGAACACGTGCTCACCGATATCGAGGTGGATGGTCAGCCTCGAAAGGTGATGA
>CAUZDY010000002.1:0-139961 GCA_963578805.1 Vicinamibacteria bacterium | reverse complement strand
CGGCCGCCTCCGCAAACTTCTGCTTCCACAATTCTTCACCGGTCTTCATGTCGAGGGCGAGCAGGTGATTGTCGTACGTTACGCGAAACAGTTTGCCGTTGTAGAGGGTCGGTGCACCTCGATTGTACGGGGCCCGTCGCGACTCGCCTTCAAGCACCACCGGCGTGCGCCAGAGTTGTCTGCCGGTTGCGACGTCGATCGCAAACGTCCATTTCCCGTTGATGAGATACATGACACCCTCGTACACCACCGGAGCCGCAAGTTCACCCGACACATTGCTCATGCTGGCGTTCCAAATCGGCACGAGCCGTTTGACGTTCGACCGGTTGATTTGATCGAGCGGACTGTAGCTCTTCCGGTCATACCCCATGCTCGCCGTAAGGACGTTGTCGGTCTCGTTCGCGTCGTTGATCAGCTCTTCCGTCGTTTGGGCTAGCCCCGCACCCGGCCATGCGGCCAGCAGGATCGCAAGTAACCAGAATCCTTTCATCGTCAGCCTCCCGTTGGCATTCAAGGAATCTAGCCTAACGCGGAGCGGCGCCCGATTCAATGCCGTTGTAAGAACTGGTGTAGTTAATCACGCGCGTTGTGTTCTGGGCGTAAAATGAGCGGCTGGCTGTTATGGGAGTTTGGGATTGATGACACCGACGCGAGAACTGCGTGAATCGCGTTCACTCGACAGGTTGCGACTTCGTTCCTCGCTGGTACTTCTCGGTGGTACAGGCATAGGTTCGACCGCTCTGATCGTTTCGGTGGCAGTTACAACACTCGTGGCGGAGAGCATAGCGGGCGATGTCACTTGGAGTGGGGTGCCGGTCGCTGCGTCGATTCTCGGCACAGCGCTAGGCACCTCGCTGCTGGCGATAGCGATGACACGATGGGGACGCCGTTTAAGTCTTGCCTCTTTCTATGTCGTGGCAGGTATGGGTGCGTTTCTCGCGTGCACCGCAACCGTCATGGTTTCGCTACCACTTCTTATTGCGGGGGCATTGGTCGTCGGGCTTGGGAATAGCGCAAACGCGCTCACTCGCTACGTTGCCGCCGATCTACAGAGCCCGGAACGTCGCGCAACAGCGCTTGGATGGATCGTCTCGGCGGGGACGATTGGGGCAGTGATCGGACCAAACCTGCTCTCTCCATCGGATCGAGTAGGAGTGTCGGTGGGGTTGCCTTCACTCGCCGGTGCATATCTGGTAAGTGGTCTCATCTTCCTCGGCGCAGCCATGCTTTACGTTTTGTTTCTGCGACCTGACCCGTCTTTGCTCTCGGCGTCTTTTGAGATTCAAACTGCACCACGAGTCGAGAGCGCGGCGAGCACGACTCAGCTCTTTCATACACCGCAGGTTAGAGTGTCGATCATAACGTTGGTGTTTAGCCATGTCGTGATGGTCCTTATCATGACAATGACGCCACTCCATCTGAAATCTGCCGGACACGGTCTCGACGTCATCGGATTGGTAGCCTCAAGTCATATCGTTGGTATGTTTCTGTTTGCCCCACTCACTGGACTCTTGGTCGATCGTGTTGGCTCATCAAGAATTATTTTTGCCGGACAGGCGCTACTTCTTCTTTCGACTCTGGGTAGCATGGTCGTTCCATCGTCGAGGGTGCTTTGGGTGGGAGCAACACTGTTCCTGCTAGGCCTTGGGTGGAATTTTGGATTTGTGGCAGGAAGCTCAAGCCTTACACGCGATATTCCGATTGCGGATCGAGCGTGGCTACAAGGTCGTACCGATTCGATAGTTTGGGTCTCAGCAGCGGCAGCGAGTCTGCTCTCGAGCGTGCTTTTTTCGACGGTGGGCTTCGCCGGCTTGAGTGCGTTTGGATCCGTTGCCGTCCTTGTGGCGCTGGGCACGATTACAATCTTTCAGCGGAAAGTTACTTCTTCAATCCCCGATATTGGCAAATGAGCGAGGCCCTCGCAGGGCGATGCCAGCATTGACGCTGTGGGCATAGAATGATCTACCTCGTTATGGCGTGCTGAGAGTGACCCGGGTGGCCCGACTCAGTGAAGGGAGATTTGCGATGCCACGTAACTGGATGAACTGTCTGGGGGCGGCCTTATTGGCCATAAGTGGACCAATGAAGACCGTAGTGGCGACCACCCAGGAATGGTCCGTGGGGGCTGACGTGGCCGAGAGCTGTAGCTGTGAGGTCTCTTGCCCGTGCAATTTTGGCCAGCCGACGGCATCGCGATGTGATGGTAGCCGGCTGATTGCTATCGACGAGGGACACTACGACGGAGTGGATTTGTCCGGCGTTACCTTTGTCGTGACCTTCGAGATGCGCGAATGGTCGAAGATCTATGTCGACGATCGGATTAGTGACGTTCAGATGGAAGCCCTTGAGCAACTACTTCCGGTGGCGTTCGGTGGGTTCCACCGAGGAATGCGGTCGCTGCAGCGTGTGCCTCTGACGATAGAGCGAACGGAGGACAGGGTTCGGTTCTCTGTGCCCGAGTCGACAGTCGAGATCCGACTCATACGCGGTATCGACGGCCAAGCCATTACGATCGACGGGCTTCCGTCTCCCGTATACGTCGACTACACACAGTATGAATCGGTCGTCCACGCCCATTCGAGTTCGGACGCCGAATTCTCTCACCTAGGTACAAATGGCTTTACGTCCCGCATGGAGGTCGACAGTGCCGGCGGACGCTGAGCTTTGGTCATAGACGCAGAAAAGGCACTGCAGGGTTTGACTCTGCTATTTTTTCGGAGGAACCATGCGAACGACAGAGGTCATTATTGGCGTTTCGTTCTTGTTTGTCACCGCGTTTCTTGTACACCCTGTTCACGCGCAGTCCTGGACCCCACCGTCTGACCAAGAGCGCTGTCCCTCTAAATGGGGAGACGGAGACGAACGTGGCGCGGGAAATCATATGAGCCGTGAGACTGTGGTCAGGGCCGCCGGCCTCATCCGTACGGGCAACGTGTTCGAACTGTCTCATGTTTTGTCAGACTCGATACCGCTGGGTGACCGACACTTCGACCTGTTTACTAAACCGACCAGGATGAACCCAGGAACGAACCGCCGAGGATCGAACGAAGAATTAATCGTGGCCGAAATGGGGCAAGTGGGCACACAATTCGATGCGTTCAACCACCAGACAATCGGTGACGGTATGTACAACTGCTACCGCGTGAGCGAGGTTATGACCCGGAGCGGTTTTACGCGACTCGGAATTGAGAATGTCGGTACGCTGATGACCCGAGGCGTACTTCTCGACGTGGCCGCTCTAAAGGGTGTGACGGTCCTCCCTGAGAGTTACGAGATCACGGTGGAGGATCTACAGCAGGCACTGCAGCGGCAACAGACAACTCTCGAGCCTGGTGATGCCGTTCTGATCCACACCGGATGGGGCAGATTCTACGAGACCGACCCCGAGCGATTTGCAAGCAACGGTCCGGGCATTGGAATAGCCGCTGCCGACTGGTTGGTGGCCCACGACCCGATGTTGCTCGGCGCGGACAATGTGTCCGTTGAAGTTTCACCTAACCCTGATGCACAGCTCAATACCCCGGTCCACCAGATTATGCTTGTGGTACATGGGATTCATCTGGTGGAGCGCATGAAGCTTGACGAACTCGCGTCGAGTCAAGTGTACGAGTTCGCGTTCGTCGTGCAACCACTGAAGCTGAAGGGAGCAACCGGATCAAGCGTGGCGCCGGTGGCAATATACTAAAGTCGGGGCATGTGTAGTTGGCCTTGATGGCAGGAAAATGACAGCAGGCTAGCGACACGAGTGAATGCCTATCGTTTGATGATTTGCTCATGCAATTCCAACTCAGCACGATTCGTGGCTCTCGGGTTCGGTTTATAGCTGCGGTAGTCGTGTCGGCGTTCGGGCTTGCGGCTGTCTGGTCACCGGCGGTCCTGCAGTCGCAGACCGAGACTCTGGACATTTACGTCATCGATGTGGAGGGTGGAGAGGCGACGCTCTTCGTGTCGCCATCAGGTGAGTCAATGCTTGTCGATACGGGGTGGCCCGGCTTCGACGGACGTGACGCCGATCGCATTGTGGCGGTAGCCAGGCAGGCGGGTATTCATCAGATCGATTACTTGGTCGTGACCCATTTTCACCGTGATCACATGGGTGGTGCACTACAGCTAGCGGAGCGACTTCCGATTCGGCACTTCGTCGACCGTGGACCGGGTACCGGACTTAACGACCGGGGCCGCATGGCTTTCGAGGCTTACGCGCAGCTTCGAAGCACCGGTGTTCACCTGAAAGCTTCTCCTGGGGACGTGGTGCCAATCAGTGGATTGGATGTGCGGATTATTGCGGCAGGCGGCGCCGTCTTATCTGCCCCGTTACCTGGCGAGGGTGGTCCGAACGCCTCCTGTCACAGCTTCGCGTTTCATGGGGATGAGATTACCAGCCGAGGAGGTGACGCAGAGGATCGTCTTTCGGTGAGTGCTGTCGTCAGTTACGGTGAATTTCGAACGATGATCATGGGCGATTTGACGTGGAACAAGGAATACGAACTGATGTGCCCGGACAACAGGGTCGGAACCGTCGATGCCTACTTGGTGTCGCACCACGGAGCGGAGACATCTGGTTCTGACGCGCTCGTGCGCGCGATCGAACCCAGAGTCGCCATCATGAATAACGGACCGCTCAAAGGTGGGGCGACGCAGACACTTCAGAGCCTGGGCGCTCTCGAGACCCTCGATGACCTGTGGCAGAACCACTATTCCGTTGTCGGAGGCGAAGCATACAACAGCCCTGAGCGTTTCATCGCGAACCTGGAGGACGGTAGCACAGACGATCGTGGAGCCCCGGGTACTCTGCCGGCACACATGGGAGTGGCTCACTGGATCAAGCTTTCGGCATACAGCGATGGTCGATTCACGGTGACAAACAGTCGCACCGGGTACAGCAAGAGCTACGCGGACAAGAATTGACTACCTTTTATTGGCGAAGATGGGATGAGCCAGACCCATGAATAGCGCCAAAACGCATAAGCTGATCCACGGTGCTGGGCGGACGGCCGGCGCGGCCGGGAGTGTCGCTACGGCGGGTGGGCAGGGATAAACCAGGGTCGATACCAGTAATGAGGGATAGGCCGTAGCTTTCGAGAGTGAGGAGTCTGTGCGTAAGTACGTCGCGGCCGCGATTTGTTTTTTGTCAGGACTGACACATCTGTCGGCTCAACTATCACCTCCGAACGAGACAGGCGTCAGCTTGGGCCACTTGCACTACTACGTACGGGACGTCGAAGCCAACGCACGGTTCTGGGTCGCACTTGGCGGTGAGGTCACGAGGGTCGACACGACGACCGTCGTGAAATTTCCAGACGTTCTGGTCTTTCTCTCGCCGGGTGAGTCGTTGGGCGGTACGGAGGGTTCGGTTGTGAATCATGTGGCATTTAGAGTCAAATCGCTGGATGCGGTTGAGGCTGCAGGATTCGAGTTCGAGCGCCCGGAGTCGTTTTCGGGTGTGACATCGGTATTTACCCCAGAAGGCGAGCGGATCGAACTGTTTGACGAAACGGCAACGAATTTGACTTTTAGACAGGACGATGGGTTCGATGATCCCGTTGCGCGGCGACATAATGAACCGATCAGGGTTCCGATCATCGCTCACCACATCCATCTCTATTTGCCTGCGGGAGCCGAGCAGCAGGCCCAAGAGTGGTATACGACGATGTTCGGTGGTACACCTGGCATGCGGTGGCGGTACACGGCGACCGACCTGCCGGGTATTAATTTTAATTTCTCTGATAATCCGGAACATTTTGACTCTACGCGAGGTCGGATGCTCGATCACATCGGCTTGGAGGTTGTGAATCTCGAAGAGTTCTGTCGCCAGCTTTCAGCGAAAGGCATCGTATTTGACAAGCCGTATGCAACGAGCTCTATGGGGCTCGGGAGCGCGTTTCTGACCGACCCATGGGGGACGTACATCGCGCTCACTGAAGGCTTGAACGAATTCTAAGGTGTGATCTGGATCGGTTAGAATGATTAGCCTACAGTTCAGAATTGGGCGCTGAGGTGGATGTCATGGGGCATAAACACACGCACCACCACGGACACACGCACCACCACGGACACACGCACCACCACGGACACACGCACGGTCTACGTCGCCGCGACTTCTTCGCGGCCGTCGCCGGCGTCGCTGTGGGATTAACAAAGGGCCTCAGCGGGTCGAGCGTTTCCTCCGCGCCAGCCATTGTGCAACAGGGAGAAGAGACGTCCGACATGCTGATTCGCGGCGGGAGGGTTGTGGACCCCGCACAGCGTCTCGATGGCCGTTTCGACGTCGGTATCCGGGACGGAAGAATCGCCGAGGTTGCCACGGGGATTGATCCCTCGGGGTGGGGAGAGGTCATCGAGGCCGATGGGCGAATCGTGACACCCGGCTTCGTTGATTTGCACGCCCACGTTTTCGAGGGCGTGTCCCACTACGGGATCAACGCAGACAAGTACTGTCTGAGCCGAGGCTCCACGACTGTTTTGGATCCCGGTTCGGCAGGCGCGCAGACTTTTCCCGGCTTTCGGAAGTACATCATCGAAGCGTCGGCTACCCGCATTCGAGCGCTCTTGAACATCTCGGCAACGGGCATGGTCACCAATCTGCGGGGTGAGCTTCTGGACTTGGAGCATGCCAATGTCGACCGAGCCATCCAAACCATCGAGCAACACCGAGATGTGATCCTTGGAGTGAAAGTGCGGGCGGGTAGAGGGATTTCAGGGGCTAACGACTTGGTCGCCGTCGAGCGCGCACGCGAAGCTGCAGAAGCGGTCGGGTTGCCCATGATGATGCATATCAGTACGACCGTGACTCCGATCGATCAACTCCTCGACCTGTTGAGACCGGGCGACCTGCTGACCCATAGCTTCCGTCGGTCTGGCACGCCAGAATCACGTGACGAGGGGATCCTGAACAGTGATGGCAGCCTTCGGGCCTCAGCAGCCGACGCGTTGGAGCGCGGAGCGCTGTTTGACGTCGGACACGGTGCAGGCAGCTTCTCGTTCGATACGATGGAGATGGCGATGGAGCAGGACGTGCTTCCGAACACGATTAGTAGTGACGTCCACACCTATAACGTCGGTACGGAAAGATCGCCGATCATTACTCCCGACGGAGTTCTGGCGGACGGGCCAGTGTATGACTTAGCCACGACTGTCTCAAAGTTTCTGTATCTCGGTTTGCCCTTGGAGGAAGCGGTCCGGAAGTGCACGGCGACACCGGCCGCGGTTTTCGGATGGGACGTGGAAATTGGAACACTGCGCGTCGGCGCCGTAGGGGATGTCGCTATTTTTGAGATGCAGACCGGTGAGCATCGGTTCGTCGATTCGTATGGAGCTGTGAGGGTAGGACGAGAAAAACTCGTACCGTGGCGAACAATTAAGGACAATCGGATCTACCTGCCGCAGTTTTAGTGCGTGTCACTGGGTTCTGACACGTAGCCACGAAGTGATTTCTCGTGATCAAGATGGGTGACATAACAGCTGAGGAGGCCAGACCTCAGATGAATAGCGGCTCCAAGTGGCACCAGAGCTGCTGGAGCGGGTGTCAGTCGACTCAAAGCCGGCTTCAGAGGGAGACTTGCCCATGAGAACTCGAGACTACCGTCGTGTGGTTGCGGTTGGTGTTGTTTTGGCGCTAGGCATCATTGGTAACGCCGTTTCGGCCAACGAGGGTGAATGGTCACCCGGACCGATCTCGTGGAAAGCCGACTTGGCGCCGATCACCACTGTGGACTGGAGCTATGACCGCGCCGAGCATTTGCTTGGCCGGGCTGGCTTTAGTGGTACGCCGGAAGAGATTCGAAAGCTGGCTAACCTGACACCGGAGCAGGCAGTTCGCTCGCTGGTCTATTACGACAGTATTTCAAATGACTATCTACAACCCTTTGTTCATTCGGGTTTCTGGGACGAGACATTGCTTCGTTTTCCGCCCAGCCGGCCGGCTGCGACCGACCTGGCGCTTAGTCGTGGCGAAAGCATGGGGGTGCGGGTTAAACCCGACCGCGTCAACCGTCCCGTGCAGCCGGTTTCAGACCGCTTCTTCTACTGGCTGCGCGCAACCCGGTTGGAAACTCGCCGGGTGGGCTACTGGTGGGCGGAACGGATGCTCGACACTAACCGACCACTTGAAGAAAAAATGGCACTGTTCTGGCACGGCCATTTCGCGACTGCCGAGAACAAGGTCCGCGACTACCGAAAGATGGTTGATCAGATTGACCTGTTCGAGCGTCACGGGACCGGAAATTTCGGCGACTTAGTGGTAGGGGTCGCGAAGAACCCGGCGATGCTGTACTACCTCGATGCTGGGGTGAATGTGAAGGGGGCGGCGAACGAAAACTTCGCCCGTGAGGTGATGGAGTTGTTCACCATGGGCGTGGGCGAGTATACGGAGCAGGATGTTCGCGAAGCGGCACGCGCCTTCACCGGCTGGAATTTTGAGAACCTGGACTTTGTTGTCAATACGGAGCAACACGATGATGGCGTCAAGACATTCTTGGGTCACACTGGAAACTTCGACGGCGTGGATGTACTTCGCATCATTCTTGAGCAGCCAGTAACGGCTGAGTACATCGCGGCCAAGATCTATCGCTTTTTTGTGCGCGATGATTTGTCGCCGGAGTTGACCAGACAGCTCGGCGCCGTGTTACGTGACAATAACTACGAGCTTAGGCCGCTGTTAACAACCATTTTCATGTCTCGGGACTTCTACAGCGAAGCGAGTTATGGTGCTCACATCAAGGGTCCGGTCGAGCATGTGGTCACGATGCTGAAGCAGCTTGGAGCCGAGGACGTGCCAGGCATACCAGACTTCAATAACACCACAACCGCGCTGGGTCAGCATCTGCTAAACCCGCCATCGGTCGCAGGTTGGGCACAGGGCAGGTCATGGATCACACCTGCTGTTCTCCAGGAGCGGGGTAACGCCGCGTTCGCCTATCTCTTCCCCAATATTATCGATTTTAGGGATCCAAATTTTCTCTCTCGAAACGGGGACGGGATCGTGGGCGAGCGCCTACGGCGTGGATATGACTTCGACGCAGCGATTGCGCTCGATAACCCGGAGACGATGTCGGCATTCGACCTGGCGGCAAAAGAGCGGGACGAACTATTTAACACCCGTGTCTCCGGTTACCGGGCGTGGGCTCAGGCCATGCAGAAGCTGATTCCGACACCCCGTGGGGGGGCTCGAGTCAACTTGACACAGATCGTCTTGGACTCGGGTTCAGAGACCACCGGTGAGGCGGTGGATGCTTTACTGGGACGGTTCTTACGGATGCCGGCCACCTCTGGCTTACGAGACAATCTGGTGGCACTTCTGCAGGATGAACTCGGGACATCGGATCTCAGTCGCGCCGAGACCTACATGGAAGATCCGTTACGCATCGTGACTCACGTCATCATGAGCACACCTGAATATCAGATGAATTGAGAAGTCTTCAGGGTGGCATCCGTTTCACTGCCCACTGCTCAACTCCCTAGTAACTCAAGATACTTCAATGCTCCACCGGTATTGAACAGCACCACGCTCGAATCGGGAGAGATGACACCACGCTGGAGTAGTGTGCGCAGGGCGACGAACGTGGCGCCGCCTTCTGGTGCGGCGCTAATACCCTCAAGCCGACCAAGTGCTCGCATCCCTTCGACCATTTCAGTGTCGCTGACGGCGAGCGCCGTTCCATGGCTCTCTCGCAGCGCGCGAAGAATGAGGAAGTCCCCAACGGCCCGCGGCACGCGAAGGCCGTCCGCGGAGGTGACTGCTGGGCTCCACGGTTCCGCTCGGCTCGCTCCTGTTTCAAATGCCCGGACGATTGGTGCGCAGCCCTTAGCTTGAACCGAGACCATTTTTGGTCGTGAGGAGCCCGAAACCCAACCCAGCTGCTCGAGCTCATCGAAGGCCTTCCACATGCCGACGATTCCTGTGCCGCCTCCCGTTGGGTAAATAAACCAATCCGGCCAGGACCAGCCCAACTGCTCACCGATCTCATACGCCAACGTCTTCTTGCCTTCAACTCGGTAGGGCTCCTTCAGTGTGGACATGTCGTACCAACCAAGCGGCCCGCCCTTTTCAGCGGCGACGCGTCCAGCGTCAGTAATGAGTCCATCAACGAGAGTCACATCGGCGTCGTAGAGTTCGCATTCACGAATGAACGGCAGCTTGACGTCGCGGGGCATGAACACCTTTGCGTCCAAACCGGCCTGGGCCGCGTAGGCAGCGAGGGCGTTGGCTGCGTTGCCGGCGGATGGGACCGAGAGGCAGGTGGCACCGAGGTGTCTTGCCTTGGTGACGGCAACGGACAGTCCCCGAGCTTTGAAGGAGTTCGTTGGATTGAGTGACTCGTCCTTGACGAAGACGGTGCGAACGCCGAGCGTTTGCTCGATCTGTCTTGCACGGATGAGGGGCGTCATCCCTTCGCCCAGAGTGACTGGGTCTTCGTCGGAGGCAAGTGGAAGTACTTCCCGATAACGCCAGAGTGTTGTTGGCCGATCCCGAAGGCTCTTCGGATCCCATTTCGTCCTGAGTGCATCCAGGTCGTAGCGAGCTAAAAGAGGAGCGCCGCAGCGGCAGAGGTGCTGGGGCTCGGTTGGGTCGTATGGACCAAGGCCGCATGGTTCAGAGCATTCGAGAGCAGTGAGAAAGGTCATGGGGCGGGGATGATAGCCCGGATTTGGCGACGTCACAAAGCCTGTTACGCGCCTGCGGTAAGAGGCAGCACGGATCACGTCCCGCGTCCCAATACGCACACGTGTCATCCTGTGGTCTAATTTCTTGCCGCCTAGCAAGCCGTTGCATCTTCGTCAGAGAATGTGGCACCGTGGTTCGTTCGCTATCTATCAGTAAGAGTAGAACGCGGTGGTTTGGTCGGATGTATCGACAACAAAACAAAAAGGAAGCCATGCGAAACATCACATCGCCGGGACTACGAGTCGATCGGTTCACGATCACGGCCATGATCATCATCACGCTTAGCACGCTTGCCGCTAGGCAAGGTTCGGCACAGGACGCCGTTGTGCATCGTGACATCGATTACATCTCCGGAACTGACTACGCTGCAAACAAGGATAGGCTCGACGTCTTCATGCCACAGGCTTCGATGGACGTGCCGGTCGTGCTCTATTTTCACGGCGGAGGCCTGCTAGCCGGTGCCAAGGCAATTGGGGAAGGTCTGGCCAGGCAGTTGACCGCGCGAGGGATTGGCGTCGTGAGCGTAAATTACCGACTGTCTCCGACCGTGATGCACCCGGCCCATATGGAGGATGCGACCGCCGCCTTCGTGTGGGCGAAGCGAAATATCGAAATTTACGGTGGCGACCCCAACCGGGTGTTCGTTGCCGGTCACTCAGCGGGAGCCTACCTGGCCGCTCTCATGTCAGTCGACCCATCGTATCTGGCCGCTCATGGGATGAAGCTGTCCGATATTCGCGGAACGATTCCGATTAGCCCATTTCTCTACGTTGAGGAACCAGCCGTCGCACCGCGTCGTCCGAAGACGGTATGGGGCACGAACGAGGACGTCTGGCTGCGTGCATCCGTGACGCCCTACATTGGTTCGGGTAAGCCTCCAATGCTGTTTGTTTACGCCGACGGTGATGACTTCTGGCGGCGTGAGCAGAACGACCGCCTGAAGGCCGAGCTGATGGTTCATGGAAATGAGGTCTTTCTGGAGCAGATCGCAGATCGTACCCATGGTAGCGTGAACTCGAAGATGGGCGAAGACCACGACCCAGGGATGATGAGGATCGCGGCATTCATCGAGAGGCACTAGCAGTAGTTAGCCCGCGAGCTGGTGCGTCAGTTTTCGTGGGTGTCACCACTGAGGTGCCAGACGGTGTGCTTCCTCTTGGTGGCGACAGAGAACTTCCTGCTCCAGACAGTTGAAATCCGTTTCGTATGTTTTAGGAGGGAATGTGATCGAACGCCGCCTCGGTATTCTTGTAGTTCTCGTTTTGACCGGTGTAACGCCTTACCCTGTCCTGTCACAGGATTTGGGACCACTTGGATCGAGTCCCTACGATGTCGTAGAGGGATGGTTGAAACCATATGCCGACGAGGGGTTTGCCTTTGGAGGAAACTCGGGGGTCTTCGTCGAATCTTTGGATCGAATCTTTATTCTTCAACGTGGAGAGACTCGTCTGCCTGACCCGGTCCCAACCGGCTTCGCCGGTTGGGCCGGGTCAATCGGATTGAACGTTCTCCGTGAACCCAACCGCGTATGGAAAAACTGCATCGTTGTCGTTGACAGTACCGGGAACGTGCTTGAGGTGTGGGACCAATGGAACCATCTCTTTGAAGGAGCCGATGGCCCTGGACCGCATCGGATTCGCATTAGCCCCTACGACCCCGAACGCCGCGTGTGGGTCGTCAACGAGACCCTGCACCAGATCTTTGTCTTTTCAAACGATGGGCGAGAGCTTGTCATGACTCTCGGTGAGAAGAACATCGCTGGCAGCGGCGAGACCCATTTTGGTAGACCGCAAGATGTGGCGTTTTTACCCGACGGCAGAGTATTGGTGGCCGACGGTCTCGACAATCACCGCATCGTCATCATGGATAGTGCCGGAAACTATTTGTCGGAGTTCGGCAGATTTGGAAATGGCCGTGGCGAGTTTAATGGGGTACATGCTGTCGCCATTGGACCCGACAACAGAATCTTCGCACTCGACCGTTCGGGTGGACGAGTACAGGTTTTCAGGGTGACCGGAGAAAGTAACGGACTAAGTCAATCTGGAGTCGAGTGGATTGACGTCTG
Organism: Vicinamibacteria bacterium; assembly: GCA_963578805.1. Taxonomy (GTDB): domain Bacteria; phylum Acidobacteriota; class Vicinamibacteria; order Vicinamibacterales; family UBA8438; genus CAUZIB01. The sequence continues at coordinate 127,233 of CAUZDY010000002.1, read as the reverse complement.
GGATGGCTTCGGTCTGCCTTTAGACCTTGTCGTCAATGAGGAGCATGTTTGGGTGTCTGACCTTCGGCCTCTTAAATTTGTAAAGTTGGACTTTGGTGGTAACAGGCTCTACACGTGGAACCTTCCAAACGAAGGCGCGATACGATTCAATGAAGTGCACGCCTTTTCGGTCGATTCGGAGGGAAACATGTACGGCGCTGACAACCAACTCGGCCGAACCCAAAAGCTTGTCCCGAAGGCAGATACCGACCAGGAGCTCATCATCGGCCGACCGTTCGTCGCGAAGTCCAAGCGACAATCGTTGACTGCGTGGATGGCCAACGGGATGTAAAGAACCAGGCGGTCGAGGCTATGTGTCCTGGAATGTAATGAGGAGATCCGCTGTCGGCGGGGTGATCAGGGTTGGACCTCCGATGGGGTGCCCGCTCGACCGTTCAGGTCCCAGACAACTCGACCGGCACGTACCGTCATCTCAGCCTCAAGCTTCTGGGTGCCTCGTATCGTCTCATTACCCACGTCTAGGAAGCCAAACTCCCCCTCTCGTACGGCAAGCACGACAACGTCGGCCTCCGTGCCGATGCTCAGATGCCCGAAGTCGTCCCGGTGAATCGTCTCGGCTGCCGCCCATGTCGACTTGGCTACCACATCGGCTAGCGGCATTCCCATGTTAAGGAACTTCGACGCAACGTTCAGCATGTCCTTCATGCCACCATTCATACTGCCTGTATGCAGGTCGGTGCTGATCGTGTCGGGCGGAAACCCTTGTTCCATTGCCGGTACTGCCTGACGGAATCTGAAGCTACCACCGCCGTGGCCAACGTCGAAGACGATGCCACGTTCACGCGCCTCGGCGAGATACGGACGGAGACGGCCTGCGTCATCGACAATCGCCATCCGTCCCCGAGATTGGGAAAACGCGTGTGTGAAGATATCACCAGGCCGAAGATGAATCAGAAACAGATCCCGGAGCGACAGGTGCGGATCCTGGCTACCGAAGTCGACGGCCACGGGTAGGTTAGCCAGGTTACCAGCGGCCACCGCCCGATCGACGGCCTCCCATTCCGCACCGACAACTGATCGGTAGTGGGCCGTCTTGACACCGACGACGATGTCCCGAAACTGGCTCGCTCGCAGTGCGGTCAATTTTGGATCCATGTCGGCGATGTTCTGTTCGATTGGTCCGCCCTTCATTCCGCTGCCCACGATGTTGAGAAACGCTAGCACGCGCGTCTGCGAGCGCTCGATAACTTGCTCCTTGAACTGGATAAAGTCACGCCAACCGGATCCGCCAAGATCGACGATTGTGGTTACGCCCGACCGGAACGTGAAACCGTCAGGCGGTATTGCGCTGTGCCCGTCGCTGTAGGCTGAGTTTGGTTGTGTACCGAAAAAAACGTGGGTGTGCAGGTCAACGAAACCCGGTGCCACCACGAGTCCAACCGCGTCGACGACAGTCTCGGCTCTGGTCGCGTCGATTCCAGTGGCGACCTCGGCAATACGGCCGTCGATGATTCCAACATCGCGAATCTCGTCAATGCCGTTGCGCGGATCGATGACGCGGCCGCCCCGGATAAGCAGGTCGAGCGATTGCGCCTGACTTGTCTGGTTCCAGGTGAGGGCCAGTAAGACGACCAGCAGGATATAACCGGATCGGTGGGACATCGAAGTCTCCTCGGACGAAGGGATAGGTGACCGCCGCAGGATAACAGGAATTCGGGCTCAAGGAGAGAAGTCTCCTATGCGGCCGACCATTAAGCCGTGGCGTTCGCGTGCTGATAGCTCGGGAGTGCCTACGGTAACGCCAGCGTGACTACCGTGTTGGTTGCAACGATGGTCACGTACTGTTTACCGGCGACCTCATACGTCATCGGGTTCGCCCGAATCGGTCGAGGGGCATCGAACCGGTAAAGCATCTCGCCCGTCTTGGCGTTCAGCGCGTAAAATCCCCCATCTTCGACACCTTGGAACACCAGGTCGCCTGCCGTCACCATGTTGCCGCTGGCACCGATCGATGTTCTCGCCGGAAGTATCGTCTGCCACGTCTGCTCGCCGCTCAGCGGATCGTATGCCGAGACCGTGACTTCTGGTGGAAAGTCTTCACTGAGCCGATCGATACTATCGAAGTTTTCGGTGTGCCCGCGGGAGTCCGGTCCAGGTTCGAGGGTGTCGCCGACCGGGTTAACGACGAGCGCAATGGCGCCGTTTTTCCCGGTGACGTAGACCAGGCCAGTGCGGGGGCTGAACGAGGGTGAACCGAAGCTGGAGCCGCCGTGCGGCACGATGACTGATTTACTGATCCAGTAGGGCGCGTACATCTGCGCTGAGCGAGCCGCCAGTTCCGGATCGTCGAGCGAGACGAAGGTGGCGCAGAGCGGAGTCATCGGTACTCCGGCGGCATTATGCGGGATCGGCTGTGTCGGCCAGACCTGCTCACCCGGCACGTCGGTCTCGGTGGGCACGACCGTTTCTACCATCGCGTGAAGCGGTTCTCCAGACTCTCGATTCCACATGTAGAAGAGACAGTTCTTGCCGGCTGCGGCAAGCCCCTTGATGGTCTGGCCGTCGTCGCCAGTCACATCAAACAGCACCGGACCCGTCACGTGGTCCCAGTCCCAGAGGTCGTGGTGCACCGCCTGGTAGTGCCACTGTAGTGTGCCGGTGTGAAGGTCGAGCGCGATCGTACTATTACTGAATAGGTTGATCCCAACCCGCGCCGACCCGTCGTAGTCGGGTGATGGGTTACCAGCATTGACGTACACCATCTCCAGTTCCGGGTCGACCGCTGGTTGAGTCCAGATGCCACCACCGGCGCGGGCACCGTCGCCCCAAGTATCGCGCGCAATTTCCCAGCCTTCGTCCTGTGGGCCCTGTGGAATCGTGTTGAACACCCACTTAATGGCGCCGGTGTCGGCGTCGGTAGCTATGACCAGACCGCCTGGAATATGTCCCTCGGAGAGCGCGGCCGCAACATACATGGTTCCGTCATAGTGCGCCGGCGGCGTGGTGATGCGGTAGCCGATACTGACCGGGTCGAGACTTGGTGGGAAATCGTCCGGGTATTTCATTTGCAAGGCGTTACTGACGACCGTCAATATCCCTTGGTCTCCGAACGTCTCGACCGGCACACCGGTGTCGGCGTTCATGGCATAGAGATCGGCGCCGCGATAAGCGTAGATTGTTCCGTCAACGAAGGTCGGTCCACGTACGGGGCTAGCGCTATCCGATCCGGCGTTAAGGACCGCCGTCCACAGTTCGTGACCGGTGGCCGCGTCGATGGCAAAGAGAGTGGAGTGCGAATGGAAATACATCACACCGTCGACCACGAGCGGGGTGGTTTGCGCAATATTGTCAGTCGGTCCAACCTCATAAGACCATCGCTCGGCGAGCTGACTCACGTTCGTGCCGTTGATTTCCTCCAACGGCGCGAACCGATTATTGTCAAGGTTCAAGTTCTGGCTGGGCCAGTCAGTCGAACTGGGTTGGACCTGCGCGGATCCGCTGACGCCGAGCGCCATGAGACAGGCGGCCGCGATCACGACGACCGCGCTCGTGTCTGGGGCTCGGCGTTGGTCGGCGTTGTCGTCCATCGTTGTCAGCGTAAGTGTCAAGCTCATTAGTATTCCGCCGCTTCTTCGCAGCGCGTGCGTTCAGTAAGTGGCCACGGCCGCTTAACTCCAAACGGAGACAATAGGCCGTTACTCCGGCTTCTGCAAGCGGATCAAAATAGCTTTCTCAGAGTTCAGTCAAGGATGGCCTATGTCTGACTCGGGTGTCAGTGTATAAGGGTCCTGATCTAAAACTCGGTTCTGGTGAGGAGCGTGGTCCATGATGCGTTCAGCCTTCTTTCTTTTGCTACTGGGTTTGTTACCCTTGGGGCTCGGTGTCTTTATAGAATTTCCCTGGTCACCTCTGGAAAGCTCGATACGCGCCACGGAGAACCAGGCGTCTGCCGGTGTCCAGGTCGAGCCGTTCACGATTAAAGTTCCTGACGACGTACTAGTTGACCTTAAGGAGAGACTGGTTCGGACGCGCATGCCGGACGAACCCGACGGAGTGGGGTGGAGTCTTGGGACCAACCAGGCCTACCTGAAGCAGCTGATCGACTACTGGCGTGACGAATTCGACTGGCGGGCACAAGAGCGCCGGCTCAACCAGTTCGAGCAATTCAAGGTCGCGATCGACGGCATCGACATCCATTTCATACATCGTCGATCGAAGGAACCTGATGCATTTCCTTTGATACTGACCCACGGTTGGCCTGGAACGTTTGCGGAGTTCACCAAGGTCATCGGGCCGTTGACCGACCCCGTCAGCTACGGAGGACGTGCCGAGGACGCCTTCCACGTCGTGGTTCCGTCAATACCAGGCTATGGCTTTTCGGAGCGGCCGCGTCAGTTGGGCTATCGCGATCGCACACCAGCGATCTTTGCGGAGTTGATGGCGCGCCTAGGGTACGAGCGGTATGGCGCGCAGGGCGGAGATCTTGGCGCAGGAATCAGTCGACGGCTCGCCGTCGATGACAGTAAACATGTTGCAGGTCTGCACCTTAATCTGTGCACTGCTGGTCCGCCAGATCCGTCGAACCCCACGGCTGGCGTACCAGCCGCCGAAATTGCACTGATGCGCGAACGCGCTGCGTTCTGGACAGAAGAGGAGCGTGGCTACAGCCACATACAGGGCACGAAGCCACAGACCCTCGGCTACAGCCTTAATGATTCTCCTGTTGGGCTGGCGGCGTGGATCGTCGAGAAATATCGAAGCTGGTGCGACTGTGACGGGAATCCAGAGACGAAATTCAGTAAGGACGAACTGCTCACGACCATCACGATCTACTGGGTTACGCAAACAGCGACGTCGGCGGCCCGGTACTACTATGAGGGCCGGCACAGCGAGAATCCTCCAAGCACAGAGCGGATCGAAGTCCCGACGGCGTGCGCGGCGTTTCCAGGGGAGTTCAGGTTCACGCCACGGCGGTGGCTCGAGGCTCGCTACAATCTCACTCGCTTCACTATGATGCCGAGTGGAGGCCATTTCGCCGCCAGTGAGGAACCGGCGCTCTATGTCGATGACGTTCGAGCGTTTTTTCAAGATCTGCGGGTGGGAGGTGCGGCGACTCCATAAGCGGCGATGGCCGGCAGTATGAATGACTCGCTGGTTCAGTATTCGCTGTGGGATTGTAGGTGTCTGTCGAGTTTAGCTGTGGAATCGGAGAGGGCGGTGACATATCGGCGTAGGGACGTGGGGCTGACGCTGTCACCGCGAGCGTTTGCGCTTCGCGTGACTTTCGGCATTGGGGGTTGTCTTGTCTTATTACACACGACTGCCCCGACGGCTGCACAGACACCGATCGTAAGTCACAATGCCGTGGTTGACGGAACAACGCTGCACTATCTCGAAGCGGGGGCACCTAAATCGACCAGCGTGCTGTTGCTGCACGGTGGACGATTCACCTCTGAGACCTGGCGCACACTTGGCACCATAGCTTCGTTAGTCAATGCCGGGCACCATGTGGTCGCCCTTGATCTGCCGGGCTATGGCGATTCCGAGGCGTCAACGATTCCGCGTAACGACTACCTGCACCACGCACTGGAGATGCTGTGGCCGACCAGTCGGTTCCTGATGGTGTCGCCGTCCATGAGCGGCGGGTTCAGTCTGCCTTTGGTTGCCCGACATCCTGAACGCGTGGCGGGCTATATACCTATTGCGCCTGTGGGAATTAACGACCATCTGGAAGCCTTGATGCGGGTGGACGTGCCGACGTTAGTGATGTGGGGAGGAGACGATCAGGTCATTCCTGTGTCGCAGGCCAATATTCTGGCTCAGGCTCTGAACGGTGAGACAGTAATCCTGACTGGCGCTCGTCATGCCTGGTATTTGGATCGGCCGGAGGAGTTCCACCGGATGCTTCTAGACTTTGTCGCGAAGGCAATACCGGTAGGTGGACGTTGACGGGTGTTCGCGTGCGGGTCTCCTACACAGTAAACGGCCTCGTTGGGAACGAAAGACCGACACGTACGGCCTCTTGAGAACAGGCAGAAGGAGAGAAGATGCGTAGTAACGCGTACGTTGGTTTCTTGTTCGTCGTTGCGTTTCTGTCATCGGTGGCGTGTGGAGGACCCGAGACGGCGGTTTCTGGAACTGTCGAAGAGTCGGGCACGCAGGAGGCCCAATCGGTTCTAGCTACGCGAGCCGCTGAGCTCGAACTGGATACGGAATACACGCCTCCGCCGGGTGAGGCACTTCACCACCATACGGCCGGATTTGCACGTACCCTGTGCTCGGCAGTGTTTCTCACAGGACTCGATCCGGAAGATGCAGCGGTACATATCGGTGGTTTCACGAGTCCGTTCGAGGAACGGCGTCACGTGGTTAGCCGGGTTGTTGACGTCGAGAGGCAGTCGGTTGCCCTGACGCTACCGGATGGTGTGACGCGTGTGGCTAAGCGCTACAAGAATCAGGGATGCGTGGCGTTACCGATCGGGGAGGACTCGGTCTACTTCACTCCCACTGATGTGCCACGAAATCTTCCCCCAGCCGAGACGACAGTTTGGCCCATGGGGGACCTGCTGCCTGACGACCCTTGGCCAGCTGAGCTAGACATGATCAAGGTGAAGGAAGCACTTGACGTAGGGTTTGGCCCGCCGGAGGCTCGCACGCTTGCGCTTCTCTTTACATACAAGGGCCGCATCGTCGGTGAGCGCTATGGGGATGATGTGGACATGCATAGCCCTCTTGAGTCCTGGTCGATGACCAAGAGCCTGACCGGTACATTGGTGGGTGTGCTTATCGAACAAGGCGAGTACGAGCTCTGGCAGTCTGCGCCGATCCCCGAGTGGCAAACACCAGGCGATTCGCGTCAAGACATTCGCATTGGTGACATCCTGAGGATGTCAAGCGGACTCAGGATTCGGGCGCCGCAGGATCCAGATTACGATTCGTCGATCGGATACACCGATCATGTGTATCTGTATACGGGGACGGTGAACTCGTACGACTACGCGGCCACACGTCCTCAACAGTGGCCCCCCAACACGGTTGGACGCTACCGGAACACCGATCCCGTGCTGGCGAGCTACTTGGTTCGGCTCGCTGTGGAGGCTCGGGGAGAGAACTATCACGCATTCCCACAGCGTAACCTGTTCGATAAGATCGGCATCCGCGACGCGGTGATCGAAACCGATCCCTACGGTAACTTCCTGGGTCAGGGGCGGGCGCTCATGCCGGCGCGTGACTGGGCGAGGCTGGCGAACCTTTACCTGACGGACGGCGTGTGGAACGGAGAAAGAATCCTACCGGAAGGCTGGGTCGATTACGCCTCCGAGACGGCACCGGCGTGGATTGCCGACGGTCGCCCTCAATATGGCGGGTCGCTCTTCTGGGTCAATGCCAACGGGTCAGGTGGAATTCCGGAGAGCGCGTTCAGTATGCGAGGTGCGGGAGGGCAGAGCACCACGATCATCCCGACGCATCAGCTCGTCGTGGTGAGAATCGGTAAGTACACGGGGGCGAAAGCCGGCGGGCACGCGCTCCAGCGCGCGTTCGATCTGCTCATGGAGGCCATTCCACCGGTCAAGACTAGCTAGGAACTCGCCAAACTCTGCCATCTCAAACCCGTAGTCGATCCCTTTAGCGACTTCAACCGATACTCTCCGCATCTCGACGCACCAGACACGACAGAAAACAGGTGGACCAAGGCGGTTCAGTCGTGAGCGCGAACGGCCATCTCCGGCAATACGTCGTGCAGGCGCCCGAGTGCCTCGGCGATGTCCTCGTATGTAGCGGCAAAGGAAAATCGCAGAAAGCCCTCGGCTATCTCGCCAAAGTCGCGGCCCGGCCCGAGTGCGACGCGGGCCCGCTCGAGGATATCGAAGGCCAGCGCGAGCGAGTCGGGACCGAGGTGGCGCGCGTCGGCCAGTACGTAGAAGGCGCCGGTCGGTGCAATTGGGACAGCTAGGCCGAGACTGCGGATGCCATCGAGAAGCAGACTCCGCCGCCTGCCGTATTCGGTGAGCATAGTCTGCAGGTGTGCGTCGCCGTGCTCAAGCGCACTCAGACCAACCGTCTGCACAAAGTGTGCGGTGGAAATAAATAGGTTCTGCTGCATGCACACGAGCGCACGAATCGCGCGCTCGGGCGCGATGACGTACCCGAGCCGGAACCCGGTCATGGCGTAACGTTTAGAGAACCCGTCGAAGACAAAGCAGTCGTCAGTTGACGCCAGAGGCGACGTGTTGATGGCGCCGTCGAACAAGAGACCGTCGTAAATCTCATCGGACAGAATGGGTACGCCAAGGTTCGATAGGGCTCCGATCACCTCCGGAGGCTGGACGGCACCCGTGGGGTTGGCTGGCGAGGCAACGAGGATACCCTTGGTGCGCGGCGTGATGGCGGCACTCACTCGGTCGATATCGATGCGGTAGCCGTCGTTGGGAGAGGTAGGAACGAGGATCGAGCGGCCGCCGCAGACTGCGATCATATTTATGTAACACGGATAGTGGGGCGTTGGGATGATGATCTCGTCGCCTGGGTCGAGTAGCAGGTTGAACACAAGAAACAGGGCCGGAGACGAGCCGCCGGTCACGATAATTCGATCGGGACTCATGGGGACGCCGCGACGACGTTTGCAGTCAGCGGCGATCGCCTCGCGTAAGGTGTAGAGGCCGCGGCTATCCGTGTAGTGTGTATCGCCGGCCGCGACGGCCGCCGCGACGGCCTCGACGACCTTTAGAGGTGGCGGAAAACCTGGCTCCCCGACACCGAGCTGCACAACGTCGATACCGGAGCGGGCCATGGTCATCCCGCGTTCCATGACTTCCATGGCCAAGAACGGCAGGATCGATTCAGCGCGCGATGAATAATGCCGCGTCATCGGATGAATTGTGAGGCGTTCTTCCGCTGCCGTTCCCTGGTTTCTGGCCACGCGCATAGTTGAGACGGTTGCGTGTCTGGACGCTGAACAGTCGGAGAGCGCGGCTCACATCCGCAGGCAACTTACCGCGATGCGCGGTCGTCGGCCTGAGCGCCGGCGAGGATATTGGCCAGGCCGTAGTTGCCTTCGTGACACGCGTACTCATACAGCGTGTCCTCAGTCTTCGTCATCGTCATCTCGACGCTCCATGGCTGCGTCCATGCCGTCGGATCATTGATCGTGAATTGATAGAGGAGCGTATCGGTGTCTAGACGACTGAACCGTTCGACTAAATGAAGTTTCGGACCCAAGGCTTCTAGGAGTTCCATGTTGGGTGCAGGATGCGCGGTGCCAAGGTCCATAAAATTCCGAGTTTCGACCACCAGGGTATCTCCCTCCCAGCGACCACGTGAGTCACCCCTCCACTGGCGTATCTGCGGGGGTAGAGGCGGACGGCCACCAAGAGGAATAAGCCGAACGTCGTTTACCATTTCGTTAAGAATCACGACGTATCCGGGAATCTGAAACAGCTGGACGAAATTATTGTACGCGCCGGGCAACATTGGCGGACCGGAATTAAAACCAAGAATGCATCGCTCGTCCACGTCGCGATCCTCCGGACCTGCACTCCGGCGTCGCGCTTCCTCGCGGGAAGCCATCCGGTCCCTTCCGGCAGGCGCGTAGGCAGGCAGTTGCCCGTCCGGCGGATCGATAATCAGCGATGTTCGTTTCGTTTGAGCGACCCTCGTACCTCGGTCCATCCAAAACCGATTATAAGAACCGGGATCGCCGGAGCGTGGTGGGAGGTCGACCTGAGCCGCTGCCTGCGCTTCCAGAGACGACACGTCCTCCTCCGTTAAAAATTGCTTCCCGGCTAGCGCGGCGGGTCGTTGCAAGGGTGTCAGGGAGCCAAAATCCCAGATACCCTGGAGGTTGGGTCGACCATCTGGCATACGTGGCACCGCCGGCGAGGCGGGCGATAATACCGGCTGGGCGACGGCAGATCCAGACGTCGCCGAGAAGAGCGCGATTAGAATAGCAAGCGCCCGGACGATAGCAAGGAGTTGAACATTCATCTGATCTCACTCTCTCTTTTTTTGAGCGCCGCAGGCTGTAACATTCTCATGTTGAGCGAGCGGTGTAGTGGTCGTGCCCCAAGTTTATCCAGGCTACACGTGGTTAACTACTCTTCGCAAGAGGTTGTCAGACCGGTCTCAGGCGCGGCGGCTTGACGGGCAATTCTGAAAGTGTTAAAACTAGCCGGTAATTTCGTTGGCGCGGGAAGTCTCCGCGCAGGCGCTGGCTTAAAGTTCCGGGTCCCCACCGTATTGGGGAAAGGAGGAGTCGTCGATGATTAGGAACCGTTTTTCGTATTTCGGCAGTGCTTTACTGGTGGCGCTACTGATGTTTGTTGCGTCCACGGCATCGGCACAGGGTATTGCCGGTACGGTGACTGACGACACCGGCGGCGTGCTGCCCGGTGTCACCGTCGAGGCAGCTAGCCCGGTGCTGATTGAAGCAGTTCGCACGGCCTTCACCGATGGCCAGGGACTTTACGCGTTTGTGGGTCTCGTGCCTGGCACGTATTCGGTCACCTTTACGCTCCCGGGCTTTTCGACGGTCATCGCGGAAGGTATCGAGCTGGGAGCGAATTTCACGGCTAATGTCGACGCCGCCATGCAAGTCGGTGGTATCGAGGAGACGATCACGGTCACCGGCGCGAGCCCACTGGTTGACGTGCAAAACACCGTTGCGCAGTCGGCGATTTCGACCGAACTGCTCGAGACGCTGCCGACCGGTCTAAAGGCTGTGGCGTCCTCGCTCATCTCGCTCGTTCCTGGGGTTACCGGCACCGCCGACGTTGGCGGGACGTCTGGTCTCTACCGGTCCAACGGCCAAAGCGGTGCGCTGTTCTTTCACGGCAAGAGCGACTCCGAAATGCTGTTTGACGGGATGGGCATCGCCGACCCGAACGGGTCGTCGATCATCTATATGGTGAACACGTCATTCTCGTCGGAAACGGTCATGGAGACTGGCGGCGGCAATGCCGAGAGCAAAGCGACGATGATTATGAACCTGATTCCCAAAGAGGGCGGGAACCAGTATACGGGCATGTTCGACCTGCGCTATTCCAACGACGGCCTGCAGGCTGACAACATAGATCAGAACCTGAAGGACCAAGGCGTCCTGTTCTCGAACGAGATGCTTCTTTTCTACAATGTTGACGGGACCTTCGGTGGTCCGATCAAGGAAGACAAGCTGTGGTTCTTCGCCGCGACACGCGCAGCGCGTAACAAGAACACGATACCCAACACCTACTTCAACACCACCATTGGCTCGGCCAATCTCTTATACACACCCGACACGGGTCGAAGGGCGTACCGCACGGAGTGGATGAGGAGCGTCGGGGGGCGGTTGACGTGGCAGCTATCGGACCGGAACAAGATTGGTATCTTCACCGATTTCCAGTCGTTCTTTAACCGGGGCCGCGGGGAGTTCTTCTCACCGGAGGCATTCCAGCACCAGTACAACCTCTCACCTGAGCAGCTGTATCAGGCCACCTACACCTCGCCGGTGTCGAACCGACTCCTCCTTGAGGCCGGTTTCTCGCACATGCGCGGCCAGTGGCCTTATCCTGCACCAGGGTCCAACGAGTTTTCGTCGGTCCTGGGCGCGATCGCCACCCGCGATCTGTCAACCGGCTTCCGGTATAACGCGCGGTCCTACTACTCTGATCGCATCAAAAAGCATCGCTGGTCCGAGCGGGCCTCGATGTCCTACGTTACGGGGTCACATGCTTTCAAGATCGGGGCCCAGCTGGAACATGGCATCTCCGAATTCCAACAGGATATCGTGGGTGACGTGACGTACTACCTGCGCGGTGGCCTCGTCGCAGATTCGGCAGGCAAGATGCACAGCCGCATCCCGAACAGGATTACCCAGCACGCGACGTATGCCAATGATCCGAAGAAAGAGCACATGACTCCTCTGGGGATCTTTATCCAGGACCAGTGGACGTTGAACCGGGCGTCGATCAACATGGGCCTCCGGTACGACAAATATAATGGTCGGGTGCCGGCCCAGAGTTTTGCCGCCACCAACTTCATCCCACAGCGTACATACGGTGAGATTTCCAACGCCATCTCCTTCACGGATATCAACCCGCGACTGGGTATCTCGTATGACTTGGCGGGCAGCGGGCGGACTGCGCTCAAGTTCGCCCTGGGGCGATATGTGGAGACGACGTTGAGTAGCCTTGTCTCACGAATCAACCCCGTTTCGAGTGCGGTGCTCAGTGCCAATCGCAACTGGAACGACGCGAACGGCGACTTCAAGCCGACCTGCGATCTGACCAACTTCTCCGCGAACGGCGAATGCGGGCCGATCAGCAACAACCTCTTCGGTGGAACCAAAGCGGCCGCGACCACGTATGAGGACGCCATCACGCAAGGCTTTGGGAACCGGAACATGAGCTGGGATATGTCGGCCGAAGTGGTGCACGAGCTGACCACCGGGGTCTCGCTGACCGCCGGCTACTACCGCAACTGGTCTGGTAACTTCCGGACGGATGACAACGTTGAGATCACATCGTCCGATTTCAGCCCCTACTGCGTGACCACGCCGTCGGATGCGCGCCTACCAAATGGTGGTGGACAAGAGCTCTGCGGCCTCTATGACATCAATCCCAACGCGTACGGAAAATCGCTGACGGTGGTGAAAGATGCCGGAGGGTTCATCGGGTCGGCCACCGGAGTTACCTGCGGGCAGCAGCGCTCATCGTCCGGACGAGCCCCGTCTGGCGGCAAGAACTGCGGCACGTCGGACTTCGTTGGTGTCAGCATCGATACGCGGTTCGGTAACGGCGCGCAGTTCGGTGGCGGCTTTGATACCGGCGTCACCAATATCAACAGCTGCTATGTGGTTGATTCGCCACAGAATCTGCTGAACTGCGACACCCAGATCGGGACGGAGGCGCACAACAACTTCAAGATGTTCGGCAGCTTCCCGCTACCGTACGACCTCTCGCTGAGCGGCTCGTTCCGGAGTGTGGCGGGGAGGCCGATCGATGCGGATTGGCGTGCACCTAATAGCGTGATTGCGGGCTCGCTCGGCCGCAACCTCTCGGCGTGCGGAAGCAAGTCGTTTGCCAAATGCACGTCGGTGACGTCGATTCCGCTGATTCCGCCGTATTCGAAGTTCCTGGACCGTCGCAACATGCTCGACATTCGGTTCTCGAAGGCCTTGAATGTTGGGGGCGCCAGACTGACCGCGAACTTCGATATCTACAACGCGTTGAACGGTAACCAGATTCTTGGGGTCAACGAGCGCTTCGGCGCTTCGTGGCTGACGCCGGCAGCGCAGCAGAACAATGAGGTCGATGCGATTCTCGCGGGTCGCCTGTTTCACGTTGGCGGCGGGATCGAATTCTAGGCTCGGCTAGCTAGACACGAAGCGGTCGCACGATCGCTTCTGGACCATGACACACGACAGCCCGGTGGGCCTCTCGCCCACCGGGCTTTTTTTGTAGGATTTCATCTCAGAAATAAAAAAAGAGGAGGTTGCGATGCCCCGTCAACTATTCGTGTTTCTGAGCGTAAGCGTGGTCGCGACCACTGCTGGTATGAGTGCGGATCAGCGGTCGTTGCCTCGCGGCGCACCTCGTTGATCATTGATCCCTCCGATGGCCGTCTGCCACCGCTTACGCCCGACGGGCAACGGCGAGCGGATGCGCAGCGGGAGATCCGGCCGTCAAGAGCACCGTGGCGTGGGTGACCGTTGCATTCTTGGGTTCAATACGGGTCCGCCGATGCTTCCTGGGGCGCACAACCAGAACGTGCAGATCTTTCAGACGCCTGACTACGTCGTCGTCTGGAACGAGCTGATTCACAACTCGCGCATTAGCTCCCTCGACGGGAACCTCCACAGCTCACTTAGGTAGTGGTCCGGAGATTCTCGCGGGCACTGGGAGGGCGATATTCTAGTGGTCGACACGATCAACTTTTCCGGTGAAACGAATCTCAGTGGGTCGAGTCCGGCGATGCATCTTGTCGAACGCTTTACTCGTGTTGGCGCCGGAATGGTCACCTATGCCGTGGCGGTTACTAATCCTGATACGTGGATAGCGCCGTGGACTGCGGAGATTCCGCTGATGCCACTCGACGATGAAGTTCCGCAGATCTACGAGTACGCCTACCACGAGGAAAATTACAGCGTGGATACTGTGCTTCGTGGAGCCAGGCTCGAAGAACTCGCAGCAGAGTGAAGTCCCAGTAGACGTGAAGAAGTGCCAGCGGCACCCTAAGAGGGTCGCCGCTGGATGCCTCGACCTCCACCGTCGTTTTACCTTAGAGACCTAATCGAAAGAAGCCGACTTGTCGGCTACTACTTCAGTGGCTCGCTTGAGTTCTAAAAGAACGAAGCGGTCACTAACATGTGGTCGTTTCTGGAGTGCCGAAGTTACGTTTCCACGACACGAGAAAGCCCGGTGGCAGGCCGCCCGCCAAGCGTTTGGTCAGATACTCACGCCTTTGTGTTTCGGATCCAGGAGGTTCGAGAAAAATAGCACGGGCTATCGCAGCACCTGCGTGCTCGGCACAATAACCATGCGTGGCTAAGGAGGTCACGCCACTGTTTCGCCGCGTGGTCGAGAGCGACACCATGAATGTCATCCCCCCTGAATCTTGCTAACCTGCTTTACGAAGCCAGGATGTTGAGGGCGCTCTCCAGCCGTCGGGGAGTCTGGGGAATTGCGCCATCCGTTCCAGGTGCCGCCGTGTTACTGAGGCGAGTGATCGTCCAGTCAGGCAGGTTGAACGAGGTTCGGTTGGTTAGTCGAGTCGTTCAGCTCGATTCGATTCACGCGAAGGTGAAGCAGAGTCTATTGAGACTGCAGGTAGTGTCCCAGTGCTAGTGTAAGCTGCAGGTATGAGAGCCAAAAAAGTTGAAACTCGCTCATTTCGTCGGTTCCCCGCTCGGTTCGGATCACCCCTCGGCGTGAGTGTCTCAACTAGTCTGCGCCTGGTCGTTGTGGCGGCTCTCGTTTTTGGCGGTTGTAGCCGGACCGGCGGCTCTGTGCCCAGCGTGGAAGAAGTGCCAGAAAGCGAGCAGGAGACCGACACCCAGAGCGTCCCAGAATATCTTGAGATGGGCGGCGCCAAGTCGGTGACAAGTTTCTTTATCACGAGTACTGGGGTCGGGACGGGTGGTGACCTTGGCGGACTGGTCGGAGCCGACGCACACTGTCAGGCGCTAGCGACGGCCGAGTACGCGGGAGATCACACCTGGCGGGCCTACCTGAGCACCATGGTCGGCGAGGTTCAGTCAGCCGTCAACGCACGTGACCGGATCGGCACTGGTCCCTGGTACAACGCCGAAGGGCTGCTGGTCGCGGCAAACGTAGAGGCGCTGCACGGTGATGGCAACCGGATGACCAAAGAGACCGCGACAACCGAACGCCTCGACCAAGTGAACGGTGTCGGCGACATACCCAACAGGCACGACATCCTGACCGGCTCGCAGCCAGACGGGACGGCGTTCACTGGAGCTGAGGACTTCGCGTGCGGGAACTGGACCTCAAGCGATGAGGGGCGCGCTCAGGTTGGCCATCACGACCGAATGGGCCGCAGCGACAGCGCGAGTTCGTGGAATTCGGCACACCCGTCCAGCGGGTGCGGTCAGGAGGCTCTACAGAGCACCGGCGGGGCGGGACTCTTCTACTGCTTCGCGATCGATTGAGGGTTATTGGAGCCAGCTTCTCAAGGAGTACCGACCTTCGTGGAGCTTGCCACAGAGGTCGGCGATCAAGGGGTGGTTGATCGGTGTCTCGCGTTCGTCGGACGCGACGAGATGGCGCTCGGCCACATAGGTTGTATGCTCAGCTCCGTCGACGAGCACGTGATACCACGGCAGATGTTTCGGTGGACTCGACCGTGCAACCAACTTGTACCACTCGTCGGTTCCCTGAAACGTCGCGTCGACATCAAAGATCACACCACGATAGTCGAACCTCTGGTGATGGATGATTTGCCCCACGAAGAACTTAGCGCAATGATTCATGTGATCAGGGTAACAGAGAAACGACCTGGGCCAGGAATCTGGCGACCTCGTTGGCGCCGCCGATCCGATCAGCCTGACCTCGTGGCTCGAGTAAAAGTTCTCCGATCGTGTCGAGCCAGTCCCCTGTTTCAAGGGCGGACACTTCGAGACGACGGCACGTAAGCTCCCGCTGTGCCCAGGCTTCCAGTGTTGGGGACTCCCGGAAGTGAGGACGCGCTAGATATCCGAGTCGCACACCCGCACTCCATACCTCCGCCAAGGTACTGTAGCCGAGCTTGCCCACCACGACGTCGGCGGCGTGGATCATGTCGGGGTGAAAGAACTCCGAGTGATGGGGAAGTCGGATAACCCGTCCGCGACGGACCGGTGCCTCACTGCCGAACACTACGACCCACAGCTCATGGTTATCGGACCCGGTCGTCAGGGTGTCGTAATTCCAGTTCACACCACCCATGCTGACGACGGCGAGCGGTGCGTCGTCAGGCACGCCGAGTCGCCGGCGGACCTCGGTTCGGGAATGACGTGGCCTGCGACTGACCGGTGACACGTGCACGGCATGAGTTGACAGTGAGCACACAGGCTCGGTCTGAATATGGTATGTAGCTTGGGTGAACACCCCTTCGAGATAACCTGCGAGCGGTTCCAGCTCAGGACACGCTGCAAGGTAGCCCCGATAAATCCAGTCCCAGGTGAAATTCTCGACAAGCACCGAGGGAACACCACAGTGCCCGGCGACCGCGAGACCGAGGGGAGCAATGTCACAGATGACCACATCGGCGCCGAGGTTATCGACGCGTTGGGCGATATCGTCCAGTACCGATTTCGGGAATGGGATTCGTCTCGTCAGCTGTCGCAACGTGGCCGGCAGGTCCTCGGTCAGTGCGTCTGTCTGAACAAGACCGAGATCGACGTCGAGCCGTTCAAGCGTCACTAACGTATTGAGAGAGCTTTCGAAGAACCAGCTCGCGACGTCTGTGAAAACCGTAAACCGACTCCCCGGCATAAGTCGGTTGACCGCATCGATGACCGCGGTTGCTCGTGCCGCGTGACCGAAACCGTGAGACGAGACGAAGTAGATGAAATGATACGGAGTCGCAGACTTGCTCATAGCCGCGCCGTGTTCAGTAACGATACGTGTACACGAACTTTGCCGCCCCGCGTCGGTCTTGTGCTACGAAGCGGTCGAGCGCCAGGTCGTCGCGCCAGTTCTGTGTGTACACAACATACAGATCGTTGCCCGGTTCGATGATCCATCGCAGCCGGAACTGCCAGCCCAGCGAGTTGCTGACCGAGTCGAACTGGAAGTTGTTAACGAAGTAGATCCACGGACTGAGCTGGGTGTCAGTGATCAGCCGAGCGAGACGGGTCTCGAATCGACCCCCGGGTAGCCAGACCCGATTCCACTCGTTCTCCAGGTTAACGACCACCCCCGGGCGTGGTCGAATCGCGAGATTGACGACGACTTGTTCTCGTTCGCCGGTGAAGAAATTACCGAACTCTACGCTCGATCTCGTCGCCAGGATCCGCCGATTCGCGGTGCCGGCCTGGACTCGGTAGCGGATGAACGAGGTTTCGAGTTTGGCCGGAAGGACGAGGCCAGGATGGATGTCGAAGTCGCGCTCGAGTCGTTCATAGTTTGAGATCACGTGAACCTCGACCGAGTCCTGCGATTGTGTCTCAAGCCCGAATGCCGTGACGTCCACAATCCGGGTGAGTAACCGATTCTGCATGTCAGTCCGGAGATCGGCGTCGACGCCGAAGGTAGTCTGCCGGATCCAGTCGTGGCGATCAGGTCGCGGTGCGAAGCTGAGCTGGGGATTGTAGCCACGGAATCCGCGACGTGATGTGAAGCCGACGGCTGGGTTGTGATTCGGTTGCACTTCGGTGAAGCCCAGGCGACCTTCCCAGCGGTCGTTCGGGTAGTCGAGTTGCAGGCCGGATGCGAGATTATCGCCGGTATCGAGTGGGTTCGTGTTCCAGAGGAGAAACCCGGTCAGCGCGAGGTTGTTTGACTCCCGGAAGGTGGACGTAGCCAACCGAAAATCAACTCCGGCCGTCTGCAGGTTGTCTACCGCTCCAGTGCCTCGGCCGTCGCGCCTGGTGTAGAGCGCGCCGATATACGACTGTGTGAGCATGCGGCGCCTGACGCGGAGGACGGTAAACTCCTCACCCACCACGTCTGTCCCTTCTCCGGTTCGGACGTGCAGAATTCCCACGTCCTGATTACCCATCTGTCCGGTCAGTTTGGCACCGACATCGACCGTCTGCGGCACTCCGTTTTCGTCGAGGCCGATCCGACGGCTGAAGAACGGCTGGACCGCGACGCTCGACTGATTATTGCGGGGCAGATAGAAGTTGAAGAAGGTTGACCCGTCGAGAAAGAAGTCCCTCTTTTCTGCAAAGAACAGCGGGAACCGGGTTAGGTTGACCAGTCGCTGGTCCACTTCAGTCTGAGCGAAATCGGTGTTGAGTGTGAGGTTGGCACGTAAGTCGGGCGTCAGGTTGTAAAACAAATCCAGGCCGACGTCGGTCGTGGTATCGACCGACACTGGTTCGTCGGCGCCCGGCGCGTCGAATGCGGTGCTGGCGATGTATGGCTTGATGTCGAGCCCGTGCCCTTGACTCACGTCGCTGATCCCAAGAAGGAGACCCGCGTTTGACATCCGGCGGAGTCCCTGGTTTCGCTCGTGACCGGTCCACAGGTTCTCTTCGTTCTTACGTCGGATCGTCCGCTGAAAGTTGATACCCCAAGCTGGCGCTTCTGGATCGAAATTCAGCGTCCTGAACGGAATCTCCAGCTCGATCGTCCAGCCGATCTCGCTGCGTCTGACCTGCGCATCCCAAATGCCATCCCAGGCACGGTCGTTGCCACCCCCGGCACCCATGAGTGAGTCTGCCATCAGACCAGACGGGTTCATCTCGAAGAAATAGCCGCTCTGCTGGTCGAGGAAGGTGTCCATCGTCCACATAAACCGGTCGTCGGCTCGGAGGAATTCGTCGCGTTTCATGGTGTTGCCGAGTAGGCGGTCTGGCTCAGAGTCGATGCAGGTCACGCCCATGTAGAGGCGGTCGCGGTCGAAGAGTATACGCACCTCGGTTCGCTCGGTTGGTGTTCCGCCGTAATTGGGGTCCTGCTGAATGAAGTCAGTTGCCGGGACAGCGCGTCGCCAGGCTGTTTCGTCGAGCCGACCATCGAGCGCGATCTGTTCTCCGTTCGTGAGGCGTTCGGCCGTCATCGTGCGGCGACCATGAGGGAGTCGACTGTCGCTGGGCTGCGCACTGGCGGACCCGCCGGCCAGCAGACACACGACGCCAACGATCAGTGCGATATTCCATATCGGGGACAAAAGGTTGGCCCCCGACACTGGAGGTGTCGCTCGAATTGACAATTGGCGATTCTACCAGTCGGCTAGTTAGCCGGCTAGCCTGGGAGGCGAGATGGTGAATCGTCCAACTGGATATCTGGGTGGTCCTCTGCAGTGGCCAAGCGAGATGAAAATGATGGCCGCCCTGCCGATGATTTCTCGCTCTTCAGGAACTACACCGGTTACCGATGGTAAAGCTCAGGAAGGGCATCGTCGGTGCCAAAGCGATCTTCGTCGCAAGAGTCCGTGAAGGTTGCCTCCTCTGTGTCAAATGTCGGCCATCTTCTAGACTGATGCAGCATCCCTGACACGATTCTTGCGGTTTCCACAACAGTTTGCCTCCAATGAGGATAGACGTCACTCTTGTGAGTTGTTTCACACTTCCTACATGCTTTTGAGTGATAATTTGAAGGCGATTGCCAGGGCCGGTCTCGTCTTCAGCGTGTTCACTGGCATTACACTGGGGCCCCGGGCGACAACTATCTACGGGAGTGCAGTGTTGTCCGTCTTGCGACTCTAGTGTCAACGCACTAGAGCTAGAGCCCTTTTTCATCGCCGCCTCGCGGGTCTCAAAATCTGGACGCCCAAACCTAGGCGGCTCCACTTCGGGTAAAATCATGACTTTTTGATGAGCGGACGTCACAGTCGTCTTGTCGCCGTATTTATTCTTGGCTATGCGGTCTGGCTGTGTGGCGTGGTTTCAGTCGCCGCGCAGGAGCTGGCCGCCGGTGGCTCAGTTTCCGTGATGCCGTTTACGAACATCAGTGGCCAGTCAGCCGAGGACTGGATCGGTAGTGGCTTCGCGGAGGTGGTGGCGGTCGATCTGAACCAACTGGGTCGCTCCGTGATCAGCGCCATACCCAACGCAGGGATGACCGGCGCCGAAGCTGCACGAGAAATCGACCAGCTTGCTGGAGGTGTGCTGGCGGGTGCATATCGGGTTCGTGCCACCTGGCTGATCAGCGGAACGTTTCAGCACGTGGGGCAGGGCCTTCGGGTGACCGCCCGTGTGGTGGAGGTCAGTAGCGGGAGTGTGGTGCACAGAGTCAAGATTGACGGACTCATGCATGGCCTGTTCGCCCTGCAAGACCGCGTCGCAGAGGCGATCGTGGAGTGGTTTGTCAAGCCAGCTCCGACAGAAACTGTCGTGATACCCCAAGACCCACAGGCGCCGCCACGTGAGATCGGACGACCCGAAGCCCGGCTCGGCCCCGGCAGCGTCACTGGCGGGCTGGTCCTTGATCTTCCCGAGGGTGTTGCGGTCTCGTCGGATAGCACCGCCACAGGTGCTGGCTTTATGAGGCCGGCACGGGCGGTAGGTCCCTCCGCAGTCGCTGTCCTTACGTCGACCCCCCCTGTGCTCGACGGCCAACTTGACGACGTTGTTTGGTCGAATGCGACGCATATCACCGAGTTCGTTCAGATGGCCCCTCTAGAGGGGGCACCGGGCACGGAGGAGACAGAAGTCTGGATCGCGTACGACAGAGAAAATCTCTATTTTGCGTTCTATGCCCATCATTCCGATCCAGGAATCATCAGAGCTAATCGTTCGGAGCGTGACGAGGCTCCGGGTGACGACATGATGTCGGTGATGTTCGACCCGTTTATGGACCAGCAGCGCGCCTATCAGTTCTCCGTGAACGGTTACGGTATCCAGACCGACGCGATCGTCAACGCCGGACAATCTGGTGGGTCTAGCGGAGGCGGTAGCTCGTCTCGCTCGGGTTCGAGTGGCGGTGCGTCTACTTCGGGTAGTGGTGGTTCGCGCAGTCGCCCGAGTTCAGCCAGTTCAGGAATTAGGGGCGACCGCTCATGGGACGCGTTGTTTGACACGCGTGGGCAACTGGTCGATGACGGATGGACTGCAGAAATGGCCATTCCGTTCAAGAGCTTGCGGTATCCGTCACGACCTAGCGGGCAGCCTCATCGTTGGGGGTTTCAGATCATTCGTGTCATCCGCGGCAAGGGCGAGAGTCAGGTCTGGGCCCCGGTGTCGCTCTCGATTGCCGGCAGACTGAACCAAATGGGAGTGCTCGATGGGTTGATGGACCTGTCAACGAGTCGCAACCTGGAGTTCCTCCCGACGATGACGGCCGTCCAGTCTGGATCGCTGGATAGGCAGGACGGGAGCTTCGACGAAGGCAGCGCCGACGGTGAGGCGGGGTTCGGTGTGAAGTATGGCATCACACCAGACCTCACGGCTGATTTTGCCTTTAACCCCGACTTTTCTCAGATTGAATCTGATCGGCCGCAAATCGAAACGAACCAGCGGTTCGCTCTGTTCTTCCCGGAGCAGCGGCCGTTCTTCCTGGAAGGACAGGAGATCTTCAGTACCTCGACACCGATCAACCTGGTTCACACCCGAACGATCGTCGACCCCCGTTACGGCGGCAAGCTGACCGGTAAGCTCGGTTCAACCTCCGTCGGCGTCGTGGTGGGTAACGACGAGGCCGCGGGTCGGCTCGACGATACTCTTGATCCCGGGTTCGGTCAAAACGCTCAGTTCTTTCTCGGCCGAGCCCGCTATGACCTCTATCCGCAGTCGTACTTGGGTACGGTCGTGACCGCACGAGAGTTTGGTGACAATTTCAGCCGCGTCGCCGGCGTGGACGGCCGGTTTCGTCTGGGCCAGACCCATAATTTGAGCTTCCTGGTGGCAGCCTCGGAAAATCAAAATGAGCTAGAAGGGCCCTTAAGCGGTCCGGTGTTCGAGGTTGACTTCAACCGCCAGGGACGTCGTCTCGGCTACGGCGTGTCTCACAGTCGGATCGATCCAGAGTTTCGAACGGCGACTGGCTTCATCCCTCGGGTCGACTTGCAACAAACGAACGCGACGGCATCATACAAATGGTGGCCAGAGGCGACGCTCGTCAATTGGGGACCGACGATCACGTATCTTCGGAACTACAACTTTGATGGCGTGTTGGAAGATGAGCATCTCCAGGGCCAGGTGGACCTCGAGTTCCAGAACAACATACGGGCAGGCGGCTCACTCAACCGAACCCTCGAGCGGTTTGGTGGTATCGATTTTCGTAAGAACGGCTACTCGCTCTACGGTGTCTTGAGCGGCCGGATTTTGTCGGTTGTCCCCGGCGTCAACTGGGGTGACGGTGTACTCTTCGGCGACGATCCTTTTCTCGGGCGGTCAAGGGGTGGCAACCTCACTCTGATCTTTCGACCAACCTCTCGGTTGCGGATGGATCTCAGAGGGATATTCAGTCAGTTCGTTGACCCTCGCGACGAGACCGAGCTGTTCGACATTAAGATCTTGCGGAATCGTTCGACCTATCAGTTCACCGATCGATTCCTAGTTCGCCACATCTTGGAGCACAACACGTGGTCGGGTACAGTGGGAAACAACCTACTGTTAACCTATCGAATCAACACCGGAACCGTGATGTTCCTCGGCTATGATGACCGCTACCAGCAGGGTTCGCGCATCAGCGATGCGATGTTTCCGAGGACTCGTCTGTTGGAGCGGACCAATCGGGCCGTGTTTACGAAGGTCTCGTATCTATTTCGCTACTAGCGCCTGTTGACGAATAGGTCGAAGCCGCAATCGGAGGAACGTCTTCCCTTCTCCGCGACGCAACTGGCGGAGTTGTATGCCGACGTGGGGACGCTACCGGTCCGAGTGATTCTCCACGACGTACGGAGTCTCTACAACGTGGGTGCCTTCTTTCGGACGGCAGATGCTGTGGGACTTGAGCGGATCTGCCTCTCGGGCATCAGCGGTCAGCCACCGCATCGCGAGATCAGCAAGACCGCGTTGGGTTCAGAAGATCACGTTGCCTGGGAGGTATGCCCAGACTTGGTATCGTATCTTGACCAGGTGCGCAGCCAGGATAGCGAGATCGTTGCCATCGAGACCTGCGTGCACTCGGTGGATCTATTCGATTGGCGCCCCAGGTTTCCAGTCGCGGTGCTCTTCGGGAACGAGGTCGATGGGCTTCCTCCGGATCTCTTGGCGCGCTGCGATACGTATGTTCGACTTCCGATGCGAGGGATCAAGCATTCCCTCAACATTGCGACGGCCGGCGGTGTCGTGCTCTACGAGCTGTTGCGTAAGTTTCGAGACCTGTGACCCACAGACGACCCGGTGGCCCATCATGGTTCTACAGTAAAATTCGGTAATACGTTGGCTCGACGGTGGTAGCAAGACTCATGACCAAATACCGATATCAACCGATTTTCGAACTTGGCACCGACAAAACCCCCTATCGCCAGCTGGCAACCGACGGCGTGTCGGTCGTCACGGTCGACGGCCGTGAATTCCTTCAGGTTGACCCGGACGTACTTCGCGAGGTCTCTCGTCAAGCCTTTGACGACATCGCACATCTTCTTCGTCCCGCGCATCTCGGGCAGCTCCGCAAGGTCGTGGACGATCCGGAGTCGTCGCCAAATGACAAATTCGTAGCGATGGAGCTGCTGCGAAATGCCAACATCGCAGCCGGTCGGGTGCTTCCAGGGTGCCAGGACACCGGAACCGCGATCGTGATGGGACACAAGGGTGAGCGTGTGCTTACCGACGGTGATGACGCCGAGGCGATTTCGCACGGTGTGTTTGACGCATACGAGCTGCGCAACCTCCGGTACTCGCAGCTGGCGCCGCTCGATATGTACGTGGAGAAGAACACCGGCTCGAACCTGCCCGCGCAGGTGGAGATTTACGCCGAACCCGGCGACGAGTACGAGTTACTCTTCATCGCCAAAGGTGGCGGTTCGGCCAACAAGACGTTTCTGTACCAGGAGACCAAGGCACTACTCAATCCTGCCTCACTCTTGGCCTTCGTCGAAGCACAACTCAAGACGATCGGGACATCGGCGTGCCCACCGTATCATCTTGCACTGGTTGTGGGAGGTACATCGGCGGAGCTCACACTCAAGACCGTGAAGCTCGCCAGCACCAAGTATCTCGACCGTCTGCCAACCAGTGGGAACGAGCAGGGTCGCGCATTTCGAGATCTCGAGATGGAACAGCAGGTGTTGAGGATCGCCGAACAGATCGGTGTCGGCGCTCAATTCGGAGGGAAGTACTTTGCCCATGACGCACGGGTCATCCGCCTGCCTCGGCACGGAGCGTCGTGTCCCGTTGGTCTTGGTGTCTCCTGTTCGGCCGACCGCCAAGCGCTTGCCAAGATTACACGCGACGGTGTGTTTCTGGAACAGCTTGAAGAGAATCCTGCGAAGTATCTGCCGGACGTGACGGAGGACGAGCTAGAGGGCGAGTATGTCCGACTGGACCTTGACCGTCCGATGAAAGAGATCCTGGCCGAGCTCACTAAGTATCCGGTCGCCACGAGGCTGTCATTGAACGGCACGATGGTGGTGGCACGGGACATCGCGCATGCGAAGCTAAAGGAGCGTCTGGACCAAGGCCAAGATCTTCCAGTGTATTTCAAGGACCACATGGTCTACTACGCTGGGCCAGCCAAGAAGCCGGAGGGGCGTGCGTCCGGATCGTTCGGGCCGACGACCGCCGGTCGCATGGATTCCTACGTCGAGCTGTTTCAGTCACATGGTGGCAGCATGGTGATGCTGGCCAAAGGTAACCGCTCTCGCCAAGTGACCGACGCTTGCGCCCGGCACGGTGGCTTCTATCTGGGCTCGATCGGTGGTCCCGCGGCGCGGCTGGCGGACCACAGCATCACGAACGTCGAAGTGCTCGAATATCCAGAGCTGGGCATGGAAGCCATCTGGAAAATTCAGGTCAAGGACTTTCCAGCGTTCATCGTGACCGATGACAAAGGTAACGATTTCTATACCCAGTTGATGGACACGAAGCCGGCAACGTTGCTCAGGTCGTGAGCCGGGGCCTGATCCTTAAAGCCCAATTCGATGCCCATCAGCGACGTAGACCAAGGTTCCGATCCGGTCACGTTCACCCACCGCCAAATCTTGGTCATCTTTGCCGGGCTGATGGCCAGTCTGTTCCTTGCGGCGCTCGACCAGACCATTGTGGCCACCGCGTTGCCGACAATCGTCGGGGAGCTGGGTGGACTCGATTATTACTCCTGGGTCGTTACCTCGTATCTGCTGAGTTCCACGGTTTGCACGCCTCTCTACGGGAAGTTCAGCGATATGTATGGGCGTCGTGCGGTCCTCCAGACGGCCGTTGGGGTGTTCTTGGCGGGGTCTGTTCTCGCTGGTGTGGCACAAACGATGCCGCAACTGGTGACGTTCAGAGGTATTCAGGGGATGGGTGCCGCCGGCCTTATGACGATGACGTTCGCCGTTATCGGCGACGTCGTATCCCCTCGCCAGCGGGGGAGGTACATCGGTCTGCTCGCTGGGGTCTGGGCTTTTGCGAGTGTTATTGGACCGTTGATTGGTGGATTCCTTGTCGACCGCGCCTCGTGGCGGTGGGTGTTTCTGATCAACCTTCCGATCGGGTTGGCGGCCCTGGTCGTGATCTCTAGTGTGCTGCATCTGCCGACAGTCCGCCGCTCACATCGGATCGATGTTGAAGGTGCGGTCCTTCTGGTGATCAGTGTGACCAGTCTATTGCTCTTGCTCGTGTGGGGTGGCACCGAGTACCCGTGGTCGTCACCGATGATTACTGGACTGGCTCTGACCGGCGCAGTGACGGCGGTGGCTTTTGTCGTGTGGGAAGCCAGGGCGGCCGTGGAACCGATCCTTCCGATGCGTCTGTTTGCGAACGCAATGTTTTCCCTCAGCTCGGCGATGGGTGTTGTGAGCGGCGCGGCGTTGTTCGGCGCGGTGATTTTCTTGCCGCTGTTCCTCCAGGTGGCGGTAGGACTCTCGGCGACCAACTCAGGGCTTGTGCTGCTCCCACTGACGGCGGGCATTGTCATCGCCTCGGTCGGTTCAGGCCGTATCATCAGTCACACCGGTCGATATCGTGTATGGCCAATCGGGGGATTGGCGATGGCGACAGTTGGTATGGCGCTCCTCTCGGTGATGCAGAGCGATACCCCGCTCGTCCTCAGTTCTCTCTATATGGTCGTCTTGGGTCTTGGTATCGGCGCTGTGATGCAGGTCACGTTGCTGGTCGTCCAGAACTCCGTCGACCATCGCGAGCTTGGTGTGGCGACGTCAGCCATCCAATTCTTTCGGCAGATGGGTGGGTCGTTTGGCGTCGCCGCGTTCGGGGCGATCATGAACGCGCGGCTGGAAACCGACTTACCAAAGCTGATTCCTCCGGCGGCGCTCGCCCAGGTGGGTGGCGACGTGAACAGCCTTCTCAATAGCCCCGCCGCGATACGCGCTCTCCCGCCCCAGGTCGCGGCCGGTATCGCCTTATCGGTCGAACTCGCGGTTCAAGCGGTCTTTCGATGGTCGGTGCCTTTGATGTTCTTCGGCTTCGTCCTCGCGTGGTTCCTCAAGGAAATCCCGCTGCGCGAGACGGTGGGTCCGTCCGCGCAAGTCGAAGGGGTGGTTGAAAGCCTGATGCTCGAAGAGGAATCCCCAGATGTCGGGCCTGAGGAAGTAACTGTCCAGCGATGAACTTCTGCTCACTGGGGTCTTGCCCGACGCTTGCACCAGAGACTTCGACAGTGTCAGGGTCGATTCCTACTTAAGTTGTGCAAGCTGCGTGGCATCGAGGGGGGTCGACGGCCCATGGAAGATCGCGTTGAAGAGCAGCTTGAATGTCGCCCGCGGCTGGGTGCGAAACGCGATCTGGCTTCCCATGGTCACCACTGTTCCCTCGCCCACGGCGAACGAGATGACGTTAGCGCGGTTGCGGAGAAACTCGTCACCGAGCACCCATCCACTCGCGGCCATATCTTCCTCGTCCGGGTATCTCGACACGACATCGGCTGAGATATCCACGCTCGGTCTCATGTTGTAGGCCTGGTCAAAGCGAAAGAAGACCGGCCAGCGCTCCGGCATGCCGAAGCCGATCGGATGGTGTGGATTGTGCTCTTGCTTGAGTAGCGAGCCTGGGCAGTAAAAGATCGACGCCGGTTTGACGACCCGGGCGGGGTTTGCCGATTCGTCGTGCGCCGGGCGTTCCGCTTGCTCTGTGACCGGCCGTCTGACGTTCGTGGTGACCGGCCGTCCAGGTCCGCGCAGCGGCAGTGCCGGCTCGATCGGAAGGTCCAGCAGTTCTCGCGAGGTTTCGACAGCGCTCCCGAGTGCTACCAGGGTCCCGCCATCGTGGACCCATTGCCGAAGCTTCTGCCAGCCCTCCGGTCCAACACCGTAGGCCCAGCGCCACGACTCGTCGTGGCGCCGCGGACTGAGCCCCTCTACGATGCGGGTCATGGTGGTCCCGGACGGGAGCACGATGACATCGTAGAGATCGGAGAGGTCGTCTTTGAAATCAACCGAGGAGATCACCTTGTGGGTGAGACCGTATTGCTCGAAGAGCCACATCATCCAGCCACCTGGTATGTTGTCTGCGGCTCGCCAGAGACCCACCCGCGTCGAGTCCTTGAGCCGAAAACCTGTCACCTCTGGTGCCCGATCAAGGGCCGACACGACGAGGCCGGTTTCTGCTGTGTTACGTTCCAGGATTTGTCTGGCCGTTTCTCCTGGTGGCACGATCCAGGCTCCCGGGGCCATCGCCCGGTCCGCGGCGGTCACCGTCTCGGCTGCGCGAAAAACAGGAACGCCTGCGTCTAGCAGCTGGGTGGTCGCCTTGAACCCTGCGTTCGAGGTTGGCGAAATCACGTAGGCCCAGCTTGGCCGCTCGGGCATCGGGGTGATGCGCGGAACGATCTCATCGAGAAGCTCGAGGTCGGCGCTGATTGGCTCGTCGATCTGATAGACGTTGACGCCCATCAGCAGGCCAAGTGTTTGGGCCGTGACATCGTATGGTGGAATCGGTGGCCCGCCAGGGTAGTAGCGAAGGTCGGGGTAGACCTGGCGCTCAAGCATCGTCTTGGCAAACGCGCCATATGGCTGGGCCAAGTCGATTACCCAGGAACCTGCAGGATACGTGGCGCCACCAGCCGAGAACGCCGAGCGCGCCTGGTAAATCTCGACCTGACCACGATCGAGAATCTCAAGCATCTCGTATGTTTCGAAAGGGTCAGGCTGGTCAGCTGGTATCACAAAGGCGTACGGTGCCTCCTCTCGCTCGACCCAATCCTTGTGGACGCGATAGAAGTTTTCGAGCCACTGAGTCTTCTCTTTTGCGACCTGATCGAGTGCGGCAAACAGTGCGATCTCGCCGTATTCCACAATGTCGCTCAATCGCCAGACTCCCGAGTCATACGGCACCGGAAAGTTCCAACTCGGCTGTTGCGGCCCGAACGGCCGATTGATCCCCGCGGGATTTACTATCGGGTCCGCCAGTCGTGCGCTCGCGATCTCGGTCAAAATACGTGGCTGCCCGTGGTACATCATGTACTGACGTGCCGGGGTCCAGAGGTCGTACTGGTCGTTGTGGATGACACCCTTCTTCCCTGCCGCAAGCAGGGCCGAAGACATCGCCGCTCCAATCTGCTCCTGACCTTCGAGTAAGAGTGGGTGGATGTTGGGGTCGTGCGGATCACTGAAAGGCGGAACGAAGATGCGTGCCCCGCCGGACCCCATCTGGTGCATATCGTGGGTCAGTTGAGGTCGATACTCGGTGTGGATGTCAACCGACATCCGCGTTTCCTTTTGCGTGAACATAAACCAGTCGCGGTTGTTATCGTGTCCGGTATAGCGATGATAGAGGTCCGGGTAGACACGATCGTACCGGGTGTTCTTCGTGGCGTACCAGTGATCCACAACTAGCATCTGCCCATCGGGGTTCTGTGACGGCACCAGCAAAAGGACGGCGTTGTCCAAGATTTCGTTGATCTCGGCTGAGTCCTCTGTCGCGAGACGATGAGCGATTGTGATGATGGTTTGACCGTTGCCGACCTCGGTCGAGTGAATGGTCGCGTAGAGAAAGTAGAACGGCACACCCTCACGGGTCAGGTCCGCTGCTTTGTCGTCGGTGATGAGACGGGGGTCCGAAAGTTGATGATTGATCTCGATCAGACGATCCAAACGATCGAGGTTTGACGGCGAGCTGAACTTTGCGAGCACATACGGATGCCCGTTGGTCGTGGTTCCGCGGTGCTCAAGATCGATCCGGTCGGAGCGGTCGGCGAGATGTTGCAGATACTCGAGCACTTTCGGATAACGTGCAAGCTCGCCATCGGTCCCGATCTGGAATCCGAAGAACTCGGTCGGTGGCTGAATCGATTGAGCTAAGGCACCTGAGGACGACGCGAAGACAATGGCAAGCGTCGCGAGGAAGATGCTCGCACGAGGCGGTGGTGCCGCCACGCGGTGGCGGTCGAGAAGGATCATGGAGACTATTCCAAAATAGCTAGAAATATTCAGGATAACACGCGACCGGCCGAGATGAACCCCCGGACGAATGTGAGAAACGAGTAAGCGTCGGAGAAGTTCGAGACCAGACCAAACGAGATTCGCACCGCCCCACCGCTTTCGGCGTCGATGCAACGCATCAGGTCGTCGCGGTCCATCCGGCCATCCGCGCTCAGGAAGCAGCGCTTCAGTTCATCCTCCGAGAGACCGAACGCTACTTCTCCCGCTCCCGGATTACAGAAACATCCAGTACGGAGGGCAATGTTCTGCTGAGATGCCCTGAGGTCGACGCTCCGGTGGTCAATCACCGTCCCATCAGAGTCACAAAGATTGAACGCTACGGTGCCACCACGTCCCTCGGGCGTGACCGGACCATACAACCGAACGACACGCTGACCGTTTGGGTGGCGGAGTGACTGGAGCTGGTCGAGGAGCCACGCGGTTAAGCATCGAACTCGCTTATGAATAACTGACATCGTCACCGATTCGAGGAGGTCGAGTCCGAACTCGACCGCAGGAATATTGAGATAGTCAACGGTGCCATCTTCAAACGCGTGTGGACCGCTCGACATGAAATGTCGATCGCCCTGAACCGAGGCGACGTCAATCGTGCCTCCAGAGAACCACGGTCGATGCAGCGTCTCGAGCGCGTCCCGCCGAGCGAGCAAGACGCCAACCCCTGTCGGGTGACCGAACATCTTGTAGAACGACAATGCGACGTAATCGGGCTGCCATCGACTCAGGTCGAGCCGATTCGTGGACACGAAGGCTGCCGCGTCGAGCAGTACGTGCCAGCCAAACGACTGCGCTTGCTCAATCCAGTCCAGTGGGTGATGCACCCCAGAAAAATTGGATTGCGCCGGGTAGGCGAAGAGATTGTGACGCTCTGGAACACGGTCGCGCAGATGACGTTCCACGGTCGACGGGTCCGCCACTAGGTCGGGCGGAAGGATCGGCACGTAACGGGTGTCCGCGCCGCGGGCCCGGTCAAATTCACGGATTCCGTTGACCGAATTATGATTGTCAAACGTCAACAGCAGCTGGTCTCCTGCTTCGAACGGGTACGCCTCGCCGACGAGCTTCATGGCTTGGCTGGCATTGGCGGTAAAGATCGCCGTGTAAACGTCTGGGGAGGCGTTGAAGAATGCGAGCACGCGACGGCGACACGCGTCGATCAGGTCGGTCGATGCGACGGAAGGTGCGTGGTGCGAATGCGGGTTGCCGAAAATGCTGGAGGCGAGCAGGTCCCGGTGTCGCTGAATTTGTGACGCCGCGTACAGTCCAGCGCCGGTATAGTCGAGATAGACCTGCCGCTGCTCGTCGAGCCGTGCAAAGTCGAGAGCCCGGACTTCATCGAGCACCGCGGTGCTGCGATACTCGGGATAGGCGTCAAGGAACTGATCGAAGTCGCTCTCTTTGGCGGCCTGGGTGTAGAGCTGAGCCATATAACGGGGTACCGCATCTGCAGGATACACCGTGGCTGGATCGGTGCGGCAGCTGGGCGGTCATCTTTTAGACGCGTCGCAGCGTCTTTGAGCGCTCGGTTAAATCATCCACGCGGTCGATATCGACCCGAATCCCAAGACCCGACTCTTCAGCCGGAACCGTCACCATTCCATCCGCATCCATGGTCCATTCTGGGCTGATGATATCTTGTTCCCAATAGCGGGCACTGGGACTGACGTCCCCTGGAAGGGTGAAGTTGGGAAGCGATGCTAGGGCGACGTTGTAGGCGCGACCAATACCGCTCTCAAGCATTCCACCGCACCATACCGGCACTCCTTGGTGTTGACACAGGTCGTGCACCGCCTTTGCCGGCAGGAAGCCTCCCACCCGCCCCGCCTTGATGTTGACAATTCGACCGCTGCCCAGGGCCAGCATGTCTTCCATCCGGTCGAGGCCCGTAATCGACTCATCCAGACAGATGGGTGTGTCGAGACGGTCCTGGAGCTGCGCATGACGTCGCAGGTCATCATGTGCGAGCGGCTGTTCGATCATCATTAGGTTGAAGGGGTCGAGCTCCGCGAGATGATCAGCGTGCCGGAGTGTGTAGGCACTGTTGGCATCAGCCATTACTGGGGCATCCGTTCCCAGACCCTCCCGAACCGCGGCGATGTACTCAATGTCAGCTCCAGGACGGATCTTGATTTTGATCCTCTTATACCCCGCCTCGATAGCGGCGAGACTCTTGTCGACGAGTGCCGTCGGTGTCTGTTGAATGCCGAGGGAAATACCTGTGGCAATGGCCCGCCGTGTTCCACCGATGGCGCGTGACAGACTGAGTGACTCGCGGGTGGCCCACAGGGCCCATCCTCCCATCTCGAGTGCCGCCCGCGCCATGCGATGGCCTCGGATATTGGTGCCGAGCTTCTCACTGAGCGCCGACGGATGCGGCACGCTTCCAGTCAGCACGCGTGGTGCCAGCCAGTCAGCGATAGCCAGCCATGCCGTATCAATCGTTTCTGCCGAGAAATTGGGCCTCTCCCCGGCGACGCACTCGCTCCACGTTTTGATCCCGTCGACATCTTCGAGTTCCAGGAGGAGGATACGTCTGTCGGTTGTAACGCCGGACGAAATTTCGAACGGTTCGCGGAGTGCCAGACGTATCTCACGGAGCGTGATTCGACTCAGGCGGAGTGACATGGCTAGAAGTCGTTGATGAGCACGTAGGTCGGCGGTTCAGCGGCGCTCCCCTCGTAGAAATCGACGACCCGATACCCGGTTGTCAGATACGCGCGGAACGCCGCCCGGACCGACCGCTGCCACCGACGCGCCTCTGCCGGATCGGACACTTTGAGAGACACGATATCGGTCGGTACGGCGATTCGTATCCAGTTGTCGGTCGGAAAGGATCGATCGGCTGCGTTCGACTTGGTCGGATCTGGTGGGAGCACGACCGGTGCCTCGGCCACGGCGTCGAGCGACGCAGTGTGACGCGCTCCGGCGATTCGGCGTTCCACGCCAGGCGCATCGAGCTGCCACTTGACGATGAGACGGTCGGTGTCGAGTCCACGGTGCAGCGTGCTGCCGGTGTCGCCGTACATGTCGTCGACGTACTCCGTCGGATAGGCACCCAGCGCATTTAGGTTGAAGCTGGCGTTTGCGGCCATGAGCGGATCGTAGCTCCAGCAGGCGACTCGAATACCTCGTTCAAGAAGTTGGGTGCGTTGGTAAAGCTTCAGGCGCCGTCCGAGACCGGTTCGCCGTGCCTCTGGCCGAACGGCGAGCATATCCGACCAGTGCGCGAGGATGCCGTTAACCACGCCGCTGATTCCAAACACGAAGCCGATGAGGCGGTCGTTGATGTCAAAAGCCCCGCACGCCACGCCCCCGATCCGTTGGCACACCATCAGGATCGTTGCTGGCACGACATCGATGAAATCTTGCCCCCAGATCTCTCGTTGCAGACTCACGCAGGCCAGACACTCCTGTCGGGTTCCGAGCGGTTGAAGTGTGACGTCGTGGCTCCGCAACATATGAGACATTGAACAGCGACCCAGTGAGTTGGCTGAGGATACAGGAACGCGAGGCAAGACCTGGTCGGTAAGTACTGAGTTTGCCTTTATTAAACCAATTAATTTTGGTAGTGATCCGCTACGGCTTCTGCTTCAAGCTTCAGGCGGTGCGAGTCATTCCAGACTCCCTCCGTCCATGACCAAACCTGAGGCTCGTCGTGGTGTCGTGGAGCAGGATGTCCGTTCTCGTTCCAACCCATACGACGTGCGCGTCTACCATCTCGACCCCGGACTCGAAGTGGGTGTTACCCAACGCAGTCTGAGCAGATCCGTCACGCTCTCGATCGACCAAGTCAGGCCGAAGGCTGAGACACTCGTGCTCGACACGCGTGACCTTGCGATCCAAAAAGTTGAAAACATTACCGGTGACGACGGTCACCTCCGGTAGCGAGGACTGGGCGCTGAAGATGGTATTGCCAGGTATCCACCCGAAAGGCGGCCGCGTTGATCATGCCGGCAAGGTTCTCACCGTCTCTGGCGAGTGTTCGGTCGAGGATCAAAAGACCGACCGACCCCTGTCGGAGACCGGGTACGGACAGTTCGAGCATCAGATACTTGAGCTGACGCTGCCCGTGGCGGACGCCACCAAGCCTCGGAAAATCAAGATCGCGGGAACGAAGATGAAAGGGTCGAAAAAGGTCGTTTAGCGCGTTTCCTGCTACGGTCTACGATGTTTTCACTCAGACCCGCGCCTGCCTAATCGGAGCAATAGCCGTACTCCTCACGGAGTCTGGCCTCGTGCAGCGGTGGCGATCGCAGCTACTGTTGTTTCTCTTGTGCTTCGAGTTCCGCCGCTTCTTTGGCGCGTTGCTCTTCTTCGAAGAACTCGCGCTGCCAGTCGGGTTTCTCCTGAGGGCCGACCTTTAGGCCTGCAATGTCTGGGTCGTAGTCCGTGGGCCGTGGCCCAGACTCGGCCTTGCGCGCCCTCACCTCAGCCCGACGGACTTCCTTCATCTTCTGGAGCTCAATTCGCTTACGTTCGCGCTGACGCTTGGTCTGCGTCGGCCGTCCTCTATTTGCCAAGGGTACCTCCTGGTGTAGCGTGGCGGGCGTGCCCCCTCTGGGACCACAGGAACTCCATTTATTCTAGCAAATCTCTTAATCCTAGTCCTGTCGAGACGTCGCTAGCTCTCGCGTTAGGATCGGGTCAGTCCAGCTGCTCCCGCACCGCCTCGATGTATTCCTCCAGAGCGTTCCGCTGCTCGTTCTCCGAGTCGGGAAGCGTCTCAAGATATCTTTCATACCACCCTACGGCTTGTTCCAGGTCCCCTTGCTGTTCCCACCCTTCCGCAACGATAGTCAATGCCTCGTCCTGCAGGGGATCCCATGCTAGGGCTGTGAGCGCCGCTTCAACTGCGCGTGCAGATTCTCCGCGTAGCGCGGCGACCCGAGCCACGGCCAGGCTCACGATCGCCCGATCCGTGTTCTGATCCGTTTCCGGCACCAGCTCGAACTCAAGTGGAATGACGGTTAGATCCTCGGTCGGCGCAATCTCCGGCGGCAGCGCGACCCGCAGGATATATCGGCCGGGAGGGAGGTTCGCCAAATCGGCGCCATCGATAATGAACGTCGTCCGCACCGGTGCCAATGCCAGCTTGCGGCCGGCTGGTGCAACACCAGAGTTGAGCAGCCTCGTATGCCAGTCGAGCGTGTCGAGTATTTTTGTGCCCGCTGAGGTCGACATGTGCACCGCAAGGCGTTGCTCCCACGGGAGATCGCCGGCGGAGTCCTCATAGTCGAGTACGATTTCAGCTGCCGCCGCCGCACCCTCTGGATCGACACGGTTCTCTTTTCGAACGCGTCGAGCCTCAAGGTTTAGAAGAACCACCTCAAACACGAGAGGCTGTCCCACAAACAAGCGTGACGCATCACCGTGGCTGCTAAGCCGAACTTCGACCAGTGCGGTGGCTGGGTCAACCGACTGACCGGCGCTACCCGGACCCGTCGGACGCAGTGACGACCAGACGATCGCGGCGATGACGAACACCGTCGCCGCCGTCGTGACGAGAAAAATGATCTGCAGTAGCTTCTCAATGAGACGCCACATCCTGCCGAGAATAACATGGGGTCTCGGTGCTAGAACCGGTAGCTCACGTGCGACCTGATCTGCGCGAAGTCAGAGCTACCGTATGTCATTCGTCGAAGTCTGCGGCTGACCGCTAGAATGACACCAGCGTTGTATGCAAGCCCTCTGGCTGGAGCAGTGCACTATTGCATTCGCTGATGCGTTCGTCCATATGGGATATGGATGAGTTCCGTGCGGACCACTCGACGAGGAGACGACCATGACAGAAGATGCACATGCGCGGCCGACGGGTGCGGTGCAGGAACAGTTGTACGACATTAACGTCGCCACCCCATCGCACGCCGAGCGGGCACGCACGTTGATCATGCAGGTCTCGACAGGCACGTTGTGCAGCCTGGCTCTCGAGCCCGTTGGGCATCCGTACGGGTCGTTTGTAACGGTCGCGTTTGACGCCGGTACTCCGGTTTTCCTCCTGAGCGCGCTGGCCGAGCACACGAAAAACTTACGACGGGATCCACGGGCGTCGCTGCTTGTGTCGGAAGATGTATCGGATGATCCGCTGGCCAACGGACGCGTCACGCTACTGGGTTCGTGTCGACCGATCAGGAGCGAGGATGCTAGTGCACGCACCGTGTTTCTCGCCGCGCATCCGAGCGCGGGCTATTACGCAGATTTTCGCGACTTCGGATTCTGGCGACTCAGCGTCGAATCGATTCGCTACATTGGAGGCTACGGCCGGATGTCGTGGGTCGAGAAACCTGCATGGGACGCTGCGGAGCCGGATCCGCTGGCTGCGTCGGCCGCCGGCATCATCGCCCACATGAATAGCGACCATGCTGACGCAATGGTGCAGTACTGTTTGGCCTTCTCCAAGGCGACCGAAGTCGCGTCGGCCAGCATGACCGGCATCGATCGCTACGGCTTCGAGATGTCAGCTGTCACGCCAGACGGCCCGCGCCCGGTCCGCCTTGCGTTTTCGAACGCTGTCACAACGCCGGAGCAGGCCCGCGATTCTCTGGTCCAGTTACTGAAGGAGGCGCGCACCAACGTGACAGCCTAGAGCTTGGATGACCGGAGCGTTCTGGCAGCGACGACTTCCGACCACCGGCTCATCGGTCCTCCGCAACCCTCGACTTTGTCGATCACTGGCTACTTATTCCAGAGACGCTTTTCCACGGCCAGGGCGACACTCTCATCTGGTCGGCGAGCAGCATCATGACAACCAGCCCGAGGTTGGTCGAGTTGAAGACGCGCCGGTTATCAACGTGGATAAGAAACTTGTTCGGCAATCAAACTGCAATGCACCCTGCGACAGCAGGCTGCCGAGTACGGCGATCTAGTAGAGACAAGGGTCAGGACCCCTTGCCATTGGCGCCCATTTTCCTTGGACGGCGCGGGTTTGGTTTCTTGCGGCGACTGGTCCCGCAGATGCCGGATAGCGTGTTACGATTCGTGGTCTTTCCGACATGTGGTGTGCCTGCACGGAAGCAGTGCAAGGCGTAATGCAAGAGGGGCGCTTATGACGCGGCAGTTGACCGGTGCGACGCTTGCTACAGTGGCCGTGTGCGCTGTGGTGGGACTCTATGGCCAAGAGCAAGGCACGGCGAACGGCGAATGGCCGACATACGGCGGCAACCTCTCGAACGACCGGTATTCGCCGCTCGACCAAATCACGGCCGCCAACTTCAATGCGATGGAGGTCGCGTGGCAGTTTAGCACCGACAGCTTCGGGCCCAGTCCTGAGAGTAACTTTCAGTCGACACCGTTGATGGCGAACGGCGTGCTCTACACGACCGCCGGCACGCGCCGCGCCGCAGTGGCTCTGGATGCCGCGACCGGAGAACTGCTGTGGATGTACCGACTCGAAGAGGGTGAACGGGGCGAAACAGCGCCACGACGGCTGTCCGGCCGCGGGCTGACCTACTGGGATGACGGCGGTGCTGGAGTCATCTTGTATGTGACCCCCGGGTACCAGCTGGTAGCTCTCAACGCTGAAACCGGCGACCCCGTGTCGACGTTTGGGAGCAACGGGATCGTCGACCTGAAACAGAACATCGACCAGGACCTCGATCCGACCTCAGAGATTGGACTCCATGCGGCACCGATCGTCGCTGGAAACACCATCGTCATCGGAGCTGCGCACCGTCCTGGTGGGTCGCCTCCGTCGAGGGAGAACGTCAAGGGATACGTCCGTGGTTACGATCTGCAGACCGGAGAGCGTAACTGGATTTTCCGCACGACTCCGACGGCCGACGAGTTCGGAAGCGATTCTTGGTTGAATGGATCGTGGCGCTACACCGGCAACTCGGGTGTCTGGGCGCAGATGAGCATCGACCCCGAGCTCAACATGGCGTACTTTCCTGTCGAGGCGCCAACCGGTGACTACTACGGCGGACATCGCCCAGGAAATAACCTGTTCTCTGGAAGTGTGGTCGCAGTCGACCTCGACACAGGTGTGCGCGTTTGGCACTTCCAGACGGTGCATCATGATATCTGGGACTGGGATCTGCCGGCCGCGCCAGTCCTGGCCGACATCACGGTGGAGGGGCGTGCCATCAAAGCCCTGGTACTGCCGACCAAGCAATCATGGCTGTTCGTGCTCGACCGGCAGACGGGAGAACCCGTCTGGCCGATCGAGGAGGTGCCGGTCGAACAGGGGGACGTGCCAGGTGAGTGGTACTCACCGACCCAGCCAATTCCAACCAAGCCCCCCGCCATGGACCGAATCGATTTTAGCATCGACGATCTGATTGACTACACACCAGAGCTTCGGGCTCAGGCGGAGGAGATCGTGTCGAAGTTCAGAATCGGCTCGCTCTATACCCCCCCAAGCGTTGCCGTGGCCGATGGGACACTCGGCACACTGGCGGTTCCAAACTCCACGGGCGGTGTGAACTGGCCGGGTGGGGCGTTCGATCCTGAGACCGGGATGTTCTATGCCTATACCAAGACCGAGCTGGGATCACTTGGCTTGATCAACGATCCAGAACGGTCCGACATGGACTTCATCCGAGGGAGACCAGAGGGTGTTGCCGCTCGCGAAACCTCGACCAATATTCGTGGGTTGCCGATCATTAAACCGCCTTGGGGTCGTATTACGGCGGTCGACCTGACTCGTGGTGAGATCGCGTGGCAGATTCCTCACGGTGAGGCGCCGGACAATATCCGGAACCATCGGCTGCTTGAAGGAGTGGAGCTGCCACGTACCGGGTGGCCAGGCCGGATCGGCGTGGTCGTGACGAAGACCTTGGTAATCGCTGGTGACTCTGCTTTGCACACCACCGAATCGGGTGAGGTGGGGGCGATGCTGCGCGCGTACGACAAAGCAACCGGTGAAGAGGTCGGTTCTGTCTACATGGAGGCACCGCAAAGCGGTTCTCCGATGACCTATATGGTCGACGGTACTCAGTACGTCGTGGTGGCAGGGAGTGGAGGCGGTCGGACCGGCCGGCTCACGGCATTTCGGGTTCCCTAGCCTGTCGGACGCATGACGCAGTCCCGGGCCGTATGAATGACACCGACATTTAGCCGCTTCGCCTTGACGACCCAGCCCGAGACCGCCTTTATTGTCTTGGCCCGTGCCCGCGAGCTCCAGGCTGCTGGCAAGGATGTTATTGAGCTTGAGATCGGCGACAGTCCCTTCGCTAGCCCGCCGAATGCGGTCGAGGCGGGTATCCAAGCGATTCGAGATGGCTGGACGCATTATGGTCCGGCAAGTGGGCTGCCGGTGTTCCGCGAGGCGGCGTCTGCCTACGTCAACGAGGAGCACGACCTACAAACCACGGCCGCCAACATCGTGGCAGGGCCGGGCGCGAAGACGTTTGAGCAACTGTTCTGTGAGGCCTTTGTGAATCCGGACGACGGGGTCCTTGTCTTTAGTCCCCAGTTTCCGACCTATGGTCCCAACATCGCGCGCCGTGGCGGGCGCATGTGTCTGTCGACGCTCGAGGAGGCTCGGACATTTCGACCGAATCTTTGCGATGTCGAGCGCTTCCTCGCGAATGATCCGAGCCCCAAAGCAATTTTTCTCAACAGCCCGCACAACCCAACCGGTGGAGTAGCCCATGCGGAGGATCTCGCAGGGATCGCCGACTTGGTTCG
Source organism: Vicinamibacteria bacterium (assembly GCA_963578805.1). Lineage (GTDB taxonomy): Bacteria > Acidobacteriota > Vicinamibacteria > Vicinamibacterales > UBA8438 > CAUZIB01. The sequence continues at coordinate 87,987 of CAUZDY010000002.1, read as the reverse complement.
CGGGCGTGACATCGCTGTGTTTAGCGATGAACCGTATGACTGTATGGTCTGGAGTGGCCGTCATCGGACGATCGTGTCGGAACCCGGCATGCTCGACCAGACTGTGGCTGCTTACACCTTTAGCAAGTCGTTTTCGATGAGTGGATGGCGGCTCGGTTTTGCCGTGACCAACATCGAGACGGTTCGCCTACTCGACGTTCTGACCATCACATCTGTTTCCTGCGTCCCGCCGTTCTCTCAAGCCGCTGGCATCGCGGCACTGCAACTGGACCGGCCGTATCGTGATGCACGAATGGCTGAGTTTCGGCACAAGGTGGAGCTGCTCGTTTCAGGTCTCAACAAGATCCAGGGCGTGTCGTGCCTCATGCCCGGTGGTACCTTCTATGTTTTTCCCTCGGTGCAACCGATTTGCTTAACCTACGGTATTACGTCACACGGCTTGGCGCTCTATCTGCTCGAAGGTGCGGATGACCACGTTGGGGTCGCTTGCCTCGGTGGTGAATGTTTTGGAGCTGCTGGTGAGGGATTTCTGCGTCTCAGCTGTGCTGAGCCAGATGAGCGACTGCGCCAGGCACTGGCATTTATCGGCGAGGCTATTCGTCGACGCGAGCGTGTCGAGCTGTATCTGTCAAAGCACCCTGAGCACCGCCGGTCCGAGTTGTAGGCACTCACCTGTGCTCACCGGTCGACCGGCGCTGTGCATTGCGGTTGTGGCTTGCCTGGTGTTGTCGATCCTTCCGATCCGCCGGGTACCAGGCTCAACGCTCACTGGGACGCGTTATTTAATCTGGGACCTCTCTGGCGCGAATCTTTGGTGAGCCGTATCGGGTCAAGGCGCAGATCGAGATGATCGAGGGATTCTCAGCCCACAATGACCTCGATGAGCTTGTTGAATGGTTCGAGTTTCTTCGCAGGTCGCCGAATTGAATGTTCGCGGTTTAAGGAGAAGAGTACGTCTCTCTGAGCTTCGTCCGAACGCTTGAGACGCGGTTTGGCACCGAGGTCATGGTCCCTGAGTTTGGTCAGATGGTCGACCTCGGATGATCGGAGCAGTGGTCGTAGCCTGGCGCGTCACCCGTCTGGCTCGCGCTCACCTTCCGCCTTGACCGTTCCACCGACGGCATCAACAGCATTGCCGAGCGCCTGGCGACTGCGTGCGAAGAGATCGCCAAACGCCTCTTTATTTTCGGCGAAGAAGGTCGAGAGCTTCTCGCGCGTCTCCTCGCCTGGCCCCGGCGCATAGAGTAGTCCCACCCATAGTCCGGCGGTTCCGGACAGACCTACTACAAACAAGAAAAGGATAAACCGTCGCAACATTAAACCCCCCACGGAGTGTCCGTTGCCTCGCTTATCGGTCGGATGCGTAGATCTGTCCAGTCGTGGCGGCGTTGAACCCGGATTCACGATAAGCTAGATTGGGCTGGCTGGCCTGCCACATTCTAGGAAGCTCATGCGAAAGCTTTTGCCGCAATATTGGGTGGTTCTGCTCGTCCTCACGTCGATGGCCTGTCAGGACTATACGCCTCGGGGTGCCGCCCCCAGTATGGTCACGTCGGTTGCCATCGTTTTGACCAGCGTTACCACGGAAGCGCCGACGGACGCTACCGGAAGCGTGGCCTTCGCTGGTTGTTTACAGCGGATGGATCGACTGCCCAACCACGTGCGTGCGAGTTGGCGAGGAAACGACATAGATCTGCTGACCGAAACGTCAACCAATGTGTGGACGATGACGTTTGTCGACGTTCCGGTTGGTTTCACTAACACGATGACGGTTCATGATGTTAACGAGTGTGCGCGGAATCCAGAGGGTAACGGTCACGTGGCGATGGGTGTTACGGCTAATGGTACCGTCGTCGATCGCGTGGTCGGTGGCGACAACATGCTGTTTTTTGAGGTCGACATCGACGGTTCAGTTGGGTTTCCCACACTGTCCAACCCGTCATCGCCTTAGGAGGCCTGGGATGAAGATCAATCTAACCGTGCTTTCAGTGTTGTCGGTGGCGGTTGTGCTTGCGGCTTGTAGCGGCAACGAGGGTAATGCGGAGGAGGTAACTCCTGCAGGCCAGGTGGCGGTGCCTGAGTTCAAGACTGTCGACCCCAAAATTATTTCGCTCGAGGACGTCCAGGCAAGTCAGAGCGGGTCTGTGTCCCAGACGATTGCGACAACCCAGATGACAATCACCTACGACCGACCGGTCGCCCGTGGGCGAGAGCTGTTTGGCGGCATCGTGGCGTTTGGTGAGATATGGAGCCCGGGAGCCAATGACGCGACCAAGGTCAGTGTCAGCCACCCGGTCACCATCGACGGGATGCCACTACCGGCTGGGGAGTACAGCGTCTGGGCCATTCCAGACCCTGTGATGTGGACAGTCGTCTTTAACCGAGCCGCCGATGTGTATCACGAACCGTATCCAGGTGAGGAACACGAAGAGCTTCGCTTGACGGTCGCGCCCCAGACTGGCCAGCACATGGAAACGCTGGCCTTCTACTTCCCCGAAGTCGAGAAGAAGGATGCCGAGCTCCGCCTGCACTGGGGCAAGACGATCGTACCGTTGCAGATCACGGTGCCGTAGAGGGTCTGGATGCTCGCGGGGTTCGAAGTCGGGGGCATCGCGTGGTGCACGGTCCGCTAGCAGCCTCCGCGATCAGCTCGAATGTTCATCTCATGAGCAGTTCGGACCGTGAACGCCAGTCCATGAGCGACCATTACGAGCCACCCGCGTGCGGATTTAGTCCGCACCAATTCATACAGTTCCGGCGTGCCCTGTCGCAACAATGCTGAGATGACACGAGCAGTCCTCCGTTCGCGCCAGGGCTCCGGCTGTTTGGTCAAGGACTTGTAGTGGACGACCGTGCCTCAAGGCTTCAGGTTGAGACCCGCCTTCTCGACCGGTACTGCGAACTAGCGATTGGCTACGGTCGTTACGTCGTAGCTCCGTAGCTTCAATGCCGCGCCGACCGCCAGTTAGGGGTGCACGTGGCCCGTGCTCCTTAGACTGGCATCGGGAGCGCCCCATCGCCGATGCCCCGTCCGGCCGTTATACGTGCTTATCGAGCAGGGCTTGGAGCCGCGCCTTGTCGGTGAGACCGACGACCGATTCGACGACTTCCCCACCCTTGAAGAGTAATAGTGTCGGGATCGAACGCACACCGAACTGCATCGCAGTATTCGGATTGTCGTCGACGTTTAGTTTTCCGATCGTAACTTTCCCATCGTAGACCGTCGCCAACGCGTCGACCGTAGGAGCAAGTATTCGGCACGGGCCACACCACTCTGCCCAGAAATCTACGAGGACAGGCATCGACGACTTGATTACTGATTCGTCGAAGTTACCGTCGGTGAGGGTAGCTGTGTTCTCTGACATCACGTTCCTTTTCTCGACTTTCGCCGTTCAGGTTCTCACCATTGTAAACCAGCGGCCTGTATCGACTGCATCAGTGTTGCTTGCCATGCTGCCCGCCTACCCTCTTGGAGGCATCCTGTCACACAGAAGGCCCGAGTCCCGGTGCCCGGCGTGCCGTTCGTCGTGAGCCGTAGACTTTCGGCTTATTCTTTCACTGGAATGGACCCGTCGTTTTCTTCGCGAGTTCCAGAGCGGATCGCTTGCAATCGGTTGACTGAGGCGCGCGCACGTCTTGAGGTGTGCGGCACGCCTATCATCGACTTGACGGTGTCCAACCCAACCCAGGTCGGGCTCGACTATCCGTCGGCTCTGAGGCACCCGTTTGACTGTGTCGATGGACGCGACTATCACCCAGAGTCGCTCGGTCTTGCGTCCGCCAGGGAAGCCGTCGCGTCGTATCTCCGTCGGCACGACCTGGATGTTGACAGCCGGCGGGTCGTACTGACCACAAGTACGAGCGAAGCCTACGGACTGCTGTTTAAGCTGCTCTGCGATCCGGGAGACGAAGTGATGATCCCGAGACCGAGCTACCCGCTGCTGGAGTATCTGACCCGCCTTGAGTCGGTCGTGTCCGTTCCGTATACCCTCGACCTTTATACAAGATGGGAGCTCGACATCGCTACGCTCCGCAGCCGCGTGACACCACGGACCCGTGCGGTGGTCATCGTCAATCCGAATAACCCGACCGGGTCGTTCATCTCTCGCGATGAGCTTCGCGAGGTCTCTGCGCTCTGCCGCCAGCACGGGCTTGCGCTCATCGTCGACGAGGTCTTCGGCTTTTATCCGTTGACGTTGTCGGGTCGTGGTCCGAGCGTGCTGGACGAAGACCCGGCCGTGCTCACGTTCGTGCTTGGCGGGCTGTCGAAGGCGATGGGGCTCCCGGGGCTTAAACTGGGATGGGTGGTGTTGACGGGACCGGGCGTCCAGGTGTCTACGGCGCTCGAGAGGCTCGATCTGATCTATGACACGTACCTCTCTGTGGCAACGCCGGTGCAGCTCGCGCTGGACGCGCTTCTCGACCACGGCCGACACGTGACCAGACAGATCGCTGCCCGGGTCAGACAGAATCACGCATGTCTCGCCCGTCTCGTTCGCAACCACCCGGCAGCGGACCTAGTGCCGGTGGAAGGGGGGTGGTACGCTGTCATGCGAGTACCGGCGACAGACTCGGAGGAACGTCTGACCCTTGATCTGCTTGAACGCGCCCACGTGCTGGTGTACCCCGGATATTTCTTCGACTTTCAAAAAGAGGCGTTCCTGGTGATCAGCTTATTGCCCGAACCATACCTGTTCGAATCCGCCGCGCGACGAATATTGTCGTTTTCCAACGGAAGCGAGTCAGCGCCCCTATGAACGATTCACAAGTTCCGGTGCTCAAGGATCTTGTTCTCGTAGGTGGCGGTCACAGCCATGTAATCGTCCTCAAGCGGATTGGAATGAACCCCATGCCAGGTGTCCGGGTGACCCTCATCGCGAAGGACATCGACATGCCCTATTCCGGGATGCTGCCGGGACTGATCGCTGGTCACTATCAGTTTGATGATGTGCATATTGATTTGGGTCGGCTGGCGATGTTCGCTGGAGCGCGCTTCTACCATGACGAGGCGGTTGGTTTAGATCCCGTCAACCGTCGAGTGCTCTGTCGACACCGACCACCCGTCTCGTACGATGTGGTGTCGATTGACATCGGCGCAACACCGATTCAGCGGGTGGATGGGGCGTCTGAGCATGTAGTCCCGATCAAACCGATTTCTGCGCTCGTTAGCCGGTGGGAGCGCCTTCGGGAGCGTGTGCGCCAGCAGCCAGGCAATCTGAAAATCGGCGTCGTCGGTGCCGGCGCCGCCGGGATTGAGCTGACGTTGGCCATTCAGTATGCCTTACAAGGGTCTTCGTCGTCCGATGAGCGTCAGGGACAGGCGCCTGACTTTCATCTCTTCAGCAGTACAGAGACGGTGCTACCGACGCACGCACGGTTCGTACGAGCCAAGTTCAGCCGCGTTCTCGAAGAACGGGGTGTTCGGGTCCATCTCGGCTGCCGTGTCGTTGAGGTTCACGCCGATGGGCTCGAGACCGAAGGCGGAGTTCGACACCCGCTCGACGAGATCATATGGGCGACCGAAGCGGGTGCTCAGGGGTGGCCTCGGACAGCTGGTCTGGATGTGGACGATCGAGGCTTTATTATTGTCGACGACACACTGCGGTCGACATCGCATCCGGAGGTCTTCGCCGCCGGCGACATTGCGGCCATGGTTAACCACCCTCGCGAGAAGGCCGGCGTGTTTGCAGTGCGTCAAGGCCAGCCGCTTGAGGCGAATCTCAGACGCACCCTGCACCGGAGACCGCTGAAGCCGTTTAGGCCTCAGCGTGCGTTCCTCAGTCTGATAAGTACCGGCGACCGATACGCGGTCGCGTCACGGGGTGGGTGGGCGTTTGAGGGACGGTGGGTGTGGCGGTGGAAGGACTGGATCGACCGCCGCTTCATGAAGAGGTTTAGCGACCTGCCCAACATGGACGCGAGTGGGACTGCGTCACGCCCCGATCTCTCGCGGCTGGCCGCGCCCGATGTGGTCGAAGCGCTCTCGTCGGTGGCCATGCGGTGCGGCGGGTGCGGTTCCAAAGTGGGAGCAACCGTCCTCGACCGGGTGCTGTCTCGTCTGAGTCCGGTCGTCCGCGAAGATGTCATCGTGGGATTGGAGTGCCCGGACGACGCCTCGGTCGAAAAGGTACCGGCCGGTATGGTCGCGGTACGCACCGTCGACGCGTTCCGCCCGATCGTCGACGATCCCTACATGTTCGGTCGTATCACCGCTCATCACTGCCTGGGAGACATCTACGCCATGGGGGCCGAGCCCGGCACCGCGCTGGCGATCGCCACGGTTTCGGTTGCGCCCGAAGAGAAGATGGAGCAGCAACTGGAAGCGCTCCTCACGGGGGTGGTCGAAGTGCTCAACGAGGCGGGGACCGCCCTGGTTGGTGGCCACACAAAGGAAGGGCTCGAGATGGAGCTCGGTCTGAGCCTCAGCGGGACAGCCGACCCCTGCCACCTACTTCGCAAGAGTGGCATGCGTCCTGGAGACCGGTTGATTCTCACGAAGCCGATTGGAACGGGAACGCTGTTTGCCGCCCACATGCGGTTACGGGCAAAGGGCCGGTGGATTGACGATGCGATTCACTCGATGACTCAGTCGAGTCGGGAGGCCAGCATCTGTGTGCGACGACACGGTGCGACAGCCTGTACGGACGTTACCGGGTTCGGGTTGGTCGGACACCTGCTGGAGATGACCCGAGCGTCACGGGTGGATGCCAGACTCTCCCTGTCGTCGATCCCGTTGCTCACCGGCGCAGCGGAAACAGCTCGGGCGGGTTTCTTAAGCTCACTCCAGCCGCACAATATTCGACTTCGCCGCGCCGTGGCCAACCACGATAATGTCCGGTCTGCTTCCGCGTATCCGCTGTTGTTCGACCCTCAAACCGCCGGGGGGTTGCTTGTAAGCGTCCCCGCCGAACACGTGGAATCCTGTCTGATGGCGCTGCGGACGCATGGGTATCTGGACGCAGCAGCGGTCGGAAAAATCGTGCCACAGTGCGACCCAGACGCCCCGATAACGGTTGAGAGATAAGATGTGTGAGTCATGCTCGGTTCACAACTTGCAACCCCATGTGGCACGTTATAAAAGTTGTAGGAAATGCCTATCAAATACGAGAAAAGGTGGCTGAGTTCGCCAAGCGTGCCTTGGCCTATTGGCTAGCCGTACCACCGGTTACTGGAGCCAGCGTAGTCGCGGCTTCTCCTTGGGTGACTGTAGGGCTGTGGTAGACTCCTAGGCTTCGTATGCCCAATAGACGCAAAGATTTGTACGAATTACTACCATGGCTTGCGGCAACCATGTTGGGGGTTGGGTGTGCTCAGGAGATCCCGCTTCCGGTCTCGGTCTGGAACGGCTCAGACATCGTGCTGGAAGTCGACGAACGAGTCGTTGAGAACGTCGTTCCGCGACAGGCCACGCTGGCCGGGTTACTCGATGCCCACGCCTTTGACGGAACCTTCGTGTACCACTTTGTCGAGGCCGTTCGGCCGGTGTTTGATCCTCGACGCATCCGAGCTGGCAACCCATACCGGCTCGTGGTCGGCAACGACGGTGTTCTTCGCCGGTTCGAGTATCACATCGACAACGACGAGTTTCTGAGGGTCGATTCTGCGACGGATGCGGAGGGGTTGTTCGAAGCCGAGCGGGTGCTATATGTAAAGGAGCGCACGGAAGTGGCTGCCCGCGGCCTCATCGACGAGCGGAATTCATCGTTATCGGCGGCGTTGGACGACGTCGGAGAGAACGTCAATCTGGCGATTCTAATGGCCGAAGTGCTCAGCGGTGAGATTGACTTCAACAACGACCTTCGCCGGGGCGACCGCTTCGATGTGTTGTTCGAAAAATACTATCGAGAGGACGTGTTTTCTGACTACGGCGAGATTGTGGCGGCCGAGTTTCATAACGACGGCAGAACGGTTCAAGCTTTTAAATTTGTCCTTCCGGGCGACGACCAGTCTCTGTACTACGACGCGGATGGTCGGTCACTTAAGCGGCTCTTCCTTCGCTCGCCGTTCCGTTTTGAGCCACGAGTGACTTCGAGGTTCTCGTATCGTCGTCTCCATCCGATCCTAGGGACGAACCGACCGCATCTCGGCGTTGACTACGGTGCGCCAACCGGCACCCAGGTGATCGCGGTCGCGAACGGACGTGTCGTCTCTGCGACTGCCAGTGGAGGGTCCGGGAACATGGTTCGGCTCCGTCATACCAATGGGTACGAGACGTACTATCTGCATTTGTCTCGCTTCGCCAAAGGTATGCGTCCAGGGAGCCGTGTCGTCCAGGGGCAGACGGTTGGATACGTGGGTTCCACGGGGTTGGCGACCGGTCCTCACCTTGACTACCGCATCCGGAAAAGCGGCGTCTTCGTTAATCCCCTGCTCGAACACCGAAACTTTCCGCCCGGCGACCCGATTCCAGAAGAGCACCTTCCAGCGTTCATCGAAGTTCGTGACCGGGCGCGGGAGCGTTTGTGCTCGCCTCTTTCCCTCCCACGCGACCTGGCACTCGCGCAGTAGTGGCTCTCGTCCGCTCCTTTCACGCGCTCCGTCCCGTGCCAGAAGCGGCAGCTGCCGTAGCGGCTGTCCCGTACGACGTCGTCTCGAGGTCGGAGGCGTTCGACTTGGCCGCCGGAAATTCTCTGAGCTTCTTGCATGTCTCCAGGGCCGAGATCGATCTCGATCCGGCAACAGACGCCTATGACGAGGCGGTGTATCACACGGCTGCTCGCCGTCTGGAGATTCTGCGGGCCGAAGCGCCGTTGGTGGTTGAGGATACGGCGTCACTCTACTTCTACCGGCTCCAGGATGGTTCTCACGAGCAGACAGGATTGGCCGGGTGCTACTCGGTTGATGAATACGATCGGGGCGTAATCAAGAAGCACGAGCGGACCCGACCCGACAAGGAGGACGACCGGACGCGTCATCTTCTTGCTTTGGGGGCTCAGAGCGGGATCGTGTTTCTGACCTATCGGGCGATGGTGGACGTGAACGCGGTGAAGACTCGAGTCTGCCAGCGTGATGCACTGTTCGACATCACTGCGTCGGACGGTGTACGCCACACACTGTGGCGTCTGACAGATGAAGAGGAGAAGGCGGCCGTCGAGGCCTTTGCCGAGGTTCCACGCTTGTATATCGCTGACGGCCATCATCGGATCGCGAGCGCGGCACGAGCTCGCACCGCGCTCGCGTCCGCCAGTCACCACGACCCTAAGGTAGAGGCCTGCTATTTCCTCGGCGTGGCATTTCCAGATTCCGAAACACGAATACTTCCCTACAATCGTGCGGTCGCCGATCTTGCCGGTCTGACCAGCGAGGAATTTCTCGATGCCGTGAAGACTCGGTTTCCAGTTCGGCCGTTGATTGAGCCTGCTCCATCGAAGGGCCAGATTTCGATGTACCTCGCCGGACGATGGCATGATGTTGACCTGAGCGTGGACCCCACGCTCCCATCGCGCGATGTGGTGACCGGTTTGGATGTTGCGCGGTTGCAGGATCAGATCATCGGGCCCATGCTGCAGGTTGCCGATGTCCGCACTGACCCGCGTATGATCTTCATCGGAGGGGTGCGCGGCACCGGTGCGCTGAAGCAGCTTGTCGATTCGGGTGCCGCAGCCGTCGCGTTCTCACTCGCCGCCGTGACAACAGACGAACTGTTGACCGTATCGGACGCCGACGCGATCATGCCCCCTAAGTCGACCTGGTTCGAACCTAAACTTCGCGATGGCTTACTCATTCATCTGATCTAATCCCAAGAGACACAATGACAAACTCCTCCGAATCGAACAGGGTCTACAACTTCGGAGCGGGTCCGGCCGTGATTCCTGAACCGGTGATTGAGGAGGTTCGCCGTCACCTCCTGACTCTGCCTGGCGTCGGGATGTCGGTGCTCGAGATCAGTCACCGGTCGTCGACGTTCACCGAAATCATCGAGACGGCGGAGGCGAATATCAGGCAGCTTGCCGGACTACCAGGCGATTATCATGTGCTCTTTATGCAAGGCGGTGCCACCCAGCAGTTCGCCATGGTGCCGATGAATCTCCTCGCGACTGGTGCGACGGCGGACTACGTCGTCACCGGTTCTTGGGCGAAGAAGGCCGCCCAGGAGGCCGAGCGCTTCGGGACCGTCCGTATCGCGGCGAGTACCGTGGACGAGGAGTTCAGCCGCGTGCCAAAGTCGTCTGAGTTGCAGCTGTCAACCGATGCGGCGTACGTGCACGTCACCTCCAACAACACGATTTACGGGACTCAGTGGTCCAAGATGCCAGAGACCGCGGACCGTCCTCTCGTTGTTGACGCCTCTTCAGATATTTTCAGCCGCCCTATTAATCTGGTACAGGATGGCATCGGACTACTCTATGGCGGTGCCCAGAAGAACCTGGGGCCGGCGGGGGTTACGCTCGTCCTCGTGCGCGATGATCTGGTTCAGCTCGCGGAGAGCATTGACCGAACCGTACCGACAACGCTGCGGTATTCGACTTATACGAGCAGCGGTTCCCTGCACAACACACCGCCCGTCTTTGCGATCTATATGGTCGGTTTGGTGACGAAGTGGCTGTTGGCCAACGGAGGCCTTGACGCGATGGCGATCCGCAACGAACGAAAGGCGCAGAAGGTATACTCCGCGATCGATCGCAGCGCCTTTTACCGGGGCACGGCCCAGTCGGAGAGCCGTTCGCTGATGAACGTGACGATCCGCCTGCCGGATGAAGAGCTTGAGAGACGTTTTGTCAGGGAGGCCAGCGGCGCAGGATTCGTCGGACTCAAGGGGCATCGGTCGGTCGGTGGTCTTAGGGTGTCGATCTACAATGCGTTTCCTGAGGCGGGCGTGGACGCCTTTGTCGACTTCATGGATGAGTTCGCCCGCGTGAACGGATAGACAAACCGACCCGAGACCGAAGATCTCCGACTCCAGACCTTCTCCGTTGTACCCTTACCCCATGCGCCAGACACAGGGGTCGTTGCTCTGCGCCCACTGCGGCAAACTGGTCGGCATCAATGAGCCAAGCTGTCCGTACTGTGGTGCCTGGCACCCTGGCCTTTTCGGGTTTGCCCCTGTCCTCCAGCGACTGATGGGTAACCGGTTAGACCTGGTCTCACTGATTCTGATGACCTGCGTCACGCTGTATGCCGTGGCCCTTCTGTTACAGCCCGAGGCGCTGGCGTCTGGAGGGGGCATGCTGTCCTTTCTGTCGCCGGGCAGCCGCGCCCTCTACCAGTTGGGGATGACCGGTGGTGTGGCGTGGGGCTTGGGATGGTGGTGGACGCTGCTCACGGCAAACTACCTGCATGGCGGACTGCTTCACATCTTTTTCAACATGATGTGGGTGCGAAATCTTGCCCCAACGGCAAATGACGTCTACGGACCGGCCCGAACCTTCGTGCTGTTCAACGTCTCGGGCGCTACCGGGTTCTACGTTTCGAACGTGATGAGCGGCGCCCCAACCATCGGGGCGTCCGGCGGGATTTTCGGACTACTCGCCGCGCTCATTGTCTATGGACGCCGGCGAGGCAACTCGATGATGTCCGCTCAGTTGTGGCAGTGGGCGCTCATCCTAGGGTTCTTCGGTTTCATCATGCCGGGCGTCAACAACTGGGCTCACGCTGGTGGATTCGCCGGCGGGTGGGTTGCAGGCCAACTCCTGGGGTTAAGCGACGAGAGTCGAGAGAGTACTGGCATCATTGTTACGGCGTTGTTGCTGATCGGATTGACGGCGGTCGGCATTGGGCTTTCGTTCGTGAGCGTGACCGGCGTCCTCCTTGGTCAGCAGTAGACCCACGACCGACGAGTTACGACCCGGCCGGGGTCTTTCCCTTTCGACGTCTCGGTCGCCGCCGCCGCCGTTTGACAACCGACTGTTCGGGTTTTCCTAACGCCAGGTGCGCCTTCCACCTTCCGAGGGATACGTCATCGTCACTGTGGATTTCGAGCCACGTCATAGCTTCTCCAAACGCGCCGCGGTGCATGACGGCCCGCTGCGCTCGGGTTCCCAAGTCAGGGTCCTGGAGCCGTGGCTGGATCCGGAGGGACTGCCGGAGACGCTCTACGTCCCGGCGTGCAACGGGGAGCTGACCCAATTTGACGTCGAGAGGACGTTTGTCGTCACGCCGTCGTGGCGTTAGGTCGAGTGGCTGGACCGGTTGCACGAGGCTACCCAACAGGATCGGGTTGGTAAGCGTGCCTGGTGCACTCTCAAATCTCGTCCGATATGTGTCGAGAAGTTCCAATGACCGCCAGAGTGAGCTTGTCTTTCGCCGCTCAACCTCCGGCGCAATGGACTCCAGGAGCCCATGTTCCGACAGTGATCGGAAGATTGGTGTCGCGAATCCGCTGCGAAGGATCTTGTACAGCTCCTCGATCATGCGGGCTGGGGACGCCTTGCCAATCTCGGCTTTGTGGCGTTTGATGGCACGTTGGACCGGCGGATCGAGCGTGAATCCCAACCGCGCCGTGAACGAGAGAGCCCTGAGCATCCGCACGGGGTCCTCTATAAACCGTTCGCCCGGGTCGCCGATCGATCGAATTACCCCCGCTCGCAGGTCCTCCATACCACCGACGTAGTCGATGACCGAGAACGTTGCGATGTCATAGAACAACGCGTTGATCGTAAAGTCCCGTCGAAACGCGTCTTCCTCTGCCGTCCCGAAAGTGTTGTCTCGGCGGATCGGGCGGCGCGGCGCTTTGTTACCGGCGTCAGTTCGGGCTTGTGCGGCACGCTCATCTTCAGCTTCAGCGGCGGCAAGCTCGTCGGGTGTCACCAGACGCCGAAACGTTGCGACCTCAATTGTCTTCGGGCCGAACTTGACATGGGCCAGCCGGAAGCGTCGCCCGATGATCCAGCAGTTCCGAAAGATCCGCTTGACCTCGTTGGGGTGAGCCGAGGTTCCGATGTCAAAGTCTTTAGGGGCCCGGCCTAGAAGTAGGTCTCGGACCCCGCCGCCCACTAGGCAGGCCTGGTGGTGGAACTTGCGCAGGCGATACAGCACCTTGAGCGCGTCGGGATCGATCTGGTCGCGGGAAATTGAGTGATCGGCGCGAGGAATGACGGTGGGTTCAACCAATGAGCGGATTATACGGCAGACGGAGTCAGCTCTTCGCGTCTTTCCAGTTTTGTCCGATACCGACATCCACGGTCAAGGGAACGTCGAGCACCGCCGCCCGCTCCATTCGCTGACGCGCGAATTCGGCAGTTTCCTGGGCTCCGACTTCTGAAACTTCGAACAAGAGCTCGTCGTGAACCGTGAGAATCATTCGGGCCCCGGCTGGTAGCGTCCCATGGATGTCGATCATGGCGCGCTTAAGGATATCGGCGGCAGTGCCCTGGATCGGCATATTGACTGCCACCCGCTCTGCGGCAGCCCGGATCTGACCGTTTTTGCTTGTGAGTTCAGGCACAAGTCGCCGGCGACCGAACATCGTCGTCACAACACCTGTCTCGCGGGCCTCTTCCACGACCGTGTCGATGTAAGTCCGGACCGCAGGAAAACCATCGAAGTAAGCGTCGATGAACTCCTGGGCCGCCTGCTGACTGACACCGATGTCGCGGGCCAGCGTGAATGCTGTCTTCCCGTACAGAAGGGCGTAATTCACGATCTTGGCCCGACGGCGTAGCTCGTGTTGGTCCAACCCACTGTTCTGGCCAAACACCCGGTTGGCGGTTTGCTGGTGGATGTCCTCTCCCCGGCGAAAGGCCTCGATCAACGTCGCGTCGCCCGAGAGATGCGCGAGAACTCGTAGCTCGATCTGCGAGTAGTCGGCCGAGATCATGACCGCCCCTGGGTCGGCGATGAATGCCCGACGGATCTCTTGCCCGAGCTTCGTTCGGATCGGAATATTTTGGAGGTTGGGATCGCTACTACTGAGACGACCAGTCGCCGCGACGGCCTGGTTGAACGACGTATGCACTCGACCGGTCTCTGGGTTGACTAGCAGCGGCAGGGCGTCGATGTAGGTGCTTTTAAGTTTCTGAAGACTACGCCACTCGAGGACCTTACGGGGCAGATCGTGGACCCGCGAGAGCTCTTCAAGCACCTCGGCCGAGGTCGAGGCCGCTCGCGTTTTCCCAGTTCGTTTGAGGGTCGGGAGCTGCAAGTGGTCAAACAGGACTCCCGAGAGCTGCTTGGGCGAGTTGATGTTGAATTCCACTCCGGCTAGCTCGTGTATCTCATTCTGATGCGCCTCGAGTTCGCGTCCGACCCGAGTCGATATGACGGAGAGGGCTTCAGTGTCGATACGAACCCCCACGCGCTCGATGGCGATTAAGACCGGGACGAGTGGACGCTCCAGCTCGGCGTAGACGGCATCGACCCCTTCGACCGTCAATCGAGGCGCCATCCGCTCGGCGATCTGGAGGGCGATGTCTGACCGTTCACCGGCGTAGTCCAAGACCGCGTCAGGAGGAAGGTCCGCGAAGCTTAGGGCCTTTACGCCGCGCCCGAGGAGGTCCTCGGTGGCGACCATGCGATAGCCGAGCTGCTCCAGCGACAAGTCCTCCAATTTGTGGGTTGGCCGTGTTGAATCGAGCAGGTAGCTCAATAGGAGCGTGTCGAACTCCAGGCCGCCCAGCTCCACGCCGAGTCGCCCAAGAATCAGGCAATCCGACTTGAGATCGTGGCCGATCTTTCGAATCGACGAGTCCTCCAGCACCAGTGCGAGTCGTGCGAGTGCGGTGGTCGTATCGACGTCGTTGACGTCTCGGAGTGCACGATGTCCGATCGGGATGTACCGCGCGTGTCCTGGCTCTGTCGATAGCGTGATTCCGACAAGCCCGGACCGCATGGTATCCGAGGAGTCACTGATGACTCGGATGCTGCACGCGCCGTTCGATCGCACTGCTGTGATTAGCGCGTCGAGCTGCGATGCCGATTGCACGATCGCATAGTCCTTGGCGACCGTTTTCACGGTCGGCGCGTACTCGGCGATCAGTGTACGGAACCCAAGGGCGGAGAAGAGCTTGAAGCATCGAGTCGCATCGGGACCTCGATACCGTAGTGTGTCGGAATGGAACGGAACCGGCGCATCCGTCCGGATTCGGACAAGGTCCTGGCTCTGACGGGCCGCGTCCGCATGACTGAGCAGGGCGGTGCGGTAGCGCTTCTGGGGGATCTCTGAGACGTGTTTGAGTAGCTCGTCAAGTGACCCGAACGTGCCGACGAGTTCCCGCGCTCCCTTCTTGCCGATGCCTGGGACGCCTTTGACGTTGTCGACGGCATCGCCCATCAGCGAGAGAACATCGATCACCTGTGCGGGCATTACCCCCATCTTCTCCTTGACTGCATCGGAGTCGTACCAGGACCCTGTGTCACGCGGGTCAAAGACGCGGACCGGTCCGCCGACGAGCTGAAAGAAATCCTTGTCACTGGTTACGATGACCACCTCGAAGTTTTCGGCGACGGCTTGCACGGCCAGCGTGCCGATGACGTCATCTGCCTCGTATGTTTCTGATGTCAGCACGGGGACGCCGATCGCCTCGCACGCCTCGTGCACCCACGGAACCTGCTCCACGAGGTCTGGGGGCATCGGTGCCCGATTGGCTTTGTAGTCGCCGACGAGCTCAGATCGGAACGTCGGCCCAGGGAGGTCGAATGCGGCGGCGATCAGTTCCGGCTGGTGGTCGGCGATCAGCTTAGAGAGCATTGTGATGAACCCATACACCGCGTTCGTTGAGCGTCCGTCAGGTCCGGTGAGCCCTCTGATCGCATGGTATGCGCGATACATCTGCGAGCTGCCATCGATTAGAAAGAGCCGGGTGGCGCTCGGTAGTGGCATGAGGGGCTGGATTGTATCACCGGCCCCGAGCGGCAGGGGCTGTCGTTGCCAAGGTTCTACGGGTAGGCGTTCAGGGATCGGGTACGTCCAAGGCGAGATTTAAATCCTTCGATTCGCCGTTGGTCAGTGACATGCGGATGCCCTCGAAACGTAATCGCTGAAGGAATTGAGGATCGAACCACTCATCCTCCTGAACTGAATCGACCGCGGCGACCAGATAATTGCCGGAAGGAAGTCCCTTGATATCGATCTCCACGTCATTAAACACTGTGGAATCTGCACTGCTTTGGACCGCACGGTGAATGGTCCGCATCGTGGTGGCAGGCGGCAGCGTTAGTTCGGACGTGAACTGGATGGGCAAGGCATGCGCCAGGGTCACTCGTAAATCCTGCTCGAAAACACTGAACGTGCCGGGCAGTGTTGGACGAAAGTATCCCCGAGGAAGGTCACAGCGCCATGACACTGGCGATCCCTGCCGCAATCAGCGCGACCTGTCGCGCCGCGCCGACGTCGATCGTGCCGCGATGAAGACCCGGGATCAGATCGGCCATGGCGACATATAGGAAGTTCCCGGCCGCGAACGAGAGGATGAAGGGCAACGCGCGTGGTATCCAGCCCGCCGCCGTGTACATTACGACGGCCCCGAGTATTCCGGCGCTCGCGGTCAGGGCGTTGAGAGTCAGAGCTCGCCGTCGAGTGTGCCCGGCGCCCAACAGGACGGCGAAGTCTCCGACTTCTTGTGGTACCTGATGCGCAGCCACGGCGATTGCCGTGCTGATACCGAGTGGAACCGAGGACAGCACGGCCGCACCGATTATGCAGCCATCAGCGAAGTTGTGAACTGCTCCACCGACGAGAATTAGAGTCGCGCTACTGTCGTGAACGCTGCAGTCGTCATCATGGCAATGGCGCCAAATCACCAGCTTCTCGAGCATGAAGAAGCCAAAGATACCGGCGAGCAGTGTCCCGAAGGCGAGCCGCGGTTCCAGCGTAGCTAGCGCCTCGGGCAAGAGAGCCAGCAAGGCCACGCCGAGTAGGGTGCCGACAGCGTAGCTGATCAGTGACGGGACGAATGTGTTCCTGACGGGGCTCTGCAACAGAAGAAGGAGAGAGGCTAGAAGCAGTCCGCCAACGCTCCCGACGACACTAAGAACTATAGCAACGACGAGCCCTGACACCAGGGGATGGTAGCAGAAGGCGTGCGGACGAATAATTCAGCCGGCCGATAGCGCTGACGTGCTCAGGGCGTCGCGACATAGCCGCGGCGTGCACGTACTCGGTGGCGGGTGTGAAGAACCTCGACATCGATCGCATGCCACTGTCCATAACGGTGACCTAGCACCGGATACGCGAGTCGGATCGGA
The DNA here is from genome assembly GCA_963578805.1 of Vicinamibacteria bacterium. Taxonomy (GTDB): domain Bacteria; phylum Acidobacteriota; class Vicinamibacteria; order Vicinamibacterales; family UBA8438; genus CAUZIB01. Next base: position 70,866 of record CAUZDY010000002.1, on the reverse strand, counting down.
AGGAGTCACGCCCTGGTTGCCGGAACTAGGACGAACAGACCCTCGAGCCTACAGGACACTGCGAGGAGCTGTGCTCTGGGCTGAGCACCGTGTGCTTCGCAGAGGCCAACCGCAAAAGGGTAAAAGCTACCGTTGAGTGGGTGCCACCTCTGTCGAACCTGCTGACTTCACGCCTTCGACGAACCTGAGGCCATCGCGCTCAGCGAGCAGACGAATACCACGAAACCCTTCGTGCTCGAGCGCGTGCTGCGCGCCACCGCCTTCGACATATCGAACGTCGAGCGACTGGCGGGAAAGGATTGCACCAAGACCACCACGCATCGCGGTGTCGACCACGAGGCACCGGCCGCCGGGTCTGAGCACCCGCAGAGCCTGTTGGAGGCAGAGTACTCGGTCGTTCTGTGTCAATCCACCGAGGACCTGTTTGATGACCACGAGGTCAAGTGAATCGTCGCCGTACGGGAGGGCTGCCACCTCTGCCACTTTGACATCGACCAGCACCCCGGCGTCGGCCGCCTGGCGCTCGAATGCTTCCCCGTCACCCTGGGTCTGGGCGACCGCGTATGCCTGACCGCTCAGACCAACAACCTTGGCCAAGGCGGCGATCAATCCATGGTCGCTGCCGTAGACCTGCAGCACGGACTTTCCGATCTTGAGACCGGCCATTGATAGCTCGAGGTCCCGCGGGCCGGCACTCTTTTTAAGCCTGAACAAGGACATGGTTAAGGATAAAAGAACTTAAAACCTCACATTGTTATAGTCTCCACTCGTGAAAAGCCCTAATGAAATCGCTCCGCCCGAAGGACGACTGGGCGTCTTACTGGTCGGTCTTGGAGCCGTCAGCACCACGTTTGTCGCCGGTGTGCACGCGATCCGGAAGGATTTAGCCCCGGCCACCGGCTCCCTCACCCAAATGGGAAGAATCCGACTCGGCAAACGTACCGACGGTCGGTCGCCGCTGATCAAGGACTTCGTACCACTGGCCTCTCTTGACGACCTCGTATTCGGCGGGTGGGACATCTTCGACGAAGATTGTTATGAGGCGTCCCGCACCGCTGGTGTACTCGAACCCGCTCTGGTCGACAAGTTACGGCCAGAGCTAGAGGCGATCCGTCCGTGGCCGGCTGTTTTTGATCAGAAGTATGTCAAACGGTTGATGGGTCCCAACCTGAAGACCGGTACCAACAAGCGTGAGCTCGCCGACCAGGTCATCGCTGATATCCGAAAGTTCAAGGCCGACAACCAGTTAGATCGTATGGTCATGGTGTGGTGTGGGAGCACCGAAGTCTTCATGACTCCTCAGACGGTTCACCAGTCGCTGGCCGCGTTTGAGGCGGGGCTCGAGGCGTCAGACCCGGCGATTCCGTCGAGCATGATCTATGCGTACGCGGCAATCAAGGAAGGACTGCCCTATGCCAACGCCGCCCCGAATCTCAGCGCCGATGTCCCGGCTCTGGTCGAGCTTGCGGCACAGACGGGATCACCGCTGGCCGGGAAGGATTTAAAGACGGGACAGACGTTGATCAAGACGATTGTGGCACCGGGTCTCAAAGCGAGGCTGCTCGGTGTCGCCGGATGGTATTCCACGAACATTCTTGGAAATCGTGACGGCGAGGTCCTCGACGACCCCGAATCCTTCAAGACGAAGGAGGAGAGCAAGAAGTCGGTGCTGGACTATATCCTCCAGCCCAACCTCTACCCCTCACTGTACGCCGCCCTCCACCACGTGGTTCGGATTAATTACTACCCGCCGCGCGGTGACAACAAGGAGGGCTGGGACAACATTGACCTCGTCGGATGGCTCGACTACCCGATGCAGTTGAAGATTAACTTCCTCTGCCGGGACAGCATCCTGGCTGCACCTATCGTGCTTGACCTCGTACTGTTTCTGGACCTGGCCAAGCGTGCCGGCTTAGGCGGTGTGCAGGAGTGGCTTTCGTTCTACTTCAAGAGTCCGGTCCATGCTCCTGACCTTTATCCGGAACATGATTTGTTCATCCAACTCATGAAGCTCAAGAATACGCTGCGGTTCCTGCACGGTGAGGAGCTCATCACCCACCTGGGTTTGGAGTACTACGACTGAACGAGCCGGGCCATGTCCTCCCGGGCGCAGGCGATTCTGATCGGCGGCATGTTTACCGGCGTGCTCTCCGCTCTTCCGATCATTTCCGCGGCCAATTGCTGCTGCGTTTGGTTAATCGGGGGCGGAGCGATCACGGCGTATCTGCTTCAGCAGGGTCAAAGCGAACCGATTAGTCTCGCCGATGCTTCCGTCGGCGGCTGCCTAGCCGGCGTGTTTGGTGCGTTCGTTTCTGCGGTTGTCTCTGTGCCCATCCAGCTGGTGACCCAGCCACTTCAACGCCAAATGGCCGACTTGTTGCGCGGCAATGCCGACATCCCTCCCGAGCTGGCGGAGATGGTTGGGCAGTTGAGCGATGCAGGCGTGAGCGCGGTGCTCTTTGGGTTTGTCGTCATGCTCTTGCTCGGGATGGTGTTTTCAACACTGGGTGGACTCCTCGGCAGCATCGTATTCAGACCGAGTCGACCGGCGACAAAGGACGCCCTTACCTGATTACGGCCTATGGCGTTGATCGAGACGCACGATCTGTGGAAGAGCTACCAAATGGGATCGGAAGAAATCCACGCGCTGAGTAGGGTGTCGATTGAGATCGAGCGAGGAGAGTATGTCGCCATCATGGGGCCATCGGGCTCTGGCAAGTCGACGCTCATGAATTTAATTGGGTGCCTCGACACGCCGACCCGCGGCACATACCTACTTAACAAAACGAACGTCGGTGGCATGAGCGACGACGAGCTGGCGCGGATTCGGAACAAGGAGATCGGATTCATCTTTCAAACTTTTAATTTGCTTCCGAGGGCGACAGCGTTACACAACGTCGAGCTCCCGATGATCTATGCTGGTATTGCACCGGAGGCGCGCCGCACCCGAGCGCTTGATGCCTTACGGATGGTCGAGCTTGAAGATCGGATGACCCATCGACCGAACGAGCTGTCCGGTGGCCAGCGGCAGCGCGTGGCTATCGCGCGTGCCCTCGTCAACCGACCTTCGACTTTGCTGGCTGACGAGCCTACTGGCAACCTCGATTCGAAGACCGGCGCGGAGATCATCGCCCTGTTCGATCGATTGCACGCCGAGGGCAACACCATTCTGCTAATTACTCACGAAGCTGATGTCGCGGCGAGCGCGCCGCGCGTCATCAGCTTCAGAGATGGGAAGGTCGAGAGCGACGAACTAGCGGGTAAAGAGTCTAGTGGCAGGAGATAGCTGGTTGGTTTCCTCTGTTCTACTCTAATTCCCGGTGCTCCCCAAAGACCTCACGAAGTGTGCCTGCGATCTCACCGACAGTTGCTCGCGCTTCGACGGCCGCTATGATGGGCGGGAGGAGATTTGTTGTTCCCGACGCTGCCAGACGGACGTTGTCCAAGGCCTGCCGCCAGGGCGCTTCCGGTCGAGTACGACGGAGCGCTTGGAGTCGCTCGATTTGCTGCGTCTCGACCACGGGATCGATACGCCACGGGTCGACGGAGTGGGAGTCCTCGCTGGTAAAGCGATTGACGCCGACCACGACAGTACTCGCGTCGTCTATCGCCTTTTGGGCGCGATAGGCCGATTCCTGGATCTGTCCCTGGATAAAACCCTGCTCAAGGGCCGCAAGGCCGCCCCCCCGGTGGTCGATCTGCTCCAGTAGTGCCCTTGCCTCGTCCTCGAGATCGTTTGTGAGGCGCTCGATGGCCCAAGCGCCGCCTACCGGATCGACGGTGTTGGTGACGCCCGTCTCGGTCGCGATGATTTGCTGCGTCCGTAACGCGATCTGGGCCGCGGCTTCGGTTGGTAGACCCAACGCCTCGTCTTGACCGTTGCAGTGGAGAGACTGAGTGCCTCCGAGTACGGCCGCCAACGCCTGCAGGGCGACCCGGACGATGTTGTTGTCCGGTTGTTGTGCGGTGAGTGTGCTCCCGGCGGTTTGGGTGTGGAAGCGCAGCTGTTGCGCCCTGGCATCTGTCACACCGAATCGGTCTCGCATGATGCGAGCCCAGAGCCGTCGCGCCGCACGGAACTTGGCGACTTCCTGAAGAAAGTCGTTATGAGCGTTGAAGAAGAACGACAGTCGGCGTCCAAACCCAGTTGCGTCGAGCCCCGCCTCGACCACCGCCTCGATATAGGTGATGGCGTGGGCGAATGTAAATGCGACCTCCTGCGCTGCGGTCGAGCCGGCCTCACGAATGTGGTAGCCGCTGATGGAGATGGGGTGCCATTTCGGAAGCTCGGCGTCGCAGTACGTACAGACATCTGTCACGATACGAAGCGAAGGCTGAGGCGGGTAGATATAGGTGCCCCGCGCCACATACTCTTTGAGGATGTCGTTCTGTAGCGTGCCCGTGAGCGCGTCGGATGTGACGCCCTGGCGCCGGGCGACAGCGACGTAGAGCGCAAGGAGAATCATCGCCGTCGCGTTGATCGTCATCGATGTCGAGACACGGTCGAGCGGAATCTCATCGAATAGCGCCGTCATGTCGTCGATCGAGTCGATGGCCACGCCGACACGCCCCGTTTCCCCCGCGGCCAACGGGTCATCAGAGTCGTAGCCGATCTGCGTCGGCAGATCGAAGGCGACACTCAAGCCGCTGACGCCCTGGTGCAGGAGATACCGAAATCGTCGATTCGATTCCTCCGCGGTGCCGAACCCTGCGTACTGACGCATGGTCCAGAGCCGACCTCGATACATCGAGCCATGAATTCCCCTGGTATACGGGAAGGCACCAGGGGTGCCGAGGTTTTCCTCGGGGTTCCAGTGGGGGAGGTCCGTGCGTGTGCGTACAGCTGTCGGCATCGGCACAGATTCTAGTGTGGTGAGCGCCACAAATCTATACAGTTTTTACAGCGGCCAGGCCATCGAGCGACCTAGACCAAACTAAGCGCCTGGGCACAGAATATTGTGGTGCCAAAGAAAGGGGCACAATATGAGGGGTTCTTTACCTTGACAGCAGGCCGGTAAGTGCTACAATTTGCCGACTTTTACCCATTCCTTCCCCTTATGTCTCCGCTCTCCCTCTTCGACCGAAACCATCTCAGCCCTGAGATCATCGGTTTGGATGAGGGTCTGCCCCGGTTCCCGGTCCGGCGGCGATCAGGAGGGTCACAGAATGGACGACGTCGTACATCAGCTGGCGCGTGAGTTAGCTGAGACAATTGAAGCGGGTGTCGCTAAAGATCCACGGGTCGCAGCCTGCCGCGAGAAGGCGAGGGCAGCTGGCTACGAGATGCGGATTTCTCTCGAAGCCGTAATCGGTTTTGGCAGCCGTGACGAGTCTGATGCGCTGACCAATGTGACGGCTGCCACAACAGCCGCCAAGCCAGACCGGTCGGTCGACATTAACTCAAACGACCGGAGATTTCTTCGATCGCTACGGATCGCGGCCGACGAGCTGAATCAGGAAGTCGAATAGCCCAACTATCCGTCAATCCATCCTCTGAGATCCCTACCAGTCATCTCTGTTGGGGGAGCGATTCCGAGGATTCCGAGCATCGTGGGCGCGACGTCTCTGAGCGAGCCGTCACGGAGTGAGAAGCCACGCCCGCGGGCATGCCGACTCACGACGAGGACCGGTACCGGATTCGTTGTGTGGGCTGTATGTGGGCCGTCACGCTCCTCGTCCCACATCATTTCGGCGTTCCCATGGTCGGCGGTAATGATTGCGGTTCCTCCAGCCTTTTCAACCGTTTTAATGATGGTCTCGAGGCATCCGTCGAGCACAGAGACAGCAGCGATGGCGGCTTCCAAATTACCTGTATGGCCGACCATGTCAGCGTTGGCAAAGTTGCAGATGATGACGTCGTGGCGTCGAGCGGCGACATCTGCCACAAGCTGTTCCGTGATGCCGGCCGCACTCATTTCAGGTTTAAGATCGTAGGTTGGCACTTTTGCCGACGGAACCAGAAGGCGCTCTTCGCCTCGGTATGGACGCTCTTCACCGGAATTGAAGAAGTACGTTACGTGGGCGTACTTCTCCGTCTCCGCCAGTCGAAGGTTGCTGAGACCGCTATCGGCGAGCACGTCGGCCAGATTTGAGGAAAATTCCTGAGGTGCGAATGCAAGCGGCAGCCCGTAGGTGGCGTCATACTCGGTCATCGTTGTGACGCTTACGTTTGGGTGGGCTCGGCGCTCGAAACCGTCGAATTCGTCGTCAAATGCCAGCGCCTGCGTCAGTTGGCGAGCCCGATCCGCTCGAAAGTTGAAGAAGACTACCGAGTCGCCTTCGGCCATGGCGCCAATCGGTCGGCCGTCTTGGTCGACGACGACACCGGGCTCGATGAATTCGTCCGTGATCCCTGAATTGTAGGAGTCAGTTACCAGGCTGAGGGCTGAGTTGGAGGTGCGTCCTTCACCAAGCGCGATCGCGTCGTAGGCACGCTGGGTCCGGTCCCAGCGCCGATCTCTGTCCATGGCATGGTAGCGACCACTGACCGTGACTATTCGGCCGGTGCCAGACTCGCGCATGACGCGTTCTATCTGGTCCAGGAAGTCTGCCCCAGCGGTAGGAGCTGTGTCTCGACCATCCATTAGCGCGTGCACGAAGACTCTCGATGCCTTCTGGTCATGCGCCATACGAAGCAACGCCTTGAGGTGCCGCAGATGGCTGTGTACGCCGCCATCAGAGACGAGCCCGATGATATGCAGCGCATGCCGCCCATCAGCGCAACGGGACATCGCCGCCGCGGTCGCGGTATTCCGATAAAACTCACCATGTTTTATGCTCTGATCGATTCGGGTGAGGTCCTGATATACGACCCTACCGGCACCGAGGTTCATATGACCGACTTCAGAGTTCCCCATCTGATCGGCGGGAAGCCCGACGGCCTCGCCGGACGTGACCAGAGTCCCGTGCGGATACCGCTGTAGGAGTTCGTGAAATGTCGGCGTTCGTGCCAGGGCAATCGCGTTGTGGTCGCGATTCTGCCGCAGACCCCATCCGTCAAGAACGATGAGCACTAGGGGTGGCTGGAGATGTGGCATATCGCAGGACGATCAGGAACCGGGATGATACCATGAGGTCAGCGTGACACGGCCTGACTATCTCGGGACGGAACTTGTCAATAAAGCCTTCATAAGCAATAGTTTGGAGCGAGAATCTAAGTTTGACTTAGGTGGGTACGTAACCTATGATTGGCAAAGTAGAACTACACTGAAGCTTGCGGAGCGTCGTAACCTGTGTGATTGCTCCGTCCCTAACCGAAATAGTAGGAGTATTGGCGTGGTGTCCGGCACCCAGGCAGCCGCGCTCTAGGAGAGCAGTACAGATGAAGAGACAGCTCCGTCGACGCACCGTCATGTCCGTATGCGTCTTCACGATGACACTCTTAATTAATCCAGGTTTCGCGTTGGCGCAGGACGAAGAGGCAGCTCTTGAGGAGTGGCAGCAGTACGAGTTTCAAACACTCTTGGAAAGTCTGAGTGCGGCGATAGGTGGCGATCTGCCGAGTGAGAAACCGTTCGAGATTTCGGTGGACTTCCTGAAGGGTGCCGAAGGTAGCATCTACGTCCCGTTTACGGTGACGATGGATCCGTCGAAGCTTTCCACGTCGACCTTCGCGATGTATCTGTTCGTCACACCTCACGTTGAACCACCGGCCGCCGACGCGCTGCCACCAAGTTTGGAAGAGACGCTCGAGTCGGACATCTACTCAGATCTGTTCTTTGTTGAGGTGTCTGAAGACAGTACGGACGATGGCCCCGTTGAGATCCATCGGGCGTTCCAGGCCCCGGGCGGGAACTATGACGTGTACATCATCGTCCGCGATAGCGCGGGTGAGCAAGCGTTTGAATCGGCGCAAGAAGCGAGCCAAGAAGAGGCACGACGGAATGCAGCGGCAAATCGAAGTCAGCGGGGGATTGAGCTACAAGTGGAGGAGCTAGCCAGTTCGATGGTCATGGTGTTCAAAGAAGAGGTGGAGGTTCCGAATTTCTGGAGTGAGGCGTTGCAGACGAGCACGATCCTCATGGCACGAACGTTGGACCTGATCGATGCACCTCTTTCCCCGGAGGTACAGAGAATCAATCCGTATACGATTGGGACGACCCAAATTGTGCCGAAGCGCGATGAGAATTACACCAAGAGCGACAACTTGTCGTTACTGTTTTATGTCTACAATCCCCAACTGACTGCTGAGATGAGTCCAGATGTGACCGTCGAGTTTGATTTTCACCGGGTCGGTCCGGCGGGTGAGTCGTTCTTTAATCGAACGGCTCCCCAGGAGTTCAATGCTCAGACATGGCCGGTAGGAACGCCAGTCACTGGCGGACTTCCGTCTGGGCAATCGGTTCCACTGGGGAGTTTCCCCGCCGGTGACTTCAGGCTGGCGATCAAGATTACGGACAATGTGGCAGAACAGACGTTGGCACGCGATGTTCGCTTCAACGTCAGCGAGTAAGTCAGCGAGTACTCCCAGTCATGGGAAGAACGAGGACGACCTGATGGTGAGCGTGTTTCGTATTGTCGCCGCTGTAGTGCAGGTCCTCTTTATCCAGACGATATCCTGGCAGTCACCGCTTCTTGCCGCTGAATCGCCGAAACGGAACGGGCTGGCCGAGCATACTCGAGCGTTTGGATCCGGGCGTCTCGTGGGCGTGGTGACGGACAGCGCTGGCGAGCCAGCGGAGGCGACTCTGGTTTCAGCAACCGGTCCAGTCGGTGTGTCGTTGGCTGTCTGCGACGTGGATGGTCGTTTCGAATTCGGCGCTCTCCGCCCTGGCACTTACCTCCTGCGGACCCACGCTGCCGGCCTGGACGCCACGCGGCGTTCTGTCGTCCAGGTCAGGCCAGGTCTCTCGACAACCTACTCAGTCACGCTCCCACGGAAGGTGGTTGCCTCGTCGCCTCCGACGTTTATCGCCGCTGGGTTTGGTGCCACGGACGGCCAACTGGGGGCTCCCGATGATTTTGGAGTGAGCGGTGTGCCGGATGAGGTCCTGCCCGGTCCCGGTGTTGAAGCGGGGCCGATCGGGACCGGCAGCCCCGCCCCGCACGATGACTCCGAGAAGGCGTGGCGGTTACGTCGTGCACGGCGGAGTGTCTTGAAAGATTCAGGTATTGGCATCACTCCAGCCCATGACGGTGACGGGGAATCGTTGATTGCGATCGCTCCTCGCCTGGCGGCAAACCAGACGATGAGCGACGCGCCGAGCACCTTCCCTGTCTCTGGCCAGCTTCATCTGCTCACTCGCGCGACCGTTGATTCATCAACTGATTTGCAGAGAACAGACGTTTTGCCAGGTCAGATCGCTTATGCCGCAGTGGGCGGGACCGAGCGCGACAGCCGTTGGAGGCTACGTGGCGCGATGATGACCGGCGATGCGGGCTCATGGGTCTTGTCAGGCACCTACAACATGAAACCTGCCGAGACGCACGCTATGACCATGGGCCTTTCCTACAGTCGCCAGCACATCCACAACCGGGTGAACCAGGAGTCGTTGATCCCGAGCGCGGCCGTTCTCGAAGACGCAGTGACACCTGATTTCAGTCGTGAAGTTGGTACGTTGAACGTACGAGGGACCTGGGAACCCTCCCGGCGGGTCACACTCGACTACGGCACTAGCTTGGCACGGTACGGGTATCTACCTGGCGTCGGACTTGTCAGTCCAAACGCTGTGGTGACGGTCGAACCGCTGAATCGCACCCGGGTGCAGGTCACGGCTGCGCGAAACATGCGGGCTCCTGGGGCTGAAGAGTTCCTGCCTCCGGTAAACGAACTGTGGCTACCTCCTGAACGGACGTTTACCTCGTTGTCACCGACGAATTCGTTGCATGCCGAGCGCTCACAGCATTTCGAAGTAGCAGTCGAGCGCGATTTTTGGCGTGGGTCGACGGTCGGTGCGCGGCGGTATTATCAGGACGTCAACGACCAGATGGTCGCCCTGTTTGGCATCCGGCCGCAGATCCAGGTCTCATCGGCCGACCACTATTACGTGACCAGTGCGAGCGGCGTGAGTAGTGACGGATGGGGGTTGATGTTCAGCCATGCGCTTGCCGGTCGCGTGCGGGGAACCGTCGACTACAGCCTGACAAATGCCACGTGGGCGCCTTGGGCGGCCAATGGGTTGTCACCTCAGGCTGTTGGCGTTTTCCGAACCGGCACCGAGAAAATCCACGACGTGACAACGTCGATCGAGGCGGAGATTCCTGAGACCGCAACAGATATTTTTGTGTTGTATCGAGTCAACTCTGCGTTCTCGGTGGTCGATTCTTCCACGGCCGGGCTGGCATCTGGTCTCGCTGGGCGGTTTGCTCTGCGTGTCAAACAAACCCTGCCGTTTTCACCGGGCGAGGGTAGCAACTGGGAGGTGCTCGTCGACATCAGGAGCCTCTTCCGCGACCATGTTCTCGGTGCCTCCGTCTACGACGAGCTTCTTGTTGCTAGTCCCCCAAAGCAGTTCATAGGCGGGTTGGTCGTTCACTTTTAGATTTCAAACATTGCAGGGAGTGACCAGCCGTGGCGGAGTCTAATTGTCACCAGATCCTATTTTTTGAATTAGTCGTTCATTTTGTTGGATTTACATCAGCGCGAAGAGGATAACCGGTACATATAATCACTCTTTTGATGTTTCAAACAGGTAGAAACGCGTTTAGGGCGGAACACGATTTGCACCGGCAATAGAGGTCAAGCCCCTGATTTGGTAACGACACGCGACTGATGATTGCCTCTACTCCATCGAGCTTCGGGGAATTAAACCGGTGGCTTCGTGCTGGATGGGGCGGTGCGCTTCTAGCGGTGGGGGTCGTTGCCGCGCTCCTCTGCCTGGCCGCCGCGAACGTAGTTGTTCGCGCTAACTGGAACGAGGTCGAGGATGGCGCTCTGTGGATCGAGCGATCACAAGGCCTCGTTGCCGAGGCAGTTGCTCCCGACACGGCCGCCGCGATTGCCGGCCTGCTACGCGGCGATGTGTTGCTGGCCATCGACGGCGAGGCAGTTTCAACCCGAGAGGACGTTCTCGATAGATTGCACGCGAGCGAGGAAGCGACTCAACTCAGCTACACCGTGCTTCGCCTGGGGACCCAGGAAATCAGGGAGCTGACGTTGCAGCCGGCGCCGTCGAGTGCGCTGCCTGTCTACTTCGGCTTGGTAGGCGTGGGTGTCTTTGCGCTACTCATTGGTGCGTCCGTTCGCGTACGTCGACCCGGTCACCAGGCGACCCTGCATTTTTTTTGGCTGAGCGTCGCCTTCTTCGGCGTGTTCGCCTTTTCGTTTAGCGGCCGGCTAGATCGGCTCGACTGGGTATTTTTCTGGGCTGACGCCGTCTCGACGGTCTTGTTGGCACCACTCTTCATTCACTTTGCGTTGGTCTTCCCTGAGCGAACGCCGGGACGGATCCGGAGCGAGCTCGGGTACTGGTTCGTTCCGCTTGTCTACCTCCCGGCGCTACTCTTGTGGGTTGCCGAAGTTGCCGCGGTAAGAGGCAGCGCTCAGGGCGTGGCATTCACGACGGCGATCAACGTTGTTTGGCAACTGGAGATGGCGTATCTCGCCGCCTGCGTGATCGGTGGGCTGGCGATCATGATCGCAGCGCTCCAGCGAGTGCGATCGGTCACAGCACGTCGGCAGCTACGCTGGATCGTGTCAGGGGCGGTGCTGGGCGGTCTTCCGTTTACGCTTGGCTACGCATTACCCTGGTCACTCGGCTTTGATCCGGTTGCCCGACTTGATGTGACCGCGCTCCCGCTCGGCCTCATCCCCTTGGCGTTCGCCTCAGCAATCGTTCGCTATCGTCTGCATGACGTCGAAGTCATCGTCAAGCGCGGTCTGGTATACACCGCTGCCGTGGTTGCGATGGCCGCCATCTACTTAGTATTGGAAAAGCTCGCGAGTGAGGTCTTTCTGGAAGAATCGGATGGCCACAACTCGATCATCGCACTGCTGGCGACCGCTGTCGTCGCGCTCCTGGCGGCACCGGTCAAGAACACCATCCAGACGATGCTAGACCGCGTCTACTATCGCGATCGGTACGACTACCGGCGAGCGCTGGTCGGGTTTGCACGCGACCTAAACAGTGACCTTGACCTCGACCGACTGACTGACCGGCTGGTGACTCGGGTCACGGAAACGCTGGTTGTCGACCAGATGGTGCTGTTCCAGGCGACAGTGGGCACGGAAGGCATGACCGAAGCGTTTACGCCGTTGCACTGGACCGGATTCGAATCAACACCTCCGCGAATTACTGAGACGTCGAAGCTGAGCAGTCGGATGCGTAGTCGCCAGACCGTGGTGTTTGATGCCCTGCCCCGGCAATCGGCGGAGCAAGATGACGAGTGGGTCCTCTGGCGCGAGCACAGTCTGCGCTATTTCATACCGTGCGTGGCCGAAGAAGGCACGATCGCGGTGATGGCATTGGGGCGCAAAGGGAGCGGCGAACCGTTGAGCAGTGAGGACATGGCGCTCCTGGCTGCCGTTGCCGGACAGGTGGCCACGGCACTCGAGAACGGCCGATTGTACGGACAGTTGCAGCTGAAGGCCAAAGAGCTGGATCGGATGCGTCAGTTCAGCGAGAACATCATCGAGTCTCTGAGTGATGGTCTCGTGGTTCTGGATCTTGATGATAGGGTGATGCGCTGGAATGCTGGCATGGAGCGTCTATACGGCTTGTCCAGGGATGCTACCGTCGGCCAGGAGCTGGTGACGCTGTTCGACCGGTCGTTTAGCCTGCAAATGCAGCACGCACGAGAGAACACGCCGAACGGGGCGGTGTTTTCCCGCGTCCCGCTACTGTCACGGCATCATGACGGTGATTCTCAGGCGCGGCGGCTACTGGTGAATGTGGCGACGGCGCCGCTGCTCACGCCCGCTGGTAACATCAGCGGGATGATGGTCATTATCGAAGACATTACCCAGCGGATCCAGCTCGAGGAGCAACTGCAGATCTCGGAGAAGATGGCGTCGATCGGCCTACTTGCTGCAGGTGTGGCTCACGAGGTCAACACACCGCTCACAGGGATCTCGAGTTTTACGCAGATCTTGTTGGAGAATGCAGAGCCGGACGACCCGAAGACAAAGATTCTTGAGAAAATAGAGCGACAAACGTTTCGTGCCGCGAAGATCGTCAATGGGTTGTTAAACCTGGCCCGTCCTGGTCGTTCCGATGTCTCTGGCTCTGTGGATCTCAACGCCGTCGTCAATGACGTGCTTGCGTTGCTCGAACACCAGCTCACGGCGGGGAGTGTCAAGGTAAGGCGAGAGTTATCAGCCGAACCGGTCATCGTCGAGGGCATCGAGTTCAAACTGCAGCAGGTGTTTCTCAACCTCTTTCTCAATGCTCGAGACGCGATGCCGACCGGTGGATGGCTGGGTATCCGAACCCGAACAGATGGTGAGGCGGCCGTAGTCGAGGTCTCAGACACCGGGGCGGGTATCGCACCAGAGTCCCTATCCCGTATCTACGATCCGTTCTTCACGACCAAGGCTCCTGGCCAGGGAACCGGGCTGGGGCTCTCGATTACTTACGCTGTGGTACAGGAACATCACGGAGCGGTCAAGTGTGACAGCGAGCCTGGCCAGGGGACGAGGTTCACATTAACGTTCCCGTTCCCACTCGTGGCGCCAGCCCGCGTGCAGACGACGGCGGTCGTCTAGTAGGACGATGCTTGAGAACCCATCGGTGCTCGTCGTGGACGATGAGGAGATCATGCGTGAGATCCTCGAATCGCTACTCACACGCGAAGGGTATCGTGTGACGCTAGCAGCCTCCGGCGAGGAGGCACTTAAGCTCGCTAAGGCCGCGTCGTTTGACATCGCGATGGTCGACGTCATGATGCCAGGAATCAACGGTATTCAGACGCTCGAGAAGCTCAAGCAGATTAATGATGACCTACCGGTGATCATTATCACCGCGTTCGGGACGCCTGCGAATACGCGGGAGGCTTTCAAACGCGGCGCGTTCGACTTTATAGAAAAACCGTTTAGGAACGACGACGTGTTGCTTGTCTTACGCAATGCCTTCGAGAAGTACCGTCTGGTGTCAGAGAATCGAATACTTCGTGAAAGCCTTCGAGAGCAAGGTCATCGATTCAGCGACATCATTGGGGGCAGTCCGGGGATGCAGCGCGTGTTTGCATTGATTAAACAGGCTGCACCCAGCCGAACGACGATTCTAGTTCAGGGTGAAAGCGGTACCGGGAAAGAACTGGTCGCGCGGGCGATTCACGCCAACTCGGCGCGGAGCGATCGACCGTTTATCACTGTGAATTCAGGCAGCCTGCCCCCGGACTTGCTCGAGTCAAACCTGTTCGGTCACGTCAAAGGAGCTTTCACTGGCGCGGTGTCGCCAAAGAAGGGATTATTCGAGGTTGCCGACCAGGGGACGATATTTCTTGACGAGATCAGCAGCGTGCCGATGGAGACGCAGGCCAAGCTTCTACGCGTGATCCAGGAGCGTGAGTTCATGCGGCTGGGCGGGGTCGACACGACCAAAGTCGACGTACGGATTGTCGTGGCCACCAACACAGAGCTCCAACAGAGGGTTTCGGAAGGGCTTTTTCGTGAGGACCTTTACTACCGTCTGCACGTCATCACCGTTGAGCTGCCGCCGCTACGCGCTCGTCGCGAGGATATTCCGTTGTTGGCGCAGCATTTCTTGGAACAGTACGGCGCGGAAAACAACAAGCCCGACCTCGAACTTCTACCCGAGGCACTGCATCTCCTTGAAGACTGTCAGTGGCCTGGCAATGTTCGGGAGCTTGAGAATGTCATCGAACGGGCCGTTGTTCTCAGCTCGGGCCTGCAGATTGGCCCAGATCTCATTCCTGAGTCTGTTCGCCCGGCTCGATCGTTCCATCTGCCTGATTTCGATCTGCCTCCCGAAGGTATTCCCTTACGGAAGGTGATCGAGGAAATCGAGTCGATGCTGATTACCCGTTCGCTGGCGGCGGCTGGTGGCGTGCAAAAGCGAGCGGCGGGGCTACTTCAGGTCAAGCCGACGACCTTCAACGAGATGATCAAGCGATACGGGCTCGGACGGCGGCGGAGCCCAGGCGGGTCGACCGCGGTGGCAGGGAAGGCCAAGACCCGTGGCGAGGCGTCGGTGACTGCGCCGGAGGGAGCTTCGGTCGACGGGAGCACCAGCAAGTCCGCAGGGGTCGTTGGTAAGCGCTGCAGGCCATCGTAACCGAGGGCACCTGGCCGCCGGTCGCGATCAATTTCGCTGCGGGCGAGGTTTAGGTCGGCCGTCGGATCGCCCGCGTCCTCGCGACCTCCTGGACTGACTCTTTGTTGTCTGCCGATGACCGGCGACGTCCGCGATCATCGTCTCGTACTTATCGTGGATGACGCTCCAACTGTAGTTGCGGCGGACGTAGTCTTGTCCGTTGCGTCCCATGTGGGCCCGCAGCTCGGCGTGACCCATGAGAAGTCTCAAGCACTCGACGAACTCTTCTCGGTTCTCGTAGTACAGTCCTGCGTTGCTTCGTTGACAGTGGTCGGTCAAGACATCACTTCGTGCATTGGTAAGAATCGGGGTGCCCACCGCGAACGATTCGAGCGCGAGGAGCGATAGGCTCTCGTACGGTGATGGTACGATGACGACGCTTGCGGCTTCAAGCGCTTCGAGCCGCTCAATCTCTGGCAACATCCCAGCGAACCGGATATATGGTTCGTCTGGAATTGGCATCAGCTTGGCTCCCATGAGCGCCAGTGTAGCGTCCCCCTGCTCATCGGCGTAGGCGCCGAAGTACTCGATCAGTTCCTCGCACCCCTTGCCAGGGTTGATGCGTCCCCCATACAACGCGAATGGTCCGAAGAGTCGGTGACGTTGCCGGAACACGGCGCCGCGCGCGGCGGGTGCCACGTC
Source organism: Vicinamibacteria bacterium (assembly GCA_963578805.1). Taxonomy (GTDB): domain Bacteria; phylum Acidobacteriota; class Vicinamibacteria; order Vicinamibacterales; family UBA8438; genus CAUZIB01. The sequence continues at coordinate 55,012 of CAUZDY010000002.1, read as the reverse complement.
GTTGCGGTTGACCTCATCACTCAGGGTCGTTGCCGGCTTGTCGTCCTCAGAACCCAGGTTCAGGTCGGTGGGCGCTGCAAGTTCCATCCCCGGTGGAAGGTCGACACCGCACCCGATCACTTTCTCGATCTTCGCGTCGATTCCGAAGCGTTTCCGGAGAAAGCCGCGTTCCATCGTGGTGTTGTAGGCGACCGCCGCCGGGAGTGAGAAGACCTTTTTGTACAGGTCGAGGCGAATGGCCGGCTCATCGTGCGCGGTCGGCACCAAAATGCTCCGCCGCGGGTCGATCTGAAGGCCGAGTACCGTCGGCGCGTACAAGTAGGTGAAGAAAATAAGGGCGTCGTAGGATCCATGTTCCTGTTCGAGATACTCGATGAGTGCCGGGCACCAAGGTCCCTGCTGCCTGAGCCAACTTTGCTCATCCGCCGCGTTGTGTGGATTGGAAAAAATCCAATCGGAGTAGGTGTTGAACGTCTTGAGGTCACGGGTCTCCGCGTTTTCGAATCGACGCACCGTCACGCCGCGCACGCGGTCCTTTCCTTTCGGGTAGACGTTTTCCCAGGTCGTGTATTCCCTGGCGCACGTCGTCAAGACCTCGACGGTGTGGGTGCCTGAAAGGTGTTCGGCCACAAGGCGGCAGTGATACTCAGAGCCACCCAGGATCTCTGCGCCATAGCGCTGGACAATGAAGGCAATTTTCACGTGAGGCTCGCGATCATGGTGTCAAGCGCTCGCTCGGCTGGTGCCAGACCAAAGTCGGTCAGACGCCGACGTTGACCGGAGATCACCCGGTCGCGTAACGCATCATCGTACACCAGCAGGCCGAGTAGCTCCGCCGCGTATTCTAGGTCTTTGGGTGTAAAGCAAACGCCAGCGCCACCAAGCGTTTCAGGGACCGCTGCTGCACCGTACGCCAGAATAGGAAGATCCGCGGCCATGGCCTCGACCAACGGTACGCAGAAGCCTTCGTGCTCACTGAGGGAGACATATGCTTTGGCGGTGCGGTAGTAGACACTCAGCTCGTCGTCTGGCACGGACCCGACGAACAGGAACTTGTCAGCAGGCATCTCATACTGCAGCATCAGGGCGCGGACGGTGGCGTAGTATCTGGGCGCCGCGTCGGTCCGGCCGACAAAGATAAACCGGTAGTCCGTATCGACGTATCGCTTGAAATGCTCCGCCAGTCTGATGTGGTCTTCGATCCGCTTGTTCGGTGCGATTCGTCCAACGAAAAGAATGTTCGAGAGGCCGTCGTTCAGGCAGTCCTCTAGTGCCGGAACAGGACGTCCACTCTTAATGCGATCGGTGTTGACGACAATCGGAGACACAAGGGTTCGTTCGAAACCGAACTCTTCTAACTCGCGGCGGTTGTACTCCGAATCACCGAGGGCGAGGTCGACTCGCCCAACCAACCCGGCCAGCTCGATCCGTCCGACTGTCGCAATTCTGAAGATCTCCGGGTGATATGGGGCGAAGAAATGAGCTGGCGTGATGTTGTGATATTGGATGACTCGACCGCTCGAAAGCTCGGCCAGGGCCTCGCTCATCGGCGAGGGAACTGCTATGTGTAGGATGGTGATGTCTCCGTGCCGCGCGTCGGGTTCGGTAAAGAAACGGATGTCGTACTGGAGGTCCTCATCAATCGTAAGGGCGTAGATCTCAGATGTGTGCCCCCTGGCCCTCAGGAGGTTACGGACAGCAAGCGCGCTGTTTCCGACTGCATCGCCGCGATGCACCGCAGGCACCCATTGATTAATGACCATACACCTTAAGGAGTCAGGATAATTCCGGCTCCTGCCCTCCCTGTTTCGGCAGCGCCTCAAAGGCTGCCGGGCGATATTGACGCATGTCTTCGAGTGCTTCTGAGGTTTTGAACTCACTCCAGAACTCTGGCGCCACACGCGGCGCAGCCACGCGCGGACGCCGGCGGACATCATCGACGAAGCCTAACAGCACTGCGCCGAAGTCTCGCTGTCGAAGTCGATCGAGTGCAATGTCCTGAGTCCTGAGCACCTCACCGTAGAGTGCCGGCTCCGAGACCACCGTGTGGATGATCGACGCGACGTGCCGTGGATCCTTGTGGTCGTACAGCACACCTCCAGCGTCCATAGTGGCTGGGACCGCGGTTGCCGCGTATGCGATCACTGGGATCCGTTTGTAGAAGGCTTCGACAAGCGGGACACAGAATCCTTCGTGCTCGCTTGCCGACAGAAACAGGTCGGCGACGTCGTAGAGCGCTGTAAGTTCCTCATTCGACACGTGGCCGATCAGGTGAACATCCGGCACCCGCAGAGTGTGGATCAGGTCGTAGAGCGCGGCCACGTACTCCTCGAACCCGCCATGAGCGCCTACGAGAAGCAAACGAGACTGGCGGTTGTATTTCAGCCGATAGGCGTGAAAGAAGCGAATTAGATCATCGATTCGCTTGTTTGGGATCATCCGTCCGACAAACAGGATGTTGGTGCGGTCGTCGTCGAACTCGGTCGCCACCATATCGTTAGGTTCGACATCTAGATGCGCGAAGCTTGGTATGACCGGTAACACGCCCGTTCGCGGAAAGCCGAGGTGCTTCAGCTCCTGGCGATTAAACTCCGAGTCTCCGAGCGCAAGATCGCACCGTGCCGGGTAGGCATGCAACTCGCGGCGGCCACTGTAGCATTGCTGTACCAGCTGGGCGTTCACACCGATGAAGTACGATGGCGGCGTGATGTTGTGATACACCAGAATCATCCTGTCAGGCAGCGCAAACGCTACTCGAGAAGCCTTTGACCCGATTGAGAAGTGATGAATCAGGATGTTGTCAGGATGGCTGTGCGCGATCAAATCACGGTAATCTTCGGTCAACGACTCAAGACGCGGGTCGGCCGTCTGAACGTAGATATTAGAAAAGTAGCCGGCCCGTCGGAGGACTCGTTGGATACCGAGTGCCTCATGACCGATGGCGTCGCCATAACCGAGCGTCGCCATGACTTGATGGACGCCGAGCTGACGAGATGAATGATCTGACACGGTCAGCCGTTCTGCCTTTCCGACAAGACCGGACCGGTCGGGAGATCGTTGACGATCTGACTCGTCGCGGGAACCGTTCTCCGATGTCGAGCGAACCAACCCGGTAACGGCTCGGCGGGATTACCCGGTAGGTTGTCACTCTCCAGCCGGTGCAGCATATCGAGATATTTCTGTTCGATCACGGACCACGCATAGTGCTGACGGAAGTAGTCTCGGCCATTTGCTCCAAAGGTCTGCCGAAGCTGTTTGTTGGTCTCGAACAGTCGCATAGCTTCTGAGAACTCGCCGTATGTTGTGTAGTAGAGTCCGGCATTGGCACGGATAGTTTGACCGCACAGGACGTCGCACTGTCCGTTGACGAGGACGGGCACTCCCATGGCCCACGCCTCAAGTGTCACCATCGAGAGACTTTCAAAGTACGACGGCATGATCAGCAGGTCGGCAGCGGCTATCGCGTCGAACTTCTCATCATTGGACACGAACCCGAGGTGATGGATACGCGGGTGGGAAGGTACAGGCATCACCGGATTACCGATCAGCACCAGGTCCAGCCGACCACTGGTCCGTCCGTATCGATCGAAATGGTCGAACAGCTCTGAGCAACCTTTGTTCTCGTCAATTCGACCGACGTAGATCGCGAACCGCCGAGAGAAATTTCTCCGTTGCCTAAAACGCTTGGCACTCGCGCGGGACGGGACCTCGGACCCAATTCCGACCACGACGCCAGGGACGTGATAGTTGGACGAGACTCGCTGGATAAGTGCGCGCTCTTCAAACGAGTTGTACATGATGGCCCGAACGGAGCGGAATGTCGGCCCAAAGATCGCCAGTCCCAACGCAGGGTCTCGCTCGGCCGTGGGCACCAATACCGACCGGGAAGCGACGTGTCTGATCCCGTGATAGGCGTGGTAGTAGCGATAACTAAAAAAAATGAAGTAGTCGTAGTCGGCGGCGTGGTCTCGGACGTGGTTGACTAGGGCAGGGCTGTTCGGTCCCTCGCTCTCGAGCCAGTTGAGCTCGTCAGCCAGAGAGTGTGTCCGCTGAAAGACACGCTCAGACCGTCGGCCGAAATCATCGGGGTCTCGCACCCGTGACACCGGAAACCGATGGACCGGAAGTCCGTTTACCCGTTCGAGACCCGGTTCGAAGCCATTTTCCCACGTAATGTAGTCGCGGGCGCAGGTTGTCAGAACCTCGACGTCGGCGTGGGGTGCGAGATGCTCAGAAACGTAGCGGGCGTGGAGCTCCGCGCCGCCGTTGAGGTCTGCGCCATATCGCTGGACGACGACGGCCAGCTTCACCGTTCAGATGGGTCTGGCTCGCCTGCCGACGTCGCTGGGTCGTTCGAAACCGGACCCGTTTTGTCAGCCGGTGGCGCCGACGCGCCTGGGAATGTACTGGCCGTCGGTGGCGTTGTACCCGCCCGATCCTGCGGTTGGCTTGGTTCTTCGGACAAGGAATCGGTCGGCGCTGGTGACGAAGGGGGCTCGATTGATGGCGTTGTGACTTCGGCTGTTTGGCGGTCTGGTTCGGCACGAGCCGTTGCCGCAACACCGGCAGGATCTGGTGCGTCGCTCGGTGAGGTTGACACCTCGCTCGACGGTTGTGGCAATGATGCCTCTCCGCCGCCGGTCGATGCCGCTCCACTTGGACGCCGACGTCCACGGCGGCGCCGGCGTCGCTTCGGCTCGGACGTGCTGTCGTCGTCTGCCGTGGTGGGCCCGGCGCTGCCCTTCCGGTATTGCACGACCTTCTCCAAAGAGCGAGCGCGGCGTTCATCGAAGTCCAGCCGCCCGGCGACCGACTCGACTCGCATCCGATGGTTCTTCATCTCGATAGAAAGTCGCGTCATCTCGACGACGAGGTTATTCATGACTTCATAGTTCAACGCAGCGATCTCGATGAACTCGGCCTGGCTTTGTACCATTTGGCTAATTACCTTTGCTTGACGTTCGTTGATCTGCTGCTGCACTGTCAGTGCGTGTACGATCGGATCTGGGTTGAAGAAGAACTTGAGGAGAGGGTTCAAAAGCTTTCGGATTCTGAAGAGTACCTGGCCAGGGAGTCCACGTGATGACCGGTAGATGCTATCCGGGTCGAACTCGAACGACGGTGGCGCCTGACGCGTCTCGCGCAGCGCAGCTTCCTTTTCTTTGAGTCTCTTCTGGTAGTACGGCACCATTCCTGACCGGACGTTCTTCGGGTCGAGAAACCGCTCCAGTTTCGTGCTTGCCAGCTCGCGAATTTGCTCTTCGGTGTAGTCCTCACCGCGTTTGTCTTGGAGACGAGCGCGGATCTGAGCCATGATGCGTTCGACGTCTATCGATTCCGACTCAATGCTGAATTCCGACATACCATCTCGTCCTCGGGTTTTACAACCCTACCCGACCAGCGGTCGGTAAATGATCAGTACTTATAGCGACTACCCCAAGTGCGACACATGCCAGGAGTGGGCGGTCACGCAGTAACATCTCGGCCGGGTTCTTGCCCCCTTGCTCTCGATGAACCAGATAGAGGTAGCAAAAGATGCCGTAGATAGGAAACGGTAAGGTCCACGTGAGCTTATCGGTGCCAAAATTTTTAAGAGTCGACGGTTCGACAGTGTAGAACGCGTAGCTCACGAGCGTGGCCGCCGCGACGACCGAGATGAGCTGATCGAACAGTTGGGGACTGTATTGGCCCAACAAACGTCGATGCTCAGCAGATAAGTTACCCAATGAGGACCAGCTCATCTCGACGTTTGGTCAGCCCCAGAAACAGCGCTAGCAGTAGCGTGCAGACCAGCAGCCACTGACTGATCGGCACATCCACCGCCACCGCCCCTCCGATAGCGCGAACAACAAAGCCCGCCGCGACCGCAAGGACGTCGAGGATGACGAGGTGCTTCAAAAAACGGCTGTATGCAGTCAGGAGTCCTACGAATATGACCGACACGACCCCGAGAGTCCAACTGAGAGAGAACGACGCGCTGAGCGATACCCCAACAAGTACGATCACCCAGGTCACCGCGCTGCCGCTCGATAGCGCACCGGATGCGATCGGGCGACTCCGCTTGACCGGGTGTCGGCGGTCTTCGTTGCGGTCGAACAGATCGTTGACCAGGTACATCGCGCTTGAGAGACCGCAGAAGATGGCAAATGTCCAGATCGCCGCCCCAAGGGCCGTGGCGTCGAGTAGACGCTGGCCAAAGATTAGACCTGCAAAGACGATGAGGTTCTTTGTCCACTGGTCTGGACGCAGAGAGACAACGAGCGCTGTCACGGGGTGTTTTGGAGGTTATTCGACGTCTCGCCGTATCTTCTTGCGGCTCCGCTTTCTAGCCAGCGCCTGCTTCGCGCGACGCTTGTCCCCAGGTTTTAAATAGTAGGAGTGCTTTTTGATGTCCTTGATAATGTCCTCTTGTTGTACCTTACGTTTAAATCGACGCAAGGCACTTTCGATCGATTCACTATCCTGAACTCTGACTTCCGCCACGTGAGATTTCACCCCCTCCAACGCTGCCATCGTGCCAAGCGCATTATGCTAGGCTACGCGCGAAACAGGGCATTGCCGGCCGGCAATGCCTATCCCGGTTTTTGGCAGAAACCGGCCACGTGTGACTCTTCGCTTCAGTGGAGACAGCCTAATCACGGGGCGTTCGCGAATCCGCCATCATAGGATGAAAGTCAAACCGCCGTCAATCATAGCCTTTTCTTCAAATGTCAACCAAGAGCGCCACAACATGTTGTATAGCAAGGGGATAAGAGAATGAGGCTGTTGTTGGTGGGTTCCGGTGGGCGTGAGCACGCCTTGGCTTGGAAGCTCAGCCAGGAAGGTTGTGTCGAAGAGGTCATTTGCACGCCAGGAAATGCCGGGATGGCCATGGCTACCAACGGAACGTCTGGATCTCGATCGCGTACACGATGCGTGAAGGTGGATAGTGGCGACCCGGCGGCGTTGCTTGCCTTGGCGGCCCGCGAGGCGGTCGATTTTACGATCGTGGGTCCAGAGCTTCCGCTTTCTCTCGGGGTCGCCGATCGCTTTGCCGATGCCGGGCGCCCTCTTTTTGGACCGCTTCAGGCGGCCGCCCGCCTCGAGTCGAGCAAGGCCTTCTCGAAGGAATTCATGGCACGCCACCGGATTCCAACGGCCCAGTTTAGGGTGTGTCGCACCACGGACGATGCGATCGGCGCCTGCGAGGCGTTCGGGTTTCCGGTGGTTGTGAAAGCCGATGGACTGGCGGCCGGCAAAGGGGTCACAGTCGCCCCCGACCGTTCGTCTGCGGAAACGGCGATTCACGAAGCGATGGTCGATGGCCGTTTTGGCGACGCGGGTGCGGCGCTTGTTATCGAGGAGTGTCTCGTCGGGTCAGAGGTCTCGTTCTTTGTCGTCTGTGACGGTCGTCAAGGCGTGGCTTTGCCGGCAGCTCAAGACCACAAGCGCGTGTTTGACGGCGATACGGGACCTAACACGGGTGGCATGGGTGCGTTCGCCCCAAGCCCGCTGTTTTCGGAATCGCTGGCTGACCGTGTGACGAGAGAGGTCGTGATACCGGTACTGGAGGGCCTTCGGGCTGAAGGCACCGAATACCGGGGAGTTCTCTATGTCGGTCTGATGCTGACACCGGCAGGGCCAAAGGTCATCGAGTTCAATGTCCGGTTCGGAGACCCTGAAGCCCAGGTTGTGCTCCCGATGGTGCAAACCGAACTCGCTCCGATTCTTCTGGCTGCGGCGAGGGGCGACTTGAACGGGGCTACATGGCGCGTCAATACTGATCCGCATGTGGGGGTCGTGGTGGCGTCGGGCGGCTATCCTGGTGCCTACGAAACTGGTTTTCCGATCGAGGGCCTCGCTGGAGCAGCCGCATTGCCGCGAGTAATCGTGTTTCACGCTGGGTCCACGCTGCGTGACGGCGTGGCCGTCACCAGCGCCGGTCGTGTATTAACCGTCGTCGGGCGTGGCCCGACCTTTCTCGATGCGATTGACGCGGCCTACATGGCGGTGGGGCAGATTTCGTTTCCCAACAAGTATCATCGAACGGACATCGGCCAAAAGGCGCTCGCCAGCCAGACGGTGATGACCGGCGATGATGATGCGTGAGGTGCAAGATGGCTAAGCGGAAGGTTCAAATTTTGATCGGTTCAGATTCCGATGCTCCAACGATGCAAAGGACCGCCGATCTGTTGCGCGAGCTAGGGATCTCGTACCACATGACGGTGGCATCGGCGCATCGTTCCCCGGACCGCGTTCGACAACTCGTCGAAAATGCGCCGGCCCAGGGGGTCAAGATTTTTATCGTGGGGGCCGGCGCGGCGGCGCACCTGGCCGGGGTGGTGGCGGCGCATTCGACGCTTCCCGTAATCGGGGTTCCGATCGATTCCTCGCCCCTCAAGGGATGGGATGCGCTCCTCGCGACCGTTCAGATGCCCCCTGGGGTGCCGGTCGCGACGGTTTCGGTCGGAAACGCGGGTGCGACCAATGCGGCCGTCCTTGCCGCCCAAATTCTCGCCACCGCTGACGAGGACATCGCTGCGACACTAGGTGAGTACAAGAAAAAGCTGGCGGCGAAGGTCGAACAAGCGGCGGCCAAGGTGGAGTCGTAGCGGTCGGGTCTTCAGTCCTCGAACAACATCAGCAGTAAAGCTTTGTGCGTGTGTAGGCGATTCTCGGCCTGGTCGAAGACGACTGATGCAGCGCTGTCCAAGACGGCATCGGTAACTTCCTCGCCGCGATGGGCCGGCAGACAATGCATGAAGCAGGCGTCTGGCTTGGCGTGAGCCATGAGGTCTTCGTTCACTTGATACGGGCCAAACAGATGCCGCCGCTCAGCGACTTCGGACTCCCGCCCCATCGATGTCCACACATCGGTGTACACCGCATCGACGTTTTGAACTGCCTCAACCGGGTCGAGGAACCGTCGCAATACAGCACCGTGGGTGGCGATCCGTTCGACATCTTGGTCGACGGATGCCGGTAGCTCGAACCCTTCCGGTGACGCGACGTGGACTGACACGCCGAGCATCGTCGCCGCCTGAGCGAATGAGGTCGCGACGTTATTACCGTCACCGACAAACGCGACTCGCCGTCCGTGCATCCTGCTCCACCGTTCCTGCAGCGTTAGGCAATCGGCGAGAGCCTGACAGGGATGCTCTTCGTTGCTGAGGGCGTTGATGACCCGGAGTGTGCGTGTGGTGCTCGCGAGGTCCACCAGACGGGCCTGCTCGTATGTCCTGACCACCGCACCTGCCACCCACCGTTCCAGCGTGCGACCGACGTCTGCCAGCGACTCTCGCTTACCGAGTGCGACATCGGCGTCTGGGTCGATGAAATTACCACCTAATTCGCGGATCGCGATCTCGACAGTTGAGCGTGTCCGGAGGGAAGGCTTCTCGAATAGCAGCGCGATGTAGGTTCCCTCCAGCGCTGCCGACGTAGCCGCTTCCTTGCCAAGATGACGGTCGCGCTTGACAGCCACGGCCAAACGAAGGCAGTGCAAGAGGTCTTCAGGGTCGAAGTCGAGAATCGACAGAAAGCAGCGGCCCGAGAGGGGTGTGGCCATGGAGTCGAGTTTGCTTGACCCGATTCTCATGTCCGATAGTCCGCGTTGATTCGAACGTACTCCGCGCTCAGGTCGCAGGTCCAGACGGTCGCGTCCGCTTCGCCGTCTGTGCCCAGGTTCACCTCAACCTCAATTTCACGTCCACGCATGTGGTTCGCGGCCTCCGGCTCTCGATCCGCCCAGATGGTGTCGTGTTCATACAGTATTGCGGGACCGATACGCACGCTGGCACGGCTGGGCTCGAACGCAACGCCGGCTCGACCGGCCACCGCAACCAGACGCCCCCAGTTCGGGTCACCGCCGTGGATTGCCGTCTTGACCAGTGGAGAGTTGGCGATCGCTCGGGCGGCCCGCTTGGCGTCGTTGAGTGTACCGGCGCCGGTCACGTGAATGGTGACCAGCTTTGTCGCGCCCTCACCTCCGCGAACGATTTCGCGGGCCAGCGCGGAGCAAACGTGCTTGAGTCCGGCCACAAAGAGTGGGTAGACAGTCTCGTCAACCTCCACACCGCTGGCTCCGTTCGCGACGAGAAACACCGAATCGTTCGTCGAGCACTCGCCATCTACCGTGATAGCGTTGAAAGTTTCGTCCGTGACCGAGACGAGAGCCTGCCGCAGCCGCACCGGATCGATCGAGACATCGGTGGTGAGGAAGCCGAGCATCGTGGCCATTCTCGGCTCGATCATGCCTGATCCCTTCACCATCCCTCCGACCACGAACGAACCGGCGGGCACACGAACCCGAACCGCGGTCTCTTTTGGAGCGCGGTCGGTCGTCATGATCGCGACGGCCGCCGCACGGTTCGAAGAGCGGTCGAGTTTGCCCGCGGCGGCGGTGATTCCGGATCTAATTTTGCCAACTTCGAGCGGAAGCCCAATGACCCCGGTCGAGGCCACAAGTGCCTGCTCGACCGGGCAGGTTACAGCTACTGCTACGGCTTCAGCCATCTGACGAGATGCCGCCAACCCGGCCGGACCGGTGCAGGCGTTTGCACACCCACTATTCACGGCGACAGCGCGAACGATGCCTCCCGACCGCTCGAGATGCTCCCTACACACGACGACCGGAGCCGCGACGGCGCGGTTGGTCGTGAACACGCCCGCGGCGCTAGCGGATACGTCCGAGACGATGAGGGCGAGATCCAGCGCATCAGTCTTGATGCCGCACGAAACCGCGGCGGCCCGGAATCCCTCAGCTGCGGTGATGCCCCCGTCGATCGTGTCGACGTTGCCCGTGTCCAGTGTGTTCACGTCTTCACCACCTTTGACTTCACGTCGAGCACCACCGCGTATTGTTGGCAGTGCCGGAACCAGACACATCGATGGCAATCGGTTGAGATTTTTTCGGGGACCCAAGGGTGCGGCACGATCGAGAAGCCTAGTTGGACGAATGGCCGCGGATTGTACGCAAACGCGCTGAGCTTGGTATACCTCTGCTCCCGAGCTGTCTCGACGACCTGGCGCAGGAGGCGTGTACCCACGCCGTGACCTCGATGGGCCTCCGCCACGACCAGCGACCGAACCTCGGCAAGGTTTGGCCCAAGACGGGTCAGCTCCGCGCAGCCCACGACTCCGGTCGGTCCAGCCGCCACCAGAATCCGCGGAATGTGCAGGACGATTTCACCGAGGGGACGAGGCAGTAGATGGCCGCTTTCCAGATTGTCGGTGATCAAGTGAAATACGGCTGCCGCTTCCTCAGGCGCCGCCGGTCTCACGATCACGCCGCTCGACTCGGATTGTCGTCGTGCCTCTACCCCTACCGTCGCGGCAGTCATGTTGTCCCCGCAGTTACCGTTTCAATGGCGCGGTCGAGCCGGGTGAGCCCCGCATCGATATCGTCGTTGCTGATTGTCAACGGCGGCAACAGTCTGATGACGGTGTCAGCTGTGCGATTGATGATTAACCCCTGGTCGAGGGCGGCTCCTACGATCACCTCGGCTACCGTCTTATCGACGTCGAGTCCCCACATGAGGCCAGCTCCGCGGATCTCTCTGATCGCGGTATATCTTTCTGCGAGTGTTCGTAATCCAGCTTCTAAACGGGCTCCAGCCGTGTTCACGCGGTCAATGAGTCCTGCCTGAAGCGCGTCGAGAAACACGAGCGCCGCACGACAGGCCAGCAAGTTGCCGCCATACGTGCTGCCGTGGTCGCCAAATGCGATAGCCTCGGCGACGCGTTCGGTCATCAAGGCGGCACCTACAGGTACACCACCACCCAGCGATTTTCCCAGCGGCATCAGATCGGGTCGCAGGTCAAGGGTGGCTGAATGGAAGGGACGGCCAGTCCTACCCAGGCCGCATTGGATTTCGTCCGCTATGAGCAACGTTCCGGTATCCGCACACACGGTTCGGATTACATCGGCCATGGCGGGGGAGAGAGGCCAGATGCCTCCCTCTCCTTGAATCGGCTCCACAATGATCGCGGCGGTCCTGCCAGAGACGGCCCGATGCAGCGATTCGGGATCGTCCGGGGACACGAATGTCACACCAGGAACCAGTGGTTCAAACGGCTTACGATACGAGGCTTCAGAGGTGACGGAGAGTGATCCAAACGTCCGGCCATGGAAGGACCGGTCAAGGGCGATCAGCTCCGTTCTCGACGGCGATCCATTCTTGAACCAGTAGCGCCGCGCGAACTTCAGGCAGGCCTCGACCGCCTCGGTGCCGCTGTTTGTGAAGAATGTCCGGGTCAAACCGGACAGGCTGGCCAGCGCTGAGGCGACCTGACCTTGGAGCGGATGGAAGAAGAGATTGGATGTGTGCAGTAGTTCGTGTGCTTGGGCCGCGATGGCGTCTGCGAGTACAGGGTGGGCGTGGCCGAGCGACGCGACACCGATACCAGACAGCAGGTCGATGTACTCCTTGCCGTCGGCGTCGTACACGCGTGATCCCTCACCCCGAACGAGCACCACGGGGATCCGGCGATAGACCTGGAGCACGTAGGTGGCCTCAACCTGTTTTACTTGGTTGACATCTATCGTCATGGTGTCCTTATCCTTGGTTGCTAATTGGTCCGTGGTCGTTGTGCACGGTCAGGCTTCGCGGTGACCCGTGACTCGGGTGACGCCCCGCCGTCGTTTGTGGTCGAGAAAGGTGGCCCGCCTGCCGTCCACGATCTCGACGCGAGTAACTCCGCCCATATGTGCTGCCTGACAGGCACGCAGCTTGGCGACCATGCCGGCACTTGCCTGTTTTTCTCGAATCAGGTTAACGAGGCACTCGTCGTCGACGAGCGGGATCGTCCTACCTGTTGGATCGAGCACGCCGGGCGTCGTGCCCGCAATAATCAGTTGCCGCGCTCCAATCCGTGGTGCGAGATTTCCCGCAAGCGTGTCGGCGTTCACGTTGAACAGATGTCCGACGGCGTCGCATCCGACACTGGCTATGACCGGCATATAGCCGTCTCGGATGAGGGCACCGATGAGTGCTGGTGTCTCATCGCTTTCGGGTAGGCCAACAAAGCCAAGGTCGACTGATGATCCGTCAGATCCACGATATCGCCTCGCTCGCCGCACTCGGGCGATTCCGGCATCGGCTCCCGTGAGCCCCACTGGACGTCCCCCCGCGGCTCCGATGGCCGCAACCAGTCGTGTGTTCACCCGGCCAGCCAACACGCCCACCACGACATCCAGCGTTGCGGAATCTGTGAGTCGCAGCCCGTCAATCGCCCGGTTGGCAATTCCGAGCCTTGCCATTTCTGTATCGACTTCGTGTCCCCCGCCGTGGACGACCACGATAGGGCGACCGGCATTCGCTGCGACCAGCGCCTTGGCGAGCCGGCGGAGCCGCCGTGGTTCCTCCAACAGCTCGCCTCCCAACTTGACGAGAATCGGCGTTCGTCTTGGTATTAGCGTGCGGCCGCCCATGGAGCGTGCTCCCAGTCGAGGGGCTATTTCAGCCCGTCGGTCTCGTCAAACCCGAATACAACGTTCAGATTTTGCAGTGCCTGTCCGGCCGCACCCTTGACGAGATTGTCCAAGCATGAGACTACGACGAGGCGTCCACTCGCCGCGTCGAGCGTCCACCCGATGTCGCAGTAGTTCGTGTGGACGACATGTGAAATTTCTGGGTTTGTCTGACCTCGCAACCGGACGAACGGCGCATGCGCATAGGCCTGTTCAAAGACGGCTGCAATCGTCGCCTCCGACGTTGTGGGCTCGACTCGTGTGTAGATCGTCTCAAGAATCCCTCGATCCAGAGGGACGAGATGCGGCACAAACGTCACCGGACGGGCCAGCTCCTGCTCAATTTCGGCTCCGTGCCGATGAGCAAAGATGCCGTACGCGACCACGTTCCCATGGCATTCCGAAAAGTGCGTGCGGCGGCTTGGCTTTTGACCCGCACCCGAAATCCCAGATTTCGCGTCGATGGTGACATCGCCCACCAGGAGACCGGCCTCCACCAACGGTTCGAGTGCGAGCAACGCAGCGGTGGGATAACAACCAGGGCACGTGACGAATCGCGCGTCGCGGAGCGCCTCTCTCCGCCGCTCGGTCAGGCCGTATACCGCCAAGGATTCGAGCTGCGGCGTCTCCGGATACCAATGCCTTCGATTCTCAACATCGCGAAGCCTAAACGCCCCGGAAAGGTCAAACACTCGCCGACCCCGCGACAGTAGATCGCCGGCGAGCCCCGCGCTGGCGGTGTGAGGAAGTGCGAGAAAGACCACATCGGTATCTGAGGCGAGACGCTCAAGTGAGAACGCGGTCAGGTCTCCGTCCCAAATGTGGGTAAGGCCTGGCAACGTCCGCGTTTCATCGCCCACGCGTGACGTCATAGCTACGGCAACCTCGGCACGGGAATGACGGGCCAGGAGCCGAATGAGCTCCTGTCCTCCATATCCCGTGGCGCCCACCACTCCGATTCGGAGCCTCACGCGAGATCCTGGAAATGGATATTTATGCGATACAAGTATTTTTTATACAATACGAAAGCTCTTAGGTCAAGCTAAAACGAGGGCTACTGTCTCTTAAGTAGGTTTTAATAGGCATGGAACTGCATTGCGTTCAATGTTTAGCATATGTATAATAATTCACTATAGCGAATAAAAAATGAAACACTATAGGCAGTCGGCGATTCTTGATCTTGTGACTCGCGAGTCGATCGGCAGTCAAGACGAGTTACGGCGGCGGCTCAGGGTCAGGGGGTTCAACGCGACCCAGGCCACGATCTCGCGAGATATCAAAGAGCTTCGACTGGTTAAGCAAGCCGCCGACGGAGCGTATCAGAGGGTTGGCGAGTCGATCGGCAGTCGGGCGAGTACCGACGCCGCTGTGCGGCGGGCCGTTGTCGACTACATGCGTAGCGTAGATCAGGTGCAACAGCTATTGGTGCTCCGTACCGATGCCGGATTAGCCCAACCGTTAGCGTTGGCGATTGACCGTGCGCGAATCAGAGAGGTGGTCGGAACGGTGGCGGGCGACGACACCATTTTCGTAATTACCCGCCATGCGCGCGCCGGCCGAGAAGTTACAAGACTCTTCGAAGGGTGGGCTCGAGGGTAGGAGCGGTATCAAGGTCGACGCTGAGGGGTGGAAGGGAGAAAAGTTTTCATGGAACGAATCGTCTTGGCGTACTCGGGTGGTTTGGACACATCCATCGCGGTGAAATGGCTCGCCGACAAATACGATGCCGAAATCGTGGCTGTGACGATGGACCTTGGTCAGGGCAGGGAGCTTGATGATATTCGCGAGCGGGCGCTGGCGGTTGGGGCGATTCGGGCTCACGTCGTCGACGTACGGGAGGAGTTTGCGCGGGACTACATCTTGCCTGCGTTGCAAGCCGGGGCTCTATACGAGGGGAAGTATCCGATGGCGACCGCGCTCGGTAGGCCACTGATCGCCAAGAAGCTCGTGGAGGTGGCGCATTTCGAGGGCGCCAGCATGATCGCCCACGGGTGCACTGGCAAGGGCAACGACCAGGTGCGGATGGATGTTTCAGCGCGGGCACTCGATCCGACGATAGGCGTCGTAGCGCCGGCGCGTGAGTGGGGTATGACGCGCCCCGATGAGATCGAGTATGCGCGAGAGCATGAGATCCAGGTGCCCACGACGGTCGAAAGCCCTTACAGCACCGATTCCAACCTGTGGGGGCGATCGATCGAGTGTGGCGTGCTCGAAGACCCGTGGACCGAGCCGCCGGAGGATATCTATACCCTCACCAAGTCCCCGACCCAGTGTCCGGATGTTCCTGCCTATGTCGAAATCGACTTTGAGGCCGGTGTGCCCACAACGGTGAACGGTGTGGCTATGCCGCTGACTGAACTGGTGAACTCTCTGGAAACGATCGCCGGCGCTCACGGTGTTGGGCGTATCGACATGGTCGAAAACCGCCTGGTTGGTATCAAATCCAGGGAAATCTACGAGGCGCCTGCGGCCACCGTCCTGCACGCAGCTCACCGCGAGCTGGAAGCGCTGGTGACCCCGAAAGATCTCGAACGATTGAAGACCCACCTTTCGGTGACCTACGCAGACCTTGTCTACAACGGTCTGTGGTTCACGCCGATCCGCGAAGCCATCGATGCATTCGTCGCCAACGTGCAGCGGTGGGTCACCGGGACGGCGCGCCTCAAGCTGTATCGGGGCAACTGCTGTGTCGTCGGGCGAAGATCCGACTACGCGCTCTATGACACATCGTTGGCCACCTACGACGAGGGTGACTCGTTCGACCACGCGGCTGCGGAGGGATTTATCAAGCTTTGGGGACTTCCGGTTGAAACTGCCGCCCGACGGAACCCCACATCAGGCGCACCCCAGGTCGCAGAGACGTCACTGTCAGACTCGGGCGAGTCGCGAGAGCGATGACCGATAAGCCCCATCTCTGGTCGGGTCGATTCGCAGAGGTTCCTGACGCGGATGTCTTCCAGTTCCAGGCGTCGTTTGCGTTCGACCGTCGGCTATTCGAGGATGACGTCGAAGGTAGCCTCGCCTGGGTCGAGGCACTGGCCAACGCTGGCGTCTTGACGAGGGACGACGCGGTCACGATCCACCATGCCCTGGACGAAATCCTGGATCTCGGTCGCCAGGATGCCGATTTTCTGACTGGTGACGACGAGGACGTGCACGCGTTCGTCGAGCGGCAGTTGATCGAGCGCGTTGGGGACGTCGGACGGCGCCTGCACACGGGACGGTCGCGCAACGAGCAGGTCTCGCTCGACTTGCGACTGTACGTGCGCCGCCGCCTTCTGCTCATGCAGCAGCAGGTAGCGGAATTGGTGTCGGCCCTTGCTGATCAGGCGGAAGGCGCTGGACACGCACTCATGCCTGCTTACACTCATTTACGGCGAGCGCAGCCGATGCTCGTTTCTCATTTTTTTCTCGCCCATACCGCGGCCCTGCGGCGGGACCACGCTCGTCTGGACGGTGCTCGACAGGATGCGGATGCGCTCCCACTGGGTTCGGGCGCAGTGGCCGGGACGAGTTATGCTGTCGACCTCGCCGCACTTGCCGAGCGACTGGGCTTCTCGCGAGTTGTTACCAACAGTGTCGATGCTGCTGCCGACCGAGATTTCGTGTCGTCGACTCTACACGCGTGCGCTCTGATTATGGTGCACCTCAGTCGGTTGGCCGAGGACTTGATCATCTTCACCGGGGAGGAGTTCGGGTATTTCGAGCTGGCCGATGTTGTGTCGACCGGTAGCAGCCTAATGCCCCAGAAGAAGAACCCCGACCCGCTCGAATTGGTGCGGGGGAAGGTCGGTCGTGTGCTGGGTCATCACCTCGGATTGCTCACTACGATGAAGGGTCTCCCGAGCGGCTATAACAAGGATCTTCAGGAAGACAAGGAGGCGCTTTTCGACGCAGAGCGAACGGTGTTGGGTTGTCTCCGGGCCACCACAACCATCGTTGACACGCTTGAGCTGCGCGGGGATCGCAGTGAGGCAGCAGCCAGCGGCATGCTACTCGCGACGGACGTCGCTGACTATTTGGTCAACCGTGGTCTGCCTTTTCGACGGGCGCATGAGGTTGTCGGGGGTATCGTCCGGGACCTGCTCGAACTCGGGCGTGACTTCGAGACGTTGACCGTAAACGAGTGGCAGGCCTATCACGAGCTGTTCGCCGAGGACATTGCAACCAAAATCACTGGGCGTGGTTCGATTGAAGCACGGAGGACGCCCCAGTCTACGAATCCAGATGCCGTGACCGCGGCTCTTACTGAGCACCGGGTTTGGGTCCGACGGCAGGTTGGCCAGAAGGACGAGCGCCGTGACGTCGACCCGTAAACCGGGCGGGAGGCGCTTCGGAAGAATTTTTGGCCGTTTGCCTCGGCTCTGGCCCTCTGCTAGACTTTGAATTCCTGCGCGCTTACGTCCCATATTAGCCTCCCGCCATCGGGAAGCCGTAGCAACGTCAGGCACGACGCACCGGATAACATGTAGGAACGGTCGTGCCAGCGCACTCAGTTTAGGCTTCAGTGTGAGTGAACAGGATCGAACCGATCCGATGAGTGAGCAAAATCCGGTAATCCAACCGCCAGAAGAGGCGGACCCGGGCGAGCCGGAAGACAACGAGTCTTCAGAGGTGTCTGAGATATCGGAAGACCGCGATGAGGGGCCGGTTCGCCGTGCGCTTATTCGTGCGACGCTCAAACACCCTGAGGGAACACCGCCCGCCCCACGGCAGCCACCGGTGTTTACGATGCACCAACAGGAGCGAGGTGAATCGCCTCCCGGTCGGAGCCCGAACCGAAACGGACGTTTTGTCCGCGATTCTGGACAGCCCAACAAGCAAAAGAGGTCTCGTGATCGCTGGAGTCGATCCCAGAAGGCATCGATGAAGGCCGGCGGATCGGGTGATAAGAAGCGGTCGCCGCGTTCGGATAACTCTGGGCAGAGCGGTCAGGGTTCCGGCAATCGCGCGCCGTCATCACGTCGCGACAAGGGTCGATCTCGCTGACTTTGGACGGCCAGAGCCATTGCAATGGGTGACCTGACTGGAACCAATGGTCTGATCGTTGGCGTTGCCAACAAGCGTTCGCTTGCCTGGGTGATAGCAAAGGCTGCGGACGAGGCTGGGGCCAAACTAACGCTCAGCTATGCCAACGAGCGGTTTGCCAAGAACGCGACAGAACTCGCCAAGACACTGAGCCATCCGGCTCAACTCGTACCCTGTGATGTGGCCAGGGACGACGAAATCGAGGCCCTCTATCAGGCGGTCGAGACCGAACACGGAGGCTTGGACTTTCTCGTTCACAGTGTTGCTTTCGCGTCACGCGAGTCGCTTTCCAATCCGTTCGTCCAGACGACTCGCCCCGACTTTCTCCAAGCGCTCAACGTCAGTGCCTACTCGCTGGTCGCGCTGGCTCGCGGCGCCAAACCGCTCATGGAACGTCGCGGTGGCGGAAGTATCGTCACCCTAACCTACTTGGGAAGCCAGCGTGTGTTCCCGAACTACAACGTCATGGGTGTGGCAAAAGCCGCGCTGGAAGCGACGGTGCGATACCTCGCGAGCGATTTGGGACCGTCGAACATTAGGACCAATACTGTATCGGCCGGACCGATTAAGACGCTGGCGGCTTCCGGCATCGGTGGGTTCACGCAGATCCTCCAGCACTACCGGGACCTTGCTCCGTTGGGCCGGACGGTTGACGCAACCGAGGTGGCGAGCGCCGCGGTTTTTCTCCTCGGACCATCCAGCCGCGGCGTGACGGGTGAAGTGATGATGGTCGACGCAGGCTACAACATCACCGGAATGTAGCGATGCTGGCGCCGACGCTCAGGCGCGCACGCGGGAGGCTCCTACGCCTGGCCCAGGCCCGCGTCGCCGCGGGCGTCGTCGGGACCGTTCTCCTCCTCTTCTCTATCAGTCTTCTCATGCTCGACTTCTCGTGGGAGTCTTGGGTGTCGGATGGTCTGGGTCTAGTCCTCGGTGGAACCGGAGCGGCCCTGTTCATGACTGCTATCAGCGGCCGCCGACCGGATTGGATTGAATAAAGCCGACTGTCGACTCTGGACTCGAGCCGAACCACACTTCGAAAACCGGGTTGGCTTTCGCAGCGGTCCTGCCGCTTGTCGACGACTCTCGACCATCTATGACCAACGACTCTCGACCGTTGGTTTACACTTCCCACGTGCCTCACCGGTCGACGGGACCCGGCCAAAGCCAGCAGCGGGACTATCTCCGAGGCAGGCCGATCAGCTACTACCGGCCTAAAGGGGCGGCGGGTGTTCGCACGCTTATAGATGAGGGTTTTCAAGCCTTCAATGCGGCCCGATTGTCTGAGGCCTGCCACATCTTCACCGACGGGATGCTGGATTCAGCCCACGAGACCACCATCGGGTTGACAGTGGCCGGGGCGATGACTCCGGCCGGTCTTGGTGGCTGTGTCATTGAGCTAATGGAGCGGGGCCTCGTCGACTTTGTGATCAGCACCGGCGCGAACCTGTACCACGATCTCCACTATGCATTGAACTTCACGTTGCGTCGAGGTTCGCCGTTTCTCGATGACGTCGAGCTCTACGATCACGGGGTCATTCGGATCTATGACGTCCTGTTTCCTGCCGACGTCCTTCTCGAGACCGACGCCTACCTTCGGGACTTCTTAGTACGTGCGAAGCTCGACGGACCGGTCTCATCGGCGGAGTTACACTATCGGCTTGGTGAAGACCTAAGAGCCAGACACCCGGGCTGTGAAGAGTACTCGGTCGTTGCGAAGGCCGCCGCACTAGGCGTTCCTCTCTACACCTCTTCGCCTGGCGACAGCTCGATCGGGATGAATCTGGCGTTTCATGAGCTGATCAACCAGAGCGGGCTCATGATCGATCCGAACCTCGACGTGAATGAGGTGTGTGCGATTATCCTGGCCGGCGAGAAGAACGGCTGTGTCATTCTCGGTGGCGGTTCACCAAAAAACTTCTATCTTCAGGGACAGCCGACGCTGTGGGAGGTTTACGGTATCCAGAAGGGCGGGAACGACTACTTCATTCAGATGACGACCGACCAAGTCGTCTGGGGTGGGTTGTCTGGCGCCACGCCCTCCGAGGCGGTTAGTTGGGGAAAGGTCAATCCTGGGGCGTTGCCCGACACCGTGGTGGCCTACTGCGACACTACGATCGCCTTTCCGCTGTTTTGTGAGTACGTCGTAAGCTCCGAGCCTGGGCGCCGAACGCGCAAGGCGCTGTATCACCAGCGCCCAACCCTTTTGCTTGAGCTCAAGCGCCAGGCTCGAGACTCGATGTCGACGCGCCTTCCAGAGAGTGACCGTAAGGAGTAGGTGGTGAGAACATTAGCGTCGGAGCTTGGGTCGCACGTTGAGCAGTTGACGTCGAAGCCCCGCGTCTATGCTGACGCCAACGTGCCAGCTGGTATCTTGGACCATATGCGCCGGCGTCTCACCTGGGATGTCTTCGCAGTTATTGAAGACGAGACAATGCGACGGGCTAGCGACATCAAGCACTACCACACGGCATCGATACTGCGGCGCACGCTGGTCACCCTGGATGACGACTTTCTTGACGATCGACAGTTTCCTCCCGCCGCCGGCAGCGGGGTCATAATCCTTTCGGCTCCGGATGAACGAGGTCTGGTTCGCCTGTTGGCCAAAGTCGACCAAGTGTTCTTTAAGTCGGAGCGAAACCGTCACCTGGTGGCCCTTCCGCTGAAGGGCCGGAAGATCCAGGTGCACCCGGACTGGTCTGCGCGCGCGACGACCCGTGGTTCGGGTGCCCGGTTGCGATGAGGCGGTACGGAACAGTGCCCGCGTGACGGAGATCAGACGACGTTCGCCGTCCGGGTCGTCGCGGCGGGCGGTTTTGGAAGGGTGTCGGCGGCTTCGCCATACGTCGCGAATGAAGTGGGGGTCTCCCACACCGTGACCCGCACGACCTGGAATCGTTCGTGTCGAGTCCGCTCAAAGATCAAAAACGCAATGTGCTCGGCCGTGGGGTTTTCATCTACGACGAAGACTGGCTCGCCCTGCTGCCGCAGCGGTTCGAGCAGAGGGTCGTCACGGCGCAGGATCATCTTGTGGTCGATCTCCTGGTCGATCCACCCTTTGATAGTTCGCTTAATGTCGCCGAAGTCACAGACCATGTGACGATCGTCCAGCGACGCCGTGCGGACCTCTATCTCGACAACTGCGTTGTGGCCGTGGAGATGTCTGCAGACTCCATCGTAGTTTAAGAGGCGGTGGCCGTAGCAGAAGTCGATGCGCTTCGTGACTGAGTACATCGGCAAGAGGTCGATGGTAGTTGACGGTTCGAGCGAGGGTCAAGAGACGGTTTCCGTGAACGTTTCCGCTGACCGCCCGGGTTGGGCACACGTAGAAGTTGACCTCTCCTAAACAATAGTTTGTCACTTGATCAGGACTCTTCTACGTTCTATAATTTTTGATATATCAAATAAAAAATATGATATTCCCAAAATTAAGATTTTTATTACATAAAATCGTATGGATTCCGTCTGTGATGCTCCTCGGATTCATGGCGATGCCTGGACCGTCGAGTGCACAGACTCTGGGTTCTGAAACACGCCAGTCAGGGTCAGACCCCGGGGATCCGGCCTCAGGTTCCTTGACCGGGCCGGTTTCCGGATACATGGATTTTCACTACAACAACAGGGAAGATGAGGACGCTCGACTCGATTTTCATCGCTTCGTCTTGCTCTTCTCACACAGCTTCTCCGACCGCATCCGGTTTGTGTCCGAACTGGAACTCGAACACGCCGTGGTGTCGAACGAGACCGCGGGAGAGCTTGAGTTGGAGCAGGCGTACGTGGACTTCCTGATCACCCGTTCCTTCAATGTGCGTGCCGGCATGCTGCTCGCCCCGGTCGGAATCATCAACGAACGGCACGAACCGCCCGTCTTCCATGGGGTAGAGCGACCGTTCGTCGATACCGTGATCGTTCCGACGACCTGGTTTGATAGCGGGGTCGGCGTACACGGTGAGTTTCGTCACGGTTTTCGGTATCGAGCCTACCTGATGTCACCCCTAGACTCCACAGGGTTCAGCGCAGACCAGGGAATTCGAGAGGGACGGCAAAAGGGTGTTCAATCGAACGCACGTTCGATGGCCGGTACCGGACGACTTGAGTATGTCGGACATCCGGGGCTCGTGCTCGGCACCAGTTTTTGGAGTGGCGACACCGGCTTCCAGGACCTACGATTCGATACGAGCGTGACGATGGTCGAGTTTGACGGGCGGTATCGTTATGGAGAGTTTGAGACCCGTGGCGAGTATGCCCACGGCTACC
This sequence comes from Vicinamibacteria bacterium, assembly GCA_963578805.1. Lineage (GTDB taxonomy): Bacteria > Acidobacteriota > Vicinamibacteria > Vicinamibacterales > UBA8438 > CAUZIB01. The sequence continues at coordinate 32,277 of CAUZDY010000002.1, read as the reverse complement.
TGGACGGAATGGGCGAACTCAACGCCTCCAGGCAGCGTACAGTTGGTGTGAGTCCAAACGTGGCCAGGCAGGTTCGAGGCTTCTACCTGGAGAGCTCCTACTTCGTGAGTCCGCTGCCGGCGCCACGGGAACTTGCGCTGTTTGTGAGATACGAAAACTTCGACACCCAGTACCGGATGCCGACCGGGTTTCAGCCGCTGAAGGAATTCGACCGAGATGCTTTGGTATTCGGACTCACCTACTTTCCAGACCCCGACATCGCCGTCAAGCTCGACTACACCGTGCTCCGTAGTCAGAGTGACGTCGTCAAGGCGCCAGATTCGTTGAACATAGGTCTCGGATGGTGGTTCTAATGACGCAGGCAATCTTGCGTCGGATCTGTGTCCTGATACTGGCGGTTGTGGCGACCGTGTTGGTGCCGAGTTCCAACTGGGCTAGCACGCAGGAGCATCACATCGTGGAAATCGTCGCTGAGCGGTTCACTTTTACGCCGTCTGAGATTCGGGTTTCGGTCGGGACGACACTGGAGCTGAGGGTCCGCAGTGATGACACGATGCATGGCTTTCGAATTGTTGGCGGCAACGTGAATCTCACCGTGCCGAAACGCCGGCAGGGCGAAGCGGTCGTACTCTTTGAGGCGCACGAAGTCGGGAGGTTTCGGTTTGAGTGCTCCCGGCTGTGCGGTGCCGGGCATAACTTCATGCAGGGCGAAATTATCGTCGTCGAGCCATGACCTCGATACGTGATCGCATACTGAGGATCGTGGTTGTGACGGTGGTCGGCGCCGCGATGTTGCAGGTCGCTCCCGATGCACAGCGGTCTCCACAACCTGGAGATCCTCTTCCGGGTCTAACACCAGCTGAGTTCGAGGCGTTCAGGTTGGGTCTGGAGGATTTTCTCGAGGTCGAAACCGCAGAAGAAGGTCTGGGTCCTGCCTACAATGGTACCAGTTGCGCAGAATGCCACAGTATCCCGGCCATCGGTGGAATCGCGCCGGTGACAACCGTGCGGGCTGGAAGGCGTTTGGCCAACGGCGAGTTCGAGGACTTCGACCCGTCACGCGGCTCACTCTTTCAACTGTTCTCGATTCCCACCCACGGCTGTCAGTCTGTCATTCCCCCCGAGGCGAATATTATCGCCCGACGGGTTCCCATCCCAGTTTTTGGCGCTGGGCTGGTCGAGGCGATTTCGGACGACTCAATCCGTGCCCTCGAGGACCCGTCTGACCTGGACCTAGATGGTGTGAGTGGCCGGGCGGCCATGGTAACTGACCGATCCTCTGGGGATCGTCGAGTTGGTAAATTCGGGTGGAAGTCCCAGGTGGCCTCACTTCTCGACTTTAGCGGTGATGCGTATCGCAATGAGATGGGGATCACCAACGACCTGTTTCCCGAGGAGCTTACGTTCCATCTTTCCGATGCTCAACTTCGCGACTGCGACCCGATCGATGACCCGGAGGACGTTCCCGACCTAGGGACCGGTCTTCGCGGCATTGACAATTTTGAGGCGTTCATGAAGTTTCTGGCTCCTTTGCCTCGCGGGGCGACCACACCCGATTCATTGGCCGGGGAAGAGGTGTTTAGAGCAGTTGGATGTGCGACGTGTCACGTGCCAACACTGATGACCGGAACGAATCCGAATCCGTTGTTCGACCGACAACCGGTGCCACTCTTTTCCGATCTGTTGCTGCATGACATCGGTACCGGAGACGGCATTCGCCAAGCCGACGGTGAACCGGAAGAGATCCGTACCCCGGCTCTTTGGGGCCTCCGGTTCCGTCGACCACTCCTGCACGACGGCAGCGCGGCCACGATCGCGGAGGCGTTACAGAAACACGATCGAGAGGCACGCCCAGCGATGGAGCGTCTCGGAGGCGTGTCCCCGACGGCACTCGCCGAACTCATGGCGTTTCTGCACTCGCTCTAGGCGTTCACCACACGGGACTCAAAATCCCGTGGAGTTTACGCTCCGTGTGGGTTCGACCCCGCCCTCGGCACCAGTAAACATTGAGGTAAATGGCTCAGTCGGCGACCTGAGTCCTGGGCCTGGTCGCTGTTGATGCCCAGTTCTGATGCCCAATGGTCAACTCATGTCACTTGAGGGGGTGGGTTCGGCACCCCCGGTCGGCCTTTTTCTCTGGCCCGATTTATTTGGATCCAAAAACCGCAGGGGGGGGCCGATCTACATATATGCCCGCCAGAAATGTATAGCTGCCAATTTTCGGTCTGAGGCATCAGCGACGCCGCAGTGGACAGGGTGTAGGCACGCTTGCGGGCGTCATCGGACAGGGAAAAGGCCCACTCGCCAGGTTCAGTCGTCTCGCCGCTTGAAGACGTCGTCGTCGCACCACGCCGCCGCTAAGCGCATCTATCTCTTCGAGGGTTAACACATCGTCTTTGCTCCTTGCTGGTAATATCTGCGGCTCATCCGCGCTTGAAGTTAGGGCGAAGGCAGCGGGGCAATTGATCTGAAACCAACCCGCATACGCCCACCAATGGGACCAATATCAAAGCCCCCTGCGACTCCTTCCAACTGCTCGTCCGTCAGTGCTGCTGTGTCCGTCTGCGGCCCATCCGCACAGTGTAGGCAGTCACGACCAGGCTCACCATGACGTAGCGCACAGAGCCTCTGTGAAAGTGATCACACATAGCGAGACGGAGAGCCGTCGCATTGAACCGCCCGCCGCGCCGCGCTAGGCTAGAGACGTGATGACCCATCACCACGCACGTCTGATCGTTGTCGCCGTTGCCGCCGTGTCGTTCAGTACGCCGGTCACGGCACAGCAGGAACCGACGTCTCCTACGACGTTGGAGACGCTGGTGGAGACACTCGGCGGTGGTTCCTGCTGCCGCGTGAGCCAAAACGAACAGGGGGAGGTTGTAGAGGTGCGCCTCTCCCGCACTGCGGTCACCGACGCGGGCGTGGTGCACCTCACGGGGTTGGCGGCGCTGGAGACGCTCTATCTCTGGGGCACCCAGGTCACTGCCGCCGGTCTCGTCCACTTCCAGAAGATGCCTGCGTTGCGTCAGCTCGCACTCAGCGGTAGCCGGTATCTGAGCACTCCGACGCCATTTCCACTATTCACCGACGCGGACATAGCCAACCTACAGGAGGCGCTTCCGAACGTCCGGATAGAGGACGGGGCTCCGGTCGCGCCGCCGCCGCCTCCTCCTCCGCAATGAGGGGACGCCGCGCACCCGCGTGACTCACCCCCGTCCCCGTTGACCCGCTACTTTTGTAACGGGATCCAAAAGTCAGTAGCCACTCCCACATTGCATCCTCCGTCTGCGGAGGTGGGACCGCGTGGTAGAATGAGTCTCCTCGAATTTCCGAATCAATCCAATTTTTGTTTAGAAGGAACTTGTTAACGAAATGTCAGCCGAAAAGCCCGATTACCATGATGCCGATCTGGTGCTTCGCGTCTACGAGATGCGCCGGGAAGCCAAGACGCGAGAGAATCGTGATGCCATCAATTTCCAGTTCTGGCCCAAGAGCTATGACGATGTCAAAGAGCTCCGCAATTTCGACCATCCTTTAAACGGTGCATGGCGTCAGCTGAGCTCCTATTGGGAAATGGTCTTCGGGATGGCAAGAAGCGGTGTCGTCAATGCCGATTACTTGACCCAGAACAATGGGGAGGGTCTTTTCTTCTTTGCTAAGATCGCGCCCTACTTGGACCAAATCCGAGCGGACGAGTCGCCGACGGCGTTCCAAAATGTGGAATGGGCCTCCAAAGAAACGGAGAGTGGACGGACGCAGTTCGAGTACATCCAGGGCATGATCAAGAAACAGTTGGAGTCCGGCGACTAGCTCTCCCTCGTGCGGGGAGACGGGCAAGTGACATGGTAAGGCCCCTGTGTTTATAGGGGAACATGGTGGAGGCGGCGGGAGTCGTATTGACGACCTAAAGCGGGCTACTGCAACACTAAGGCTTTTGAGCTTCTCAGCGTTGCCCACAAACCTTCTGGCTGCCCACGGATATGACCGGCCCAGACGGGGGTTTTAGCATCCCCGGGTATCGGTTTTTTGTGGGGCTATCTTGAACGAACCGAAAACCGCGAGGGGGGTCCAATATGTATATATACTCGCCCGGAATTTGTAGCCGCCATTTTTGGTTTCAAACAAGGTGACCTTATTGAGCCGACTGACCTCATGGAACAAAACGAACCGGTGATCGATAACCGGCACGCTCGGCTATGCAGGGACAGGCCATCTGCGAGACGCACGGCGGCAAAAGCCCGTAAGCAATGGCTAAAGCGGAGGCGGCGCTGGAACTCGCTGAGGCGAGGATCAGAGGTCTCGCGCCACGCGCCGTCGATGTCCTCGAACGCCTGCTCACGGCCGAGTCTGAAAGCGTGGCCCTCGGGGCCGCTCGGGACCTAACAGACAGAGCGGTCGGAAAAGCCCGCGAACGGGCCGAGATGGCGGCGGCGATCACGGTCAAAAGGCCGTGGTAGTGGGAACTGCACTTTTCTCATAACGCATCCGACCGAACGAGTCTAGCGGGATGCTTTGCGGGCAGCCGATGCAGAACGTCTGACTCACTCTCTCCAGGACCGGCCATATAGAGGCGGGCAACCCCCCTAGCCCTAAAGAGTGGGTGAAAGCCGTGGCGCTTGTAGAAGTTTTCGCGTGCCTCAGGGCACTCCAACTCCATCACATGGTCAGCCGTGTAGGTCGAGATGATGTGTTTCAGTAGCGCACTACCAATGCCTTGGCCTCGGGCTTTCTCCTCCACCCACAACTGCCAGAGTTTCTGGCCCACCTCGCCAGCTCTCAGCACGAGTGCCACTCCTGCGTCGGATGAAAGCAGGACGTTTCGCGAGTTAGTCAGGTTCTCACGTAGCTTGTCGGGGGACGCACGGGCTTCTCCGAACTCCGTGAATAACACGTCCACTGCGCGATCCACATGTTGCTGGTTCGCCGCCGAGTGTTGGCGTGCTCCTCGTATCGTCGTGTAGGTCATCGGCTGAAGCGCCTAGCCTACCGCTGACCGACAGGCGGTTCAAATCCAGGGCTTTTCGCTTGGTTTCTGATCATGGTGTTCACTTCCTCAAGCGTAAGGATTTTGTCGAGACGACGATGAATCATCCTGTGACAGTTTAAGCAGACAACCACCATGTCTGTTTTGGGAGCGGTGCGTTTCAATGCAGCGGGATCGAGTGTGCTTAGGGGCGTGAGGTGGTGGACCTCAATAAAGTCTTCTCCATGTGGGCCGTACCTCTTGTGGAAATCCATGCTGCACAACTCGACCATGCATTTAGTCTCGTGTATTGCGATGGCTTGCGCCCTCAGCTTGGGATCACGCTCATAGTAAGAGGAACTCGAGCGTCTGCGGGCCGAGCGGGCCGGCCGCCGACCGATACCGCACGACTTGCTGATGGAGGTCACGACGCCGCACATAGCCTCCCCCGACGTGCATGTCGACAATGAGAACCGTCGGATCGTCGTGTACTCCCATGGTCACGACGGGGTTAGTCGTCAAGTCTCTCGCGTGGCCACTTCACTGGATGGCGTTCACTTCGAAGCGCGACCGGACATGCTGGGCCGGACCGATATGCGTGTCTTCCCGTACGGTGGTTACACCTACGCCATGTCCATGCCGGGGCAGTTCTACCGGTCTCGCGACCCACTTGGCGGGTTCGGAGAGGGACCGCGTCTCTTCAATCCCAACATGCGTCACTCGGCGATGCTGGTGCGTGGTGACACCCTGTTCGTGTTCTGGACCGAGGCAGGCGAGGTTCCTGAGCGGATCCTGTTGAGTACGATCGACCTGTCCGGTGACTGGAGCGGCTGGTCGGAAACAGCGCCCGTTGAGCTGCTGCGTCCAGAATTCGACTGGGAAGGAGCCGACGCACCGCTTGAGCCGTCGATGGGCAGCACGGCCTACGGCCATGTGAATCCGCTTAGAGACCCGGCCATTTCCGAGGAGGACGGACGCGTCTTTTTGTTGTACGCGGTCGCGGGCGAGAGTGGTATCGTGATTGCCGAAGTATTCGTTGACTAAATCCGCGCTAATCGCTGCTCTCTCGCGCACAAAACGACTTCAACGAAACGGACGGAGATAAAGCTGTTTACCACGTTCTAGGATGACCGTCAGAGTGACGAGGCTGGGACTCACGACACCGAGTCCGCCGGTGCGACTTGTAGTTTCGCAGCGGCACGCATCCCGATCATGATCTGCCGGTTGTTCTTTGCACGCACCACCACTTGGTCTGCGGCGGCATCTCGGATTTCCACGCTAATCGGTTGACCTGGTGTTAGATCGTTCCCTTCCAGGAAACGGAGAAACTCCGCGTCCTGGTCGGTGACACGAGCCAGGACAACGGGCGTGTCGACGGGACAGGTGAGTAGGGTTTCGTATTCGCGCGTTACCACGGTGCCCTCGGAGTTCGGGATCGGGTCACCATGCGGATCGGTTGACGGGCACCCCAGCATGACGTCGATCCGCTCGATCAGCTGATCTGATGCCGCGTGCTCCAGGCGTTCGGCCTCGTCATGAACCTCAGCCCAGCTCATCCCGATGATCTTAACGAGGAACAACTCCATCAGACGGTGGCGTCGAAGGACCAAAGCCGCAAGTTTGTGGCCGGCATCCGTTAGACGAACACCCGCATACGGCTCGTAGTGGACTAGCCCCGACTCAGCCAGCGCCTTGACCATGGTCGTCGCTGTGCCTGGCACGACGTCGAGTGAAGCTGCCAGCTGACCCATTGAGACCAGTTGCTTCTCTTTACCTTGGGCCGTCTGGGCCTTGAAGATGGCCTTGAGATAGTTCTCAACAGTGCTTGTAGGTGGCAAATGTTTCAGCCTTCCGCAGAGCTAAGCTTGACTTGTCGCATGCGGGGTATCAAGATGTATTTGCATATTTTGAATCATCAAAATTTAATTTGTCAAATATCAAATATTTCTGCGCCTGGATCAGATTGCGCGCGACTGGGACTCAGTCTCAAGCTGGAATGAGCACATATCGATGGTAGGCCCTGGTTTTACGCTTATTGTGTTCTTCGGGATCACTCTTCTCCTCGCGCTCCTGGCCTGGCCAGGGGTTGGTGTCGCGCCACGCCTCCTGCGCCGATCCCGATTGGGCGAACGCGTCCGGTTGGAGGATGCATTGAAGCATGTATTCATGTGCGAGCAGAGCGGACAGGCGTGCTCGTTGGAGAGTCTTGCCGGAAGGTTGGAGGTCTCCACGGCGCAGGCAGCCCCGCTCCTTTCCCGCTTGGCGGAAATGGGTCTAGTCCAGATGGATGGCGACGGACCGGCGCTGACCCACGACGGGGTGCAAACAGCGGTACGGATCGTTCGCAGCCATCGTCTTTGGGAACGGTATCTGGCCGATCGAACCGGCGTACCGCCTATCGAATGGCACGACCAAGCGGAGCGGATGGAGCACTCGCTGTCGCCCGAGCAAACCGATAGTCTTGAGTCAAGACTGGGTCATCCGACCTGGGACCCGCACGGCGATCCAATCCCTACATCGGATGGAGAGATCCCGCCGGCGCCGGGCATCGGACTTCTGAGTGCCGACACCGGCTGCACGGTGGAGGTCGTCCATCTCGAGGACGAACCACGTGAGATCTACGACGCGCTCCTGGATGACGGCCTGGTGCTCGGAGGACGTCTTACAGTCATCGCGAGAACCGACCGTGGCGTTCGCGTGCGCACCGGTGGCCGCGAGTGGACTCTCGACTCGGTCGCTGCGCGAAATGTCAGTGTGAGGCAGTTACCAGCAGGCACGCACGCCGAGTCGGATGGGATCACTCTCCTCGATGTGCAGCCGGATGAGACGGTGCGAGTGATTGAGATATCCGGCGCCTGTCAGGGTACTCAGCGTCGAAGACTACTCGACCTCGGAGTCGTACGTGGTACCGAGATCACACCCGAGTTGGTCAGTGCGGCCGGGGACCCCGTGGCCTACCGAATACGGGGTGCGCTGATTGCGCTACGTAGGAGACAGGCGTCCTGGATCGTAGTCGAGCGGACTGAGAACCACGACGCTGCCGAGGTGGCCTGATGTCTGGGTTGTCATTAGGCTCGTGCGTCGGCTGCTCACAGCATCGAACCGACAGTCTGGTCCGGCTCGGCCTGAGCCCAGACAAGTGGGACGTGCTGATCGCGCTCGCTGGGAACCCCAACGTTGGAAAGAGCACGGTGTTTAACGCCATCACCGGGCTTCGGCAGCATACTGGCAACTGGCCGGGCAAGACGATCGTGCGCGCTGAGGGAGTCTTTACTCACCAGGGAAAGCGGATGAAGGTCGTCGACCTTCCTGGCACATACTCGCTCCAGGCTGGGAGCGTGGACGAGGAGGTCGCGCGCGACTTCATTTTATTCGGCCGACCCGATGTCACTATCGCCGTGGTCGATGCCACTCGTCTTGAACGGAACCTCAACCTCGTCCTGCAGATCCTGGATATCACTGACCGTGTGGTCGTCTACCTTAATCTGGTTGACGAGGCCAGGCGGCGGGGCATCGCCGTCGAAGCGAGGCTTTTAGAGCGAGAGCTGGGAGTACCGGTTATTACCGGAATCGCGAAAGACCGAGTCGGGATCGATGACCTACTCGACGCCGCCCACCGTCTCTCTGTCGGCGAAACTCTGACCCGGCCGTACCGACTGGCCCGGCATGCCGATGAGGTCGAGGACACGGTGGCCGCGCTCGCGCAGGTGGTTGACGATACTTTTCCGCGCGTGCCAAATTCCCGGTGGGTCGCGCTCCGCCTCTTGAACGCCGACGAGGCGGTAATTGAGGCGGTTCGATCGGGAGAGCTGGGGCAGTTGGGTGATGGGCCAGACATCGTTGATCACGCGGTCACAACGGAGACCGCACGAACGCACGTGCTGGATACCGCGCGACGGTTTCGGTGGGACCTCCCAATCGACTTTCACGACCGGATTAGCGAGCGTCTCTATGCCGCCGCAGAGAAGATCGCCGGGAAGGTTCAGATGCGAGGGCTCAAGAAGGCTGGTTTCGATGTTGACCGAACCCTTGACGCACTACTGACGAGCCGGTGGCTCGGCTTTCCGCTGATGCTTGCGATACTCGCCGGTGTCTTCTGGATCACGATCGAGGGTGCCAACGTTCCATCCGGGATGCTCGCGACGCTCCTCATTGATACGGCGCATCCTTGGCTGAAGGGTCTTGGTGGTGCGGTTGGTCTTCCGTGGTGGCTGAATGGGTTCGTCTGTGACGGAATCTATCTGGCAACGGCCTGGGTGGTCGCGGTCATGCTTCCACCAATGGCCATCTTCTTCCCGTTGTTCACGTTACTCGAGGATTTTGGCTACCTTCCGCGTGTCGCATTCAACCTCGATGCGCTCTTTCGCTCGGCCGGAGCCCATGGTAAGCAGGCGCTCACGATGTGTATGGGCTTTGGGTGCAACGCGGCCGGTGTGGTGGCCACCCGCGTCATTGACAGTCCTCGGGAACGACTTATCGCAATCATCACGAATAATTTTTCACTTTGCAACGGGCGATGGCCCACACAGATCCTTATCGCGACGATCTTCATTGGGGCACTGGCGCCAGCACGGCTCGCGGGACTCGTGTCGGCGGCCGCGGTTGTCGGTATCGCGGTTCTTGGAATTTTAGTAATGTTTGTGACGTCCTGGCTGTTGTCACGGACCGTCCTTCGTGGCGAAGCGACGAGCTTCAGTCTTGAGTTGCCCCCGTATCGCCCGCCGCGCATCCTCCAGACCCTCTATACGTCACTGATTGACCGCACGCTGATCGTGCTCTGGCGCGCGATCGTCTTTGCGGCCCCTGCGGGCGCGGTGATCTGGTTGGGCTCGAATATCTACATGGGCGAAGCAAGCCTCGCGGAGCATGCCGCGACGTGGCTGAATCCGTTCGGGATCTTCATTGGACTCAATGGGGTTATCCTGCTCGCGTATGTCGTGGCTATTCCGGCCAACGAAATCGTCATTCCCACCGTCTTAATGCTTACCGTGCTCACCGCCGACGTCGGCGGAGCGGGATCGGGGGCGGGGGTCATGTTCGAGCTCGACAGCGCCGACGCGACGGGCCAGTTGCTTCGAGCGGGTGGGTGGACGCTCTTAACGGCTGTCAATCTTATGCTTTTCAGCCTTTTGCACAACCCGTGTTCCACCACCATTTACACCATTTATCGCGAAACAAAGAGCGTGAAATGGACGACACTGGCAGCGTTGTTGCCACTCGTCATGGGACTGACGGTCTGCTTTCTCGTGGCTCAGGTGTGGAGACTTCTGGGATAGGACGAATGTCCGAACACCTCGATCAGGAGAAGTGGTCCGGCGAGGGGGATTTCACCCAGATACTCATCGACTGGTTCCTGAAGCACGAGACGGTTGCATTTCTCAGGATTGAAGATGCGGTTTCAACACGAACAGATGTTGACTACAACCTCATCAGTAACGAGATCTTCTTGAGATTTCGCACCCGACAGCGTGTCGATCAGGACCGATTGTGGGGCATCTTTCCGCGCGCTCGAACGGTGACCGACAAAGTGATAACGCTTGAGAAGATCGAGTCGGCGCTCTGTGAAGACGAGAACATCGGAGTTCCGGACTATGCTGACGAAGGCATGATTCAGTTTCTTCGCACTGAGCGGGTCATTCCGCCCTATCAAACCAAAGGCTACAAGCTGATAGAACTTGTTCGCGTCTACGAGGTTGGGACGCCACCCCGCACCTGATCCTAGTCCACGTTCATGGTTGAGATTTCCGAGATTCAAAAACGCGTCCGGCACATGATTGACCAGTCCAGACGAGCGTCGAAAGAACGCCGTGCTCGCATAGCGTCCGAAACCCGTGCGGGGGAGCAGGCGTTGCACCGGGTGGTGACCCCGGTGTTCAAGGCTGTCGCCGCTGCGTTGAAGGCAGAAAGGCACCCTTTTCGGGTCTCGACGCCCGTTGACGCCGTGAGGATGTCGGCCGAATCGTCCGGCGACAACTTCATCGAGCTGGTCTTCGACACCACGGGTGCTCAGTCAGTGCTGAGGGGACGCGTCAGTCGGACCCGAGGCCGCCGTTTACTTGTCGAGGAGAAAGTCGTCAGCGAGGGATCCCAGCTGGGGACCTTGAGTGACGAGGACGTGCTGGAGTACCTGCTCGGCGCGTTGGGGCCGTTCGTCGAGTAAGACAAGAGGCTGCCTCGTCTCAGATCGCCCCTGCCCTTCGCAGTCGAGCGATCGAACTCGGCTCAAGACCAAGATCCCTTCCGAGGATCTCCTCAGTCTGCTGTCCGAGCGTCGGGGGCGGCGTACGGATAGAGCCCGGCGTGTCGTTCAGCTTGACCGGAACACCCAGTGTGCGAATGGCACCGGCCACCGGGTGATCAAGTGCGACCACCATGGCACGCTCCACAATTTGAGGGTCCAAAAAGACCTCTTCGAGGTCACGCACCACCCCACAGGGGATACCGGCCTCAGTCAATAGCGAGATCCAGTCGGCCGCGGGGCGGGCACGAAGACGGTCAATGAGAATCGGTCGAAGCAACCCGTGCCGCTCGACGCGATCCTTGTTCGTTACGAACCGTGGATCGGTCCCTAGGTCGTCCGCACCGAGGACGCCGCAAAACGTACGCCAGAGTTGGTCGTTTCCGACCGCCACCACCAGTTCGCCGTCACCCGCTTCTAATACTTCGTAGGGCACGATCGTCGGGTGGCGGTTGCCGAGTCGCTGCGGTGGCTGGTTTGTCGCGAAGTAGATACCCGCCTGATACGTGAGTAGCGCCGCGACGGAGTCCAGCATGCCGACGTCCACGAATTGGCCGTGACCCGTCCGATGCCGGGCCAGCAGAGCCATCGCGACGCCGTACGCTGCGAACATCCCGGAGGTGATATCAGCGATTGCCACGCCGAGTCGGTACGCAGGCCCGTCGTCTTCGCCCGTGATGCTCATCAGGCCACCTTCGGCCTGGAGGACAGCATCGTAACCGGGTTCCGCTCGGCGAGGTCCGGTGTGACCAAAACCAGAGATGGAGCAGTAGACGAGCTCGGGCCACCTGGCAGCGACATCAGCGTATCCCAGTTTCATGCGTGTCAATGTCCCTGGCCGAAAGTTCTCAACCAGGACGTCAGCTTTATTGAGAAGCGCCTCAAGTATCGGTCGACCCTCTGGATGCTTCAGATTAAGGGTCAGGCTTTCCTTGTTCCGGTTGACACTCATGAAATATGAGCTTTCTCCCTCTTCGAACGGTGGGCCCCATCTGCGGGTATCATCGCCTCGACCCGGTTGCTCGATCTTGATGACCCGGGCCCCCATGTCGGCGAGCATCATCGTGCAGTACGGCCCTGAGAGAACCCGGGTGAAATCGAGGACGGTTGTTCCTGTGAGCGGGCCGAGTGGTTCGTTGCTCATGTGTTTTTATCTCCTCGGTTCGCTGTGTCCGCCCACGTCACTCGACTGAGACGTGCTGATTATGGCTCGCCTCAAGGCCGACTGGCCGTAGTGATTCTTGAGAATTGAAGAAGGCCGAGCGACCACGCGATGGGTCCGAAGCCGACGCGACTAACCTTCAGTCTTTCTCCTCACCCATCTTGACCGGCTCGCTCAGGTCTCCAAGAAGGTCAGCGTCCTCGCGTGCGCCCCGAGTACGGGCCATGGCCCACCCCGAGCCCAAAGACGAGCACGGTGAGAAAATGAGAAGGGTTCCATCAGGCCTACAGGTCAGAATAAGCGAACACCGCCGTCCATACAATCCGGCGTCGCTTCTCGCACGAGACGTTAGCATCTCCGTCACCTGCGCGGCGTCTAAACGAAATGCTACGATCAGCCTTGCGCTAGCAGCAATACAGACGGTGTATGTAAGGATTCGCTAAACGATGAACAACCATTCCCTTCGTGTCTACGATTCTATTCTGGGCCTACTTTCCAGTGCCGAAAATCCTACGCCGCTCGTGCGTCTGAACCGGGTGTTGCCCTTCAAGTACACCCAAGTGTACGGCAAGCTCGAGTGGTATAACCCGTTCGGGGCGGTAAAGGATCGCGTCGCAGTAAATTTGATCGTCGATGGGGAAGCTCGTCACACGGTGCACGACCACCAAAAGCTCGTTGAGCCAACCTCCGGAAATACGGGTATGGCGCTAGCCATGATCGCAAACGTCAGAGGTTATTCGCTGACAACGCCGCTCTCGAGTGAGATCCCACTCGAGAAGCGCACGATGCTACGCTTTTTCGGCGCCGACGTGATAGAGCTGGAGGACACACTCTGTCCGGCACCGGGGGCGCCGGAGGGAGCCATTGCGAAGGCTACCGAGATCGGCGATCGTCCCGAGTTTCACATGCTGAACCAGTACGCCAACGAAGCTAACCCTGAGGCGCACTACAAAACAACCGGGCCAGAGATCTGGCGGCAGACTGAGGGGGAGGTGACACACTTCGTAGCGGGGCTCGGTACGTGCGGTACGATTACGGGAACCGGACGTTTTCTCAAGGAGCTGAAGAGTTCCATCAAGATTCTTGGTGTGCACCCAGAAGAGGGACACGATATTCCCGGCGTGCGCAGTATCCGTCAGCTACAGCAAACAAAACTTTTCATTCCTGATGAGTACGACGGCTTGGTTGAGGTGACAAACCAGGATGCGTTCGATCTCTGCCTGCGCCTAAATCGGGAGGAGAGCATGATCGCCGGTCCAAGTTCAGCCATGGCGCTGTCTGGCGCATTTAAACTTGTGCCAGACGAACCTGGGAACATTGCGGTTGTGCTTTTTCCTGACAGCGCGTTCAAGTACGCATCGTCGGTTGTGAAGTATCTACCAGGCCTCACACCGCGGGAGCTCAAGCGTGCCACATCGAGAAACGCGCTGCTCGACAAGATGGTGGAGAACGTTCGAGGTAACCCCAATTTGACTATCGATGTCGATACTGCTCATGCGCAGTGGCAGGATGGCAAGTCATCCGTAATAGATGTACGTCCGAGTAAGGAATACCGAGAAGCGCATATCCCGGGCGCTCTCAGCGTGCCACTTTCGCAGCTTGGCGACGATCTCTCAGTGTTTCCTAACGATCTCGCCACTCCGATTTTGAGCGTCTGCCAGCGAGGTAACGCCTCGCTATCAGGTGTTCTGTTCCTCAAGTCTCTTGGTTATCGCAACGCACGAAGCATTACCGGAGGGACTCTCGCATGGCGAGAAAATGGTTTCAAAACTGACGCGGAATAGGGCTGGCTTCAAGCCTGAAATCTCTGAAGCCAGGTCAATGGTGAACGGTTACGAGAAGGCGCTGATCGTGAGTAACGACGTCGCCACGCACATCCAGAATCACGGTCGTGAGACGTATCCAAACGAATGCTGCGGCGCCTTGATTGGGATCGGTAATTTCGTGGGGGAGTGCTTGTCGCTACCGAACACAACCGAGGAAGGGCCACGACGACGTTTCCTCGTCAACCCACACGATTATCGAGCGGCGGAGCGACATGCGACCGAGTCTGGCTACACGTTGATTGGTTTTTATCATTCACACCCAGACCACCCAGCTCGGCCGTCCCAGTATGATCTGGCTCACGCGTGGCCGGAATTCACCTACGTGATTATTGCCGTCGAGAAGGGGAAACCTGGCGCGATGACCTCTTGGCGTCTACGCGAAGACCGCTCAGCGTTCGATGAAGGACACATCGAACGACGTAACGGATAGGGCAAATTAACATGGCCAATGATGTACTGATACCGACACCGCTTCGTGCGTATGTGGGCAAGCAGGATGTCGTGCAGGTAGACGGAGAAACAGTAGGTGAGCTTTTACAGAACCTGACTGCTAAGTACTCGGAACTACAAAATCATCTCTACAACGAGGATGGCCGACTACGGAGCTTCGTCAACGTCTATCTCAACGACGACGACATCAGATATCTCCAGAAAGAGGACACGCCGGTTGCGGAGGGTGACACTATCAGCATTGTGCCGTCAGTGGCCGGTGGGACCGGTTCGGTGGCGACCGGACTGAGTCGATGACGTTAAGCAACGAAGAGGTTGCCCGATACAGCCGCCATCTCATTATGCCTGAAGTTGGCATGGACGGGCAGCTCAAGCTCAAGGCAGCGAGCGTGCTCTGCATCGGTGCCGGCGGGCTTGGTTCGCCTGTAGCCATGTATCTTGCGGCCGCCGGTGTAGGGAGAATCGGCATTGTGGACTTCGACGTGGTCGACCACAGCAACCTGCAGCGGCAGGTGATTCACACCACGCTCGACGTGGGTCGCTCAAAACTCGACTCAGCCCGTGACCGTCTGAACGCGCTCAATCCAGAGGTAAAGGTTGAGACCCACGATGTCGCGCTTTCGTCAGAGAACGCGTTGGACCTGCTTGCCGGTTACGACATCATCGTCGACGGCACCGACAACTTTCCGACACGGTATCTTGTCAACGACGCCTGCGTGATCCTAGGCAAACCGAACGTCTACGGAAGCATCTTTCGCTTCGAGGGCCAGGCATCGGTCTTCGCGACCAAGGACGGACCATGCTACCGCTGCTTGTATCCTGAGCCGCCGCCGCCCGGTCTGGTGCCAAGTTGCGCTGAAGGTGGCGTTCTGGGGATTCTGCCGGGCGTGATCGGGACGATTCAAGCCACAGAAGCGGTCAAGTTGATCATCGGAGTGGGTGAACCGTTGGTTAATCGGTTCATGATTTATGATGCGTTGCGGATGCGATTCCGGGAGCTTAAGCTTCGTCGAGATCCTGAGTGCCCGGTTTGCGGCGACAACCCGACGGTCACAGAGTTGATCGACTACGAGCAATTCTGCGGCATCACTCCAGCTCTGTCGGTCGCCGAACCGGCTGCGGGTGTAGAGACCACGGTCGAAGAGCTCAAGACGCGTCTAGATAGGGCCGATGGAGTGTTCATCCTGGATGTCCGAGAGCCACAGGAGTTTCAAATTTGCCGGATTCCCAGCTCGACGCTCATCCCGCTTGGTGATCTTCCGGATCGGCTGGTGGAATTGGAGGGGCGCGACGACATGGTGGTCCACTGCAAGTCGGGAGCGCGGAGCGCCAAGGCGGTGAAGCTGCTCCACAAGGCCGGCTTTGTAAAGGCGAAGAATTTACGCGGCGGGATTCTCGCCTGGATCGACGGGGTGGATCCGTCGCTCCCCAAGTACTGACGTCGCGAGTCGCGGTGACCGCTGCTCTCCGATCCTCCACGACCCCCGACTTATGACCCATGACTCCGGACCCGTCCGAGCGCTATACTGATAGCACCTGATGCTACGACTGTCCAAGAAGACTGACTACGCGCTGATTGCGTTGAAGGCTCTGGTATTAAGTGAGCGCGGGACATCGTGTAGTGCGCGTGAGATCGCTGCACGATACAACATCCCTGTCGAGCTGATGGCCAAGGTGCTCCAGCGGTTGGCCCGGCGTGGACTGCTCGAATCGCATAAAGGCACATTTGGAGGTTACCAGCTTTCGCGGCCAGCAAGCCTGATCTCGGTCGCGGAGGTCATTCGGGCGATTGACGGTCCGGTACTGGTGACCGCCTGTTCGGATGAAGACGAGACGTGCGATCAGTATTCGAAGTGCAATGTGCGAGATCCGCTTTGGCGTCTCAAAGACCGGATTGTGCAGTCGCTCGCCTCGTTCACGCTTGAGGAGCTCGCCGAAGATGATCACGGGTCGACCTTCCCGGTGACCGTGAGGCTAGGTTACGCGGAATCTGTTGCGGTCCCGATGCGTTCCGTCGATTAGTTGGCCGCTCACCTTCGGTCGCGCGGTCTAATGCTTCGACGACCGATCTACATGGACCACCATGCCACGACTCCCACTGATCCGAGGGTCGTCGAGGCGAGGCAGCCATTTTCCGCCAAGACTTTCGGTAATCCGGCCAGCCGCCATCATGCCTTCGGCTGGGCCGCAAGGGATGCCGTCGAGAAGGCACGAAAGCAGGTTTCCAGGCTGATCCTTGGCATCACGCTAGCGCCGATCGGATACACTGATTAGAAGGACAATGATCGAGGTCACTGCTGCTGCGGCGAAGCGCATTCGTGAGGCCATGGCTAGTGAAGGCGTCACGGAAGGCGGGTTACGCGTCGGCGTTAAGGCCGGTGGTTGCAACGGCATGAGCTACGTGTTTCGGTGGGACACTGCACCCAAGCCCACCGACGAAGTGTTCAAGAGCTCAGAGGGGACTCGCATTTTTGTCGACAAGAAGAGCTACACCTATCTGGATGGAACCGTGCTGGACTGTGATTCCGAGATGCTCGGACAGTCACTGATCTTCAGAAATCCCAACGCGAAGAGCGAGTGCGGCTGCGGCCTCTCGTTCAACGTCTGAGGCACCGCGGTCCCCACCGGTGGTCCTGGTCTGGAATAGTCAGTGGCGAGCGGGTTGGTCTCCAGTCGTGCCATCACGCCGCGCGTTGGTTCCAACCGCTGACGGACTCCCAGGCAAGAAAGATGGCGAGCGACCCAGACCCGACGATTGCGCCAGACCGGCGGCCAAGTCCGCTCGTGGTCGTGTCCAACCGTGAGCCTTTCCAGCACATCATCAATCCCTACGATGTCGAGCGGTTCGCACAGGCATTAGAACTGGCGATCGATATACCAACCGATGAGCGCCGCCGCCGGATGCCGTTCCTCAGGCGCACCGTGGCCGGTCGAAACATCTTCAGCTGGGCCTCGGACATTCTGAAAGGTCTCGAGAACCTTGATTCGAAGGCACTCCCGCCGGCGCGGGGGAAGGCGACCCGCGGTCGGAAGGCTGCGCTCGTGAGACCGATCTATCGAAACTCGTAGGTGGCACAAGGTCCAAGCTAAAACCCCGTGGGTGACTCCGTATCGACGTTCGTCCTTAGACTCCTGTACACTCCCCGCGATGTCGGTGCGGGAGGGTCTCTACGGCGCGTTCTACCACAGTATGCGCGCGTACTATCTCCCGCTCGCGTGCGGAGTGGCCCTTGCTGTCAGCGCGTTTCTGCCATGGACGAGACTGGGTGACCGGGAACTCGGCGGTATCCCAAGCCTCGCTGGATTGTGGGTGCTCGGATTGGGGTTACTGGCGGTGTTGCTGGCATCGCTGAGTGTCGTGACGCGCCGAAACTCTAGGCATCCGCTGCTGCTGGTCGGACTGGCGGCCCTTGCGATCCTCTGGCTCGGAGAGCAATTTCTGGAGAGGTCGGCCGCCGACCAGCTCTGGGCGCGATTGCAGGCCCAGGCGATCGTCCAGGGGACGACCGCCGTCGAGGTGCCAGTCCCGGTCATGGGTGTCGGTGCCTACGTCGGCTTGACGGCCTCGCTCTTGATTACCCTCTTCGGCCTAACGATCGTGGTTCGACAAGCCGCTCGGCCCTACGCCGAGTCGGACGATGACGATGACTGAACAGACTATGAAGATTACCGTTGCCCATAGTCCAGACTCTGACGATGCGTTTATGTTTTATGGCCTGGCGTCCGGTGCGGTCGATGTCGACGGATTTGATGTCGGGCACGTGTTGGCCGACATCGAGACTTTGAACCGCAATGCGTTCGACGAACGGTACGAGGTCACGGCTGTTTCGTTTCATGCGTACGCGTATCTGATCGACCGATATGCGCTCCTGCCGCATGGCGCGAGTATGGGTGATCGGTACGGGCCGGTGCTCGTTACACGGGCCGACGGACCGACGGATCTTGACGGGGTCACGGTTGCGATTCCCGGCACGTTGACCACCGCGTATCTCGCGCTGCAGCTCTACTATCCCGGCGTGGCATACGAAGTGATTCCGTTTGACGAGATTCAGCCAGCCGTACACGAGGGCAAGGTCGACGCGGGTCTCCTCATCCACGAGGGACAGTTAACCTACGCCGAAGAAGGGCTTCGCCCGATTGTCGATCTGGGGGTGTGGTGGGCCGATCGGACGGGTGGTCTTCCGTTGCCATTGGGGTGCAACGTGATCCGGCGCGACCTAGGTGCCGACACGATGCGTCGCGTGTCCCGGCTGCTTCACGACAGTATCGCCTACGCGCTCGGTCATCGTACGGAGGCCATCGATTACGCACAGCAGTACGGGCGAGGTCTCGATGAAGACCAAACCGACCGGTTTGTAGGAATGTATGTCAATGAGCTGACGCTCGATTACGGTGAGCGGGGTCGGGCGGCGGTCGAGCGGCTGTTCAGCGAAGCCTACGAGAAGGAGCTTATCCCACACCCGGTGCCGGTCGAGTTTGTGGAGTAGCGAAGACCTCCGGGTGCAGCATTCGCGCGAGCTCCTCGGTTGCCTCAATTACCCCTGGTCCAGGCACCACAAAACGATGGCCCGTCACGAAGTGAATCCGACCATTACGGACAGCCGGGAGCGCTGACAGTTGCCGCCACACGTCACGCTCGTCATCGATCACACTCTTTCGTAGATATTCGTCAAATCGAATTTCGATAATGACGTCCGGGGCTGCTGCCAGTATGGCCTCTGAGCTCACCTGTGCGATATTCTCGCTTCTGACCTCCGCAAAGACGTTCTCCCCGCCGGCCGTGTCAAGCATGTCGTGCAGGAAACCAATGCCCCCGCTGGCGTAGATATTACGGAGCGCCATTGGTTCTCGTGAAAACACAAGGAGTGTGCGAGGTCTTGGTCGGCCGTCGACCTTTGCCCGGATGGCAGCCAGACCTGTGTCCATTTGGGCGGCGATGGACTCGGCCTGTACCGTCCGACCAGTACGCACTCCAAGATCACGGATGGTTTCTGTAATGTCGACAAGACCGGCGTGTTCGTACACCAGCACCGGGATACCTGCACGCTCCAGCTGTTGACGCTGGTCCACGTGGCTCTGGTACAAAACGACGAGATCCGGCCGAAGCGTGAAGATTCGCTCCATATCAGGGTCGAGGAGTCCACCGACGCGTACGAGTTCGGCTGCGCGATCGTCACCGTCGGGGAGACGATCGAAGCTTCCGATTCCAACGAGCCGAGATTCTGCGCCGATCGCGAACAGTATCTGGGTGACCGCGGGCACGATCGAGATGATCCGTTTGGGGCCGGAATTCTGGGCCGAGAGCAACCCGATCGCCACGACAAGGATGGCCACGACCGTCGGGCATGTCGTACTGGTGCCTATCGACTGCGTATGAGTAACCACAAGAAAAACGGTCCCCCAAGCATCGCCGTGATGACACCAACCGGTAGTTCGACCGGCGCCATCAACGTTCGGGCTCCGACGTCACAAATTACGAGAAACGCTGCACCGAGGAAGGCCGACGCCGGCAGTACCACCCGGTGGTCGGCCCCGACTATGAGACGCACGATGTGCGGAACGATGATGCCGATGAACCCGATTGGACCGCCCAGCGAAACCGCCGCGCCCGTCGCGAGTGATGCGCTGAAGAACGCCAGACGTTGGGTCCGCAGCACGTTCACACCTCGGGATGCCGCATGCTCGCTTCCGAGCGTGAGGAGGTTAAGTGACCGGGGTAGCCAGGCGAATCCAGCCACCGCCACCGCCAGCAGTGGTAGGGCCCACACGATCGGTTCGTACCCACTCACATCGAGGTTACCCATCAACCACCGGATCGCCTGAAAATTCTGCGAGAAGTCGGCCAGATACTGTATGAACATGATGACCGCAGAGAACAGTGAGTTGAGGGTGACGCCGGCAAGTAGCAACACGTTAGTGGAAAGTCCCTGGCGTCGGAGCCGCGCGAGTGAATAGACGATAACAACTGCTGCCAACGCACCCGCGAGGCTCGCGAGAGTGACGGCCGGCACTCCCAGCACCGTGAGTGGTACGCCGAAGATGATCACCACCATCGCACCGAGTGAGGCGCCGGCGGAGACGCCGAGCGTGAATGGTGTTGCCAGCGGGTTTCTAAGGAGTGCCTGCAGTACGACACCAGCCGCCGCGAGTGCGCCGCCGACGAGGGCTCCGGCTAGCGCCCTGGGCAAACGGGCGATAAAGAAGATCTGGGCATCGACGTTGTCGGTAAACGGGATTGACCCATCAAACACTTGACGGAGACTAATTGGCGTCGGCCCTACGAGGGGGGCCAGCAGGCAGACCGCCAGAGCTGTCCCACCAAACACGGTGTAGGTTGTTAGGAGTCTCCACCGGAGGTTCCCGACTCCCAAGGCGGTTACTGTTCCGACCGGGTTACCCTCAGTCATTGGGTTTGTTCGTCGGCACGATCCACCGGTATCACGAGCACATGGTCGGTTGTCGGATGTCGGGTGACCACCGCGTCGACACCATACAGCGATCTCACCATGCTCTCGGTTAAGACATCTTGGGTGGGGCCGGTGGCCAGCACTCGCCCGTCACGCAGCAGCACCAGATCCCGGCAAACACTCGCAGCCAGGGTCAGATCATGGGTCGAGATGAGAATCGCGATACCCATTGCGTTGAGCTTGCGAATAAGCGACGCGATTTCCAGCTGATAGGCCAGATCGAGTGAGGCTGTGGGTTCGTCTAGCAGCAGGACTTGCGAGCCAGGCTCGGTCTCGTCCGCCGTGTAGAGTTGCGCGAGAGCGCTCGCGATCACAACACGTTGTTTCTCGCCACCACTCAATGTTGTAAACGACCTGGCGGCGAGGTCCAAGGTGCCCGTGGCTGC
This sequence comes from Vicinamibacteria bacterium, assembly GCA_963578805.1. Classification (GTDB taxonomy): domain Bacteria; phylum Acidobacteriota; class Vicinamibacteria; order Vicinamibacterales; family UBA8438; genus CAUZIB01. Next base: position 10,785 of record CAUZDY010000002.1, on the reverse strand, counting down.
CAGCGCATCGGCTGCGTATCCGAGGTCGGTTTGGCTCTCGATCGCAAACGTCGCCAGGTGCGGGTAGCGACCCATGAGCACGACCTCGAGCACCGAGTAGTCGAACGCCAGATAAGTTTCTTGGGGAACTGTGGCCATTCGCCGGGCTAGCATTCCACGTGGATACGTCGACAGGTCGCGATCGTCAAGCGTGATCCGTCCGGTTGACGGAGTCTGCAGACCGCCCATTAGCCGTAACAGCGTTGTCTTGCCAGAGCCATTTGGTCCGAGCACACCCGTCAGGCCGGCGTTGGAGAGACCGAGAGAGATACCGTGTAACACTTCGGCGGTGTCGTATCTAAATGAGACGGTGTCTGCTCGCAGCACGGCTTAGACTTGATCTCGGAGGAGGCGGCGGGAAACGGCAAATGATCGACAGGACGCGACCTTCATGTAACCTCCATCGGCGTGACCACGCACCGCGCCTGCGGCTAAAAGGACCGACAGATTAGAGGACGCCCGATTATCAGGTCTCCTGACTTGCGGATCGCGGCGAGACGGTCAAACCTTCCCGGGTCCTGTATCCGACTGGCCCAGTGGTGGGTGCGCGTCGCACCCAAAACCGCCCCACTCCCCGCTTACAGTGGCGGGACCGTGTGGGACTTGTACCCACTTCCCTTCTGATCGGGAAGCGCCGAATTGACACTCCGCTACAGTATACCCAACCCAAACACCAACTTTCGACGCCTCGCCCCGACACCTGTACGGTGATAAGCCTCTTTCGTGTGGGATAATACACACCCATGTACGATCGGTTGGCCGAGGGTGGACTGGAAGACGTCGCGTCGAAACTCGACGCCGGTGTTCGGCTGAGTCTCGACGACGGCGTCCAACTCTTGGCTTGTCCCGATTTGTTCGCCATCGGGTGGCTGGCCAACCGTGAACGTGAGCGACGGTACGGGGACGACACTTTTTTCAATCACAATCTTCGACTCGAAGCCACGAACGTCTGCGTGGCGAGTTGCCTGTTCTGTTCTTTTGCCAGGCTCCAGCCTGGTGATACCGGTGCCTATACGATGTCGCTGGAGCAGGCCTGGGACAAGCTGCGCGAGCGCGGCGACCAGGCGCTCACTGAGGTGCACGTCGTCAACGGATTGCATCCGGGTCTGCCGTTCGACTACTACACGGAACTCCTGCGCGGCTTTAAGAAGATCAGGCCTGATATTCACTTGAAGTGCTTCACGGCGGTCGAGATTGCATTCTTTGCTGACCTCTACGGCAAGACTGACGAACAGGTCCTCCGCGCGTTGGTCGATGCGGGCCTTGACTCGCTACCGGGTGGCGGAGCCGAAGTTTTTTCGGACCGCGTCCGCCGGAAGATCTGTCACGACAAGTGCGGCACCGCGCGGTGGCTTGACATTCATCGGACGGCCCATCGTCTCGGGATGAGGTCGAATGTCACGATGCTTTACGGGCACATCGAGACGCCCACGGAGCAGATCGACCACATGCTACAGGCCCGGGCACTACAAGACGAAACTGGAGGCCTCCAGGCGTTCATCCCCCTGGCCTTTCATCCCGACAACAATCAGATGAAAAAGTTACCGCCACCGACTGCCGCTGACTCGCTGCGGGTCCACGCGGTGGCGAGACTGATGCTTGACAACATCCCTCATGTCAAAGCGTTTTGGATCGCGACAGGACTAGAAGTCGCACAAACCTCGCTCTGGTTTGGCGTCGACGACCTCGACGGCACGGTTCAGGAGGAACGCATCTACCATATGGCGGGTGCTCCGACGCCGGAGGCGATGACCCCACAACAGATCAGTACGTTGATTCGTGACGCGGGACGTCATCCCGTCGAACGCGATACTTTGTACAACGTCGTGTCGAGTCAGGTTGAGACGCCGCAGTCGCATCTGCTGGCGTGATAAGATTGCGGTAGGTCAAGTCGCTCTCGATCGGTAGCTTTGTCGGTATCGGGTGTGGTTTGTCCTTTTTAATGTTTAACGCTTGAGAAAAATTTCACAAGTTACACTGGATCATATGCTCGCCGAGCTACTTACCGATTACGAGAAAAGTCAGATCACCGAGCGTCAGTCGCTTCCCGACCGCTATCTCGGCTTGTCGGACGAGGAGATGCACGGGCGAATCGCCGCGGCTCGTGACGCACTTGGTGAACAGCTTTTGATCCTTGGTCACCACTATCAGCGCGATGAAGTGATCGCGTTCGCCGACCACACCGGCGATTCGTTCAAGTTGGCCCAGCAGGCCTCAGTGCAGCGGGACGCAGAGTTCATTGTTTTTTGTGGCGTGCACTTTATGGCCGAGAGCGCTGACGTGCTAAGCGGTCCCGAGCAGCAAGTGATTCTGCCAGATCTCGCTGCCGGATGCTCGATGGCCGATATGGCGGCACCTGACCAACTGGAGGTGTGCTGGGACGAGCTCCAGAAGATGGGTGCAACACGGGTTGTTCCCGTCACGTACATCAATTCGGCCGCCTCGATCAAAGCCTTTTGCGGCGAACATGGCGGAGTGGTCTGCACCTCGGGCAACGCCGATGCGACGTTACGGTGGGCGTGGGAGCGAGGCGAACAGATCCTCTTTCTACCCGACCAGCATCTCGGGCGGAACACCGCCTACAAGATGGGCGTTCCACTCGACCAGATGGTGGTTTGGGATCCCGACACCGCTTTCGGCGACGTTAACCCGGTGGCGCTGCAGCGTGCACGGATGATCCTGTGGAACGGGCACTGCTCTGTGCATGCGCGGTTTGGCGTCAAGCAGGTTGAGATGGTCAGGCGCCAGCGTCCTGGTGTCCGTGTCATCGTGCACCCAGAATGCACCTGGGACGTCGTCCAGGCTGCAGATGATTTCGGATCGACCGAGTACATCATCAAACAGATTAACGACAGCCCGGAAGGATCGGTGTGGGCGGTAGGTACTGAGATTCATCTGGTCAACCGGCTGGCGCAACGCCTCGCGCCGGATCGGACGGTGCTGACGCTGGATCCCATCGGCTGCCTGTGCTCGACAATGTTCCGAGTATCACCGAATCATCTTCTATGGGTGCTCGATGGCCTGCTTGTGGGTCACGTTTACAATCGAATCACCGTACCCGACCGAGAGAAGCACTGGACCCGGGTTGCACTCGATCGGATGTTGAGCATTCACTAATTTGTCGTTTTGCGGACGTGGGTTCCGAGCCGGCTGGCTACGGGATCCGGTCTGCGTCCTCCAATTCTTGAAAGAGAGGTTTCTATGGCCTACGAGTTGCCGCCGCTTCCCTATGACTACGACGCTCTTGAGCCCCACATTGACGAGCAGACGATGCGGATCCATCACGACAAGCACCATGCGACATACGTCACGAAACTGAACGGAGCGCTCGAGGGTCACCCTGATCTGGTGAGTAAGAACATCGATGACCTGGTTGCCGACCTGGCCAGTGTTCCCGAAACGATTCGGGGCGCTGTCCGCAACAACGGTGGTGGGCATGCGAACCACGCGCTGTTCTGGCAGGTGATGGCGCCCGGCGGCGGTGGCGCGCCGACCGGTAAAGTCGCAGACGCGATTAACGGAGCGTTTGGTTCGTATGACGGATTTACGGAAAAGCTCGCCAACGCAGCCGCCACCCGCTTTGGTAGCGGATGGGTCTGGTTGGTCGACGCGGGTGACACTTTGACCATCGAGAGCACACCAAACCAGGACACACCGGTGATGGAGGGGAGGAAGCCGATCCTGGGGATTGACGTCTGGGAGCATGCCTACTACCTGAAGCATCAGAATCGACGTCCCGACTACGTCGCCGCCTGGCTTAACGTGATCAATTGGGACGAAGTCAGTCGGCGGTTGGGTTAGCTAGTCTGGTTGATGAGACAGGGGTCAGGGAGTCAGGTGTTTTCCTGTCCCTGATTCCTGTCTCCTGTTTCGGGTCCTGCGCTCCCCATGTCCTCCGTTGTCTTTCTCTTCCTAACCCATCTCGGGATCGGTATTGCCGCCACCCTGACGATCGTGGGAAGCGCGGCGGGCGCACAGTTCTTTCGATTCAATTCTGGCCTTGCCGCCGTTTTGATGCTGGTGGGTCTGGCCTTCCGACCGACGCCGTCTCTGGTCACCGACCTGGAGTCAGTCGGGTTTGCGGCCCTCGTGGTCGCGACTGGTACTCTGCTCGTGTACTGGGCCTCGATCGGACGTGGCCTAGCCAGTCTGAGGCCCTGGCTGCTCATGACGACGGTCCTCGCTGGAGGACTGTCGATGGTCTCCCAAGCGATTGGACTGTCCGCCGGCGAGATGGCTCCGTCGGCTGCACTTACCTCGGTGAGTTTCCTCTCGTCGGCGGCGTTGCTTGGTGGCGCCTGCACCGCGATGATTCTCGGTCACTGGTATCTGGTCTTACCATCGATGGACGTCTCGCTGTTGCAGTCGATGGTCAAGTTCCACATCGGATCGATCGTGGTGCGGACTGTGGTGGTGATGGCGGTCGTCTGGGTCGCGCTCGTCAGCTGGCAGGCTCCCTCCGGGGCTGGCTATGGCCAGTACGTCTTGTCCCTAGACGGCGTATTCCTGTGGCAACGCGTGTTGTTCGGGCTCGGTTCCCCGGCGCTACTGTCGTATTTGACCTGGGAAACGGCCAAGATCCGGTCTACCCAATCAGCGACCGGCATCTTGTATGTCGATTTTTTTACGGTCGTGGTAGGGGAAGTGCTCGCGAAGTACCTTCTACTCTCGACACTGGTGCCGTTGTGAGGTGCGAGACTCTCACCCGTAGCTAATTTCTATGCGTGTCACCCTCAAATGCCCCGACTGTGGCAGTGCGCTTCCGTTCGACGCCTGGAACGCGCCAGAAGCGGTGACGTGTGGGGCGTGTGAATTGATCATTCCGTTGACGCTCTCCGATGGCGTGCGCACTGACAAGACCGTCGATCTGTGTCCGCTGTGCTCAGGTTCAGACTTCTACGTTCGCAGGGATTTCGACCCCAAACGGGGCCTGACGGTAGTCATCATCGCCATCGTGATCAGCGCCGGGTTCTACTGGTTCGGCCTTGACCTGATTGCCTATTCGGTTCTGGGGTTTTTCGCGTTGATTGACCTCCTGGTCTACCGTCGCCTGAAGGACCTCACCGTGTGCTACCGATGCCACACACTGTTTCGTGGATCGCACACGCCCGATGCTCCGATCTTTGACCTGGCCACCGCAGACGAACTCGAGTTGGAGTGGGCGAGGCAGCTGGACAAGAGAGAAAAAAGACACCCGAAGCCTGAAGTGCAGGATTAGAATGGAGTGCGTGCAACAAATGTAGACGTTCGGCCGGCGCTTGTGCACTCACCACGCTAAAATAGTTTCACCGTCACCATCTGGCCTTTTTCCACGATGTCGGTCTGCGCCGCGATCTCAATATAGCCATCGGCTTGCGACATGCTCGTGATATCGCCCGATGCTTTGAAGGCCCCCACCGCTTCACCGTTTTTGACTCGCACCGTATAGAACTGATGACGCCCAGTCGTTGAGACGAACCGCTGGGCGGCCGGTACCGTCACGCTCAGCGTCCGGTTCGGCGGCAGGTGCGCCATTTTGCGCAGAAGGGGAATTAACAGCATGTAGGCGTTCGAGAGGCACGACGTCGGATACCCCGGCATCCCGAGGACCGGGGTGTCACCGATTCGCCCAAAGACGGTGGGTTTTCCAGGTTTAACGGCGATGCCATGAAAGAGCACCTCGCCCTTCCGCTCGAGCACGTCGAGTGTCAGGTCTCGTTCGCCCACCGAGCTTCCGCCTGAAAACACGAGTATGTCGTTGTCGAGGCACGTGTCGACCGAGGCCTCGAGGGCATCGATGGTGTCGATGGCCGTTGGATATGCCACGGCGACACCGCCGTGTTCACCGATCACCGCGCCCAGTGTGAAGCGGTTGATATCGTAGATTTGGCCGGGTCCAAGTGGTTGACCGGGTTCGATGATCTCGTTACCGGTCGAGAGAATTGCAACGGTTGGCCGGTCAAACACCTCAAGCTCGGCGAGTCCCAAGGCCGCGATGGCGCCCAGACGGCTTGACGTCAGAACGTCGCTCCGGTTTAAAACGACCTCCCCACTCGAAATATCGGCACCTTGGTGGCCGACATGCTGTCGAGGATAAACGGGTGTCAGAATCTCGACTCCGTCGTCAGGGCTTCGTTCCGTTTCTTCGACCATGACAACCGCATCACTACCGTCAGGCATCGGCGCGCCAGTTGCTATTTCGGTGCACTCCCCCCGAGACAGAGGTTTTGTTGGCACGCTTCCCGTGTGCACGGTTTCGACCCGATGCAGCGAGCGTGGCTTCTGGCGGCTCGCGCCGAAGGTATCCTCAGCAATGACGGCGAACCCGTCCATGGCCGCGCGGTTAAAGGAAGGGACGTCCAGGGTTGCAGTGATCGGGGAGGCGAGCACCCGTCGATGCGCATCGGTCAGCCCGACGCACGTCGTACGTTTCACTGGACGGGCCGTCTCGATGATAATTGCCAGCGCCTCGTCGAGAGGGATCGTGTTTCGGATTGGCCGCATCTTTGTGTGTATCGCGTCGGTCGTCCGTGTCGAATTTGTCATGGTGGGCTACTGGTCATCTAAGGGTCGTCTATCGTGCGGCTTCTCTGACGAGGTGCCCTAGCTCGGGTAGCACCAGTTTCGTGACCGCGAGTCGCACCGCATTCTCAGAGCCTGGAATACTGATGATGATCTTCCGTCGTGCGGTACCAGCCAACGCACGGCTCAGCATTGCGGCGGTACCGATTTCCGCATAACTGAGCGCACGGAACAACTCTCCAAATCCATCGATCCGCTTCTCGAGGATGCCGCTAATGGCTTCGTATGTCTGGTCCCGAGAGCTGATGCCGGTACCGCCGGTGGTCACGATCGCCTGCACGTGGGCATCGGTGAGTCTAGCCTCGATCGCTTCTCTGACGCGCCAAGGATCGTCCGGTACGATCGTTTTTCCGAGGACCTCGTGCCCACTCTCCGACAGGAGATCCACGACCGCGCGTCCTCCAGTATCGGTCGCCTCAGTGCGTGTATCGCTGATCGTCAAGACGGAGCAGCGGACCGCTTTGGGCGAAGCCTGCCGATGCTCTAAGTGATTCATCGGCCGATTATAGCGATTGTGCTCGGTTACACTGCGTCCTGTCTGCGCCGATCGCTTGCTCTCCGACGAGGTGAGCCCCTACTATCGAGCGTGCGTAGGAATCTGCGGAACCGTGCGACGGCGGCGTCGCTCCTTACCGCGCTCGTTCTCGCTGCACCCGGCTTGCGCTCGAACCCCGTGCCTCCCAACCTCGACCTCGAGGCCCAGCGCTGGGTGGACGACACCCTTGAGCGGATGTCGCTCGACGAGAAGATCGGGCAGTTGATCGTTCCTTCGTTTTTCTCCGAGTACATGAGCAGCGACAGCGCGAGCTACGACCATCTCGTGGCGTTGGTTCACGAGTATCACGTAGGTGGGATGCTCGTCTTCGGCACGCGCGAGCCACGACCGGACGTGCTGCTGAATCGGACGTACTCTCGTAACACACGTGGGCAGCCGCTCAATGCGGCTTCCTTGATCAATCGACTGCAGGCCATCTCCCCTGTTCCGTTGCTTGTCGCGGCTGATTTCGAGACGGGGATCGGCTTTCGAATGAATGGAGGGACCACGTTTCCGCGCGCCATGGCGTTTGGGGCCACTTACGATCCCCAACTGGCGTACGCGGCGGGTCGTATCACAGCCGCCGAGGGTCGCGCGATCGGTGTGCATGTCAATCTGGCACCGGTCGTCGACGTCAACAACAACCCGATGAACCCCGTGATCAATACTCGGTCGTTCGGAGAGGATCCGGTACAGGTCGGCGCGATTGCGAACGCCTATGTGTCAGGTCTAAGGGACGGCGGTATGTTAGCCACCCTGAAGCATTTTCCAGGGCATGGCGATACCGACGTCGACTCCCACCTTGGCCTGCCCCTGATCGCCCACCCGCGCGAACGACTGGATTTGATCGAGTTGCGCCCGTTTCGCGACGGGATCGCGTCGGGCGTCGATGGAGTGATGACGGCGCATATTGAGCTTTCCGGTCTCGAACCGGCGGAGGTGATGCCCGTGACGTTCAGCGAGCGGGTTGTCCGTGGGATCTTGCGCGAAGAGCTTGGGTTCGAAGGACTGGTGTTTACCGATTCGTTACGAATGCGGGCCGTGACTGAACTTGTTTCATCGGGTGAAGCGGCAGCCCGGGCCGTCCACGCGGGTCATGACGTGGTGTTGCACTCGCCCGATGATGCGGCGGCGTTTGCGGGTATCAAAGATGCGGTGTCGACTGGGCTAATTGCCGAGGCTGACATTGTTGAGTCGGTGGAGCGTCTTCTGATCGCGAAGGCACGACTGGGCTTGCATCGTTCGCGCGCAGTCAGCTTCGACACGCTACCGCTAGTTGTGGGGACGCGAAAATCTCTCGCTGTCGCGGAGGATATCAGCCAGCGCTCCTTGACGCTCCTCAAAGATGATGAGCGGGACGTGCCACTCCGCGTGGCTCGCTCCGCCGAGGTGTTGTATCTGTCGGTTGTTGATCACCTGTCTGGTTGGGGCATCACTGCGCCCAGTGCGACTTTTATTCCGGAGCTCGAGCACCGCTGGCCCAACGTTACGGCGATCGAGCTCTCGGATCGTACGCCGGTGTCCGAAATCGAGCTCGTGCGGGAAACGGCGGCCCGGTTCGACGCCGTCATCGTTGGCCTCTTCGTCCGGGCGGCGTCACTCGACGGCCGCATGGATCTCTCCGGTGAGCTGGTTGCGATGCTGCAGCGTGTGGCCCTCCAGGCCGGACAGGTCGGTCAGCCATTTGTGACAGTCGTGTTTGGAAATCCCTACGTCGCCACATTTCTCGATGACCTTCCTGTAGTGCTTCTGACTTACGACGTCGCAGACTTGGCTCAGGCCTCAGCCGTGCGCGCCCTCGCCGGCGAGCGGCCGATTACTGGACGATTACCGATCACCCTCGGTGCGGCGTTTCCGGTCGGTCACGGTCTGGTCCGTGAAACTCCCTGATATAATTCTGTTCCTTCTGATCACCGTCTAGCCGTGGTGATTGTGCGCCCTTAGCTCAGCTGGATAGAGCGTCTGGCTACGAACCAGGAGGTCGCAGGTTCGAATCCTGCAGGGCGCGCCAATATTCACAGGGGTTTTTGGCTTCCGTGTCGTAGTGGGAACCAAAAGTGTGGCTATTTTTGTGGCTACCCCTCTACCTTTTGACCCTTATTAGGCCCCGGTAAGCGGACCCCCCTCGACCTTTTTTGCTCGGTCGGTTTTCTCAGAAACCAAAAACCGCGGCGGGGTCGTTAATATCTATATAGGCGACCGAAATGCATACCCGCCATTTTTCGGTTTCGGTTTTGGGTCTATTTAGCGATTGAACGCGCCCCCCGTGTTTGGTAGTTTTCCTCATGTTGGCGACAGCATCCGTAGGGTTTTCGCTCAACAGGACGTGGAGAAGAGACCATGGTTCAAATTTCCGTCAAGCGGGTAGGGTTCGTTCTCGGGGTTGTGCTGGTGGCGGGATTGCTGCTGACCGGTCGATATCTTCTGAGAGCACAATCGACCGCTGCACTCCACGAGGACGCGATTGTCGTGGACGGGCATGTACACATTACGAACCGGGTGTACTGGGAGGGGATCGATCCGTGGGAGGCACAGACGACCGGTCTCTGGGACTATGCCCGGGCAAAGGAGGGTGGGCTCGACGTGGTGATCGAGCAGGTGTATCTGGAGGATCCCTATAACACCTACAACTACGCGGTGAAGCAGGCGGTCCGCCTGGTTGAGACGTTTCACCGGGTGCTGGAGGCGAATCCGGAGCGGATGGAGTTGGCGCTCACGGTGGCGGACATCCGCCGGATTGTGGAGGGTGGAAAGACTGCGGTCATTCTGGCGCTCGAGGGTGGATTCGACATGGAGGGGGACCTTGACGTTCTGAGACTGTTTCACCGTCTCGGCGTCCGGAAGGTGCAGTTCACGAGTCACGACACGACGAATGCGTTTGTGGATGCGGGGCGTGGCGATCAAGCGTGGGGCGGCATCACGGATCACGGCCGGGCGGTTATTCAAGAGATGAACCGTCTGGGGATCCTGATTGACGTTTCGCATGCGTCGGACGCTGCGCAGTTGGCAATCATCGAGGCGAGTACGGTACCGGTGGTGGCGAGCCATCATGGACTCCGAGAATTTTCGAATCACACGAGAGCCCTGTCGGATGCTGTGCTCACGGCGATGGCTGCCAAGGGCGGGCTGGTTGGTATCCATTCCAACGCCGGATTTCTGAGTCAGGAATCCCTCGACTGGCAGACTGCCCAGCGCCGATCCTCCGCACCTGAAGTCGACGGACTCCAGGACCTGATCCGGGCCACCAACGCCGGATTTCTGAGCCAGGAATTCCTCGACGACATGATCCGGCCGCCTAGTGGCGACTACGGTAAATACATCGCCGCCCTGGACGCCGAGATGCGGGAGAACTGGAACCGCGACTTTGGCGCGCCGTGGCGGGAGAAGCAGCAGCAGACCGTCGATGCAGGTGGGCCCCTTCCGACCGAAGAGGACTGGGCGACGCATGTCGATTACGCCGTGAACCTGGTTGGAGAGGACTACATCGGTATCGGGATGGATATGATGGATGGCGGAAGGAACATTCGCGACTTCGACGCGACGAGCTACCCACGCCTGACCGAGGCCTTGGTGGACAGAGGATATGCTCCTGAGAGAATCCGTAAAATTCTCGGCGAAAACTGGTTACGGGTGCTCGATGCTGCCCAGAA
>CAUZDY010000001.1:0-146686 GCA_963578805.1 Vicinamibacteria bacterium | reverse complement strand
CGACCGAAAACCGGAGAGATCGCTTGTTACTTTCAGTACACACCCAACGACGTGTATGACGTGGACGGTGTGGACGAACACGTGCTCACCGATATCGAGGTGGATGGTCAGCCTCGAAAGGTGATGATTCAGGCCAACAAGAACGGCTTCCTCTATGTAGTGGACCGTACCAATTGCGAGCTGATTGCTGCGAACCCCTACGTCGAGGTCAATTGGGCCTCTCACTACGATTTCAACACCGGTCGCCCGGTGTTGACGGACCTCTACGAGCGCTTCCTCGCCGGCGAGCAGGTCTCGATCTGGCCATCGCGCGGCTCGAACGCCGTGCCGGTCGCATTTAATCCAACCACCGGCCTCGTCTATACCAGCTCGTGGCATGTGCCACGCATTCAAATGCTCGCACCGACCCCGTTCACTCTTGGGCGGCGTTACACAGGTGTGACCAACAGGTTCCCAGATGTCGAACCAGGTGATCTCCTCGGGCACTTCGTGGCGATCAACCCCCTAAACGGTGAAAAGCAATGGGAGATCCCGCTGACTGATTTTCCGAGTTCGGCAGGTATGCTGGCCACCGGCGGCGGGCTGCTCTTCACCGGAAAATTAACCGGGGAATTCCTCGCGCTCGATGAAGCGACCGGCGAAACCCTGTGGCAGTTCAAGACCGGTTCGAGTGTCAATTCGACCGCGATCACTTATACGCACAACGGTCAGCAGTATGTCAGCGTGGCGTCCGGTCTCGGGGGTGGTCTTGCCAATCGCTATGCCCGAGGCCTGGTGCCGACTGGTGGCTCGGTCTGGACGTTCGCACTGATGCCAGAATAATGTGTAGTACAGACGGAAACATTAACCAGAAAAAGGAGGATCCCATGGGTGATCGATGTCTCGTGGCGTGCTTGGCGGTGTCCGTGGTGGCGTTGCTGTTTCCGTTACCAGCTACTGGCCAAGAGAGCCAGCTTCGAACATCCTGGGGCGACCCGAACCTTGAGGGTGTCTGGACTGGATCGACACTGACGCCCGTGGAGCGTCCGCTGGAGCTCGCCGGAAAAGACCTTCTTACTGAAGAGGAGGTCGCAGCACTGGAACGCGAGGCTGATCAAGATCGTCTCGTGGAGCGGGCACCCCGCGACAACGACCCCGGGACTTACAACCAAATCTGGTTTGACCCGGGCACACGGGTGGTAGGAGACCGGCGGACGTCGCTGATCGTCGATCCTCCCGACGGGAGAATACCCTACCTTCCGGAGATGCGTGAACGTCAGCGATTGCAAAGCGAATATCGCGTGGCCGGCCAACGCAACTCGTGGGTCGACGTCGACACCGGGGAACGATGTATGACGGACGGGCTGCCGATGCTATGGCTTGGCTACAATCCGAATCATCAAATCGTGCAGACACCCAACCACGTGGTGATCCTCCACGAAATGTTCCGCGACCGCCGAATTGTCCCTCTCGATGGGCGACCACATACAGACGTCCGACAGTGGAATGGAGACATACGGGGTTGGTGGGAGAACGACACACTGGTGGTCGAGACGACAAATTTCGTCGACAAGACCCCCTACCGATGGGCAAATGCGTGGCGTATGCCGACCGAAACGATGAAGGTTGTCGAGCGCTTCACACGCATCGACGCAAAGACACTCGGCTACGAACTGACGATCGAGGACCCAGCGAAGTTCACACGGCCATGGACGATCTCGAATCCGTTGACAACCGATCAGGCGTCGCGTGGCGTGACACAGGGACCGTTGTACGAATACGCCTGCCACGAAGGCAACTACAGTCTACAGAACGTGCTCAGTGGAGCCCGTGCCGAAGAGAGACCGACCTCGGATTCGAGATAAGAGATTCAAAGTCCAAGCGATTGGATAGTTAGGAAGGGGAGAAAAACACGAAAGATCGATGTCTACAATCTCTGTAAGTTAAGGACACGTCAATTCTGGTTGTCAACGGCAACTTCGGTAGCAGTTGGCTGGGCGTTGGGAGGAGAGGCGTAGCTGGCTCACCGGTTGTATCAGGTTGGAGGCCGGCCGACCTTCTAGATTCGAGACGAGACGCACGGTGCAAATGTTACCAGGGGGCCTGTGGGCTTCTTTTTTTGTTCCATCGTCTATTTCCGCCGGAAGACTCCTCGACGGTTCACCGCCTGGCTCTTGAATTCTCACACCGAGGCGGTGATAATTCGTGCCGTCAATGAGTCAGTGGGTTAATGAAACGAGGGACCACACCATGAAACGATTGTCTGCTCTCTTATCGATCCTCGCATTTCTGGCGACCCCCTGGGTCGCTGGCTGCGCCACCGATGGCCAGATGCCGACCGACGCCGCTGAGGAAGCCACATCGCAGCCGGCAGTTGGAACGTTCGACGCTGTTCCCCTGTTGGGGGACCTAACGACCGGCATGTTGTATGGCGATATCTGGGAGCGACCGCAACTCTCAAAACGTGACCGCAGCCTGGTCACGATAGCGGCGCTTCAGGCGTTGTATCGCGATCAGCTACGGGTACATATCAACCGCGGTCTCGAGAATGGTCTTACCCAAGTGGAAATCCAAGAGGTAATCCTCCACGTGTCGTTCTATATGGGGTGGCCGACGGGAGTCAACGCTTCCAGAATGGCGGGAGAGATATTTCAGGAACGGGGCCTACCATTCACCCCGCTGGCATCACCGTGGGTCGAGTCAGGCGATTCACCGGAGTACACCGAAGGCGCGTACGCGGCGATCCCGAGACTCGGCGAGTTGAGAAACACCCTTCTCTACGGTGATATCTGGGAGCGGCCGCAACTCTCCAAACGTGACCGCAGCATGGTCACGGTGGCCGCCCTCCAAGCGACATACGCCACGAACCAGTTGCGGGGCCATATTGCACGGGCGCTCGATGAGAACGGTGTCACCCCCGAAGAGCTCTCGGAGATGATATTGCACCTTACGTTTTATTCAGGATGGCCGACAGCCGTCAACGCCGGTGGGTTGGCGGCAACGGCATTCGAAGAACGTGGGATCCCGCTGGGCTAGAAGCCGAGGCTCAAGGGTTCAAGATCAGCTTCTGAATCCGCCAATTGTTCATATCGGCGATATAGAGCAGATCCTCCTGGGAACAATCGATACCGTGTATCCAGTTGAACTGACCGAGTTGCTTGCCGGCACTCCCCAGCATACCCATTATCTTTCCCTCCAGGGATAGCTTGTAGATGCGACCCGGATGCTGGTCGGACGCCCACAGGTATTGAGTCTCACCATTCGAGATACACAAGGTCCAGGGCTGAGTTTCATCGGGTAGGTTTGGGTTCACATTACCCAGAATCGGCTGTTGCGTCTTGTCAAACGGAGCATTTAACAAAATGATCCGCTGAAAATTACCGTCAGAGTCAAAGACCTGAATACGCCGGTTGCTGCGGTCGGCCACATAGATGTTGCCGTCCCGGTCGGCCTGCATGTTGTGGGGAAGTCTGAACTGCCCGGGCTCTGACCCGTAGGACCCCCATGACTTAATCCAATTCCCGTGTTTGTCGTACTTGGCAACGCGAGAATTTAGATAGCCATCGCTGACAAAGATGTTGTCGTCAGCATCCCAAGCGACATCGGTAGGCCCGCCGAAGTAGCCGTCGTTCTGTGGTGCATCGAGACCACTCACATGTTCGTACTCGTCGAAGCCTTCAGGACGCCGACCGAGGTTCATAGTCACGTAACCCGCGGAATCGAACTTGATCACGGTGTTCGCGCCTTTGTCTACAAGCCATAAGTTGTCGTATTTGTCGTAGCGAATCGAATGGGAGTATCCCAGGCCGTAGACGTTCTGGCCGATCTCCCGCACGAAGTGACCGTTCTGATCGAACTCGAGCAACTGCGAAGTGGCATTCCCATACAGTGGTCCTCCCGAGTTAGCAGAGCCCGGGTGGTTTAGAACCATGATGTGGCCTTTCGAGTTGACAGCCACCGCCAGGGTCTCCCCAAGATTCATCTCAGGGGGATACTTGAGAAAATTTGGCACCGATTCATATGGAATCAGCGGGACTTTGTCATTCTCTGGCTGGGCCACTACAGGGGCAGCCAACAACACTAGCCAGGCAATAATCGAAACGTGGCCGCGCGTCGACGCGACAAGGGCAGCGGTAAAGCACCTCATGATGGCTCCTTTGAGTGTCGGTAGATCTTCGAACATCAGCGGTGCGCCCGGGCGAGCCAACGACTAGCGACTCTCTAAAGTTGAACGAACCGCAGCGGGCCACACCGGCGTTGACCTAGCGTGCTCCGGTCGACGCGGCTGCATCCTCAGTGGCGCGCGCGCCACTGAGCTGGCCCGCGAGACCGTAGTTGCCCTCGTGGCACGCATACTCGAACATTTGAGGCACCTGTTGTTGGTCGACACCTCCCACGAGCGTCTGAAGATTCCTCAGGGGAAACGCAGCCGTCCAGGGTGTCGTCCACGTCGCGGGATCGTCGACCGTGACCTCATAATTGATCGTGTTGGCGTCGACACGTGTGAAGCGCTCAGTGAGGTGCAGACCCTCGAAGGACCCCTTGAAGGGCGCCTTATCGGTGAAGTTTGTGGTGTCGACGACCAGTGTATCGCCCTCCCAGTGGCCCCGTGAATCACCCAACCACCGCCGGATCGGTGTCGGGAGATGCGGCCCCCCGTCCAGCGGGATGATTCGCGCGTCGTGCATCATCTCCAGCTCGATCACCACGTGTTCTGGAGTCTGCACAATCCGGTAATGATTGTTGTAACCACCCGGCAGCCTCGGCAAGGGAGACCAGATGATGCACCGCTCGGATAGGCGTCGGTCCTCCGGATTGTCGGCGCGACTGCCCCGGCCGTCCACCCCGCCTTCGGTGCCGTCCTCGGGCGCACTATCCGTCCGGCCACCGTTCCAGAGTGACCCCTCCGGGTTGGCGGCGCTCGCAAATAAACCTTTTGCCTCGGCCCAGGCCGCATATCTCTCCCGCGCCTGCGCTGTCAGGGTCGGCACTCTGCCGTCCGGCGGATCCACGATCAGCGAGGTGCGCGCGATCGCGTCTCCTGGTACGGGACGCCAGAGCGCACCATACGCGCGGCCGACATCGGTGACCGTACCGGGCGCGGCGTCGCGGCGGTCAGCATTTGCCCGTGAGCGTTGCCGCTGGGCAGTGTACGCCGCCCGTTCCTCGTCCGTCAGAAACTCCTTCCCTGCAAATACACTGGGGCGTTCCAGTGGAGTACTGGTGTCGTTCGCCCAGATACCCTGCAGGTCGGGGTGATTCCATGGTGTGCGGGATGGTGTCCAGTCGTCGACCTCGGCTCTTTGATTCTGGCCTGCCACTGGTGCCCACGCCAAAGACACGATGGCGGCCCCAACAAACAGCATAACTAGTGAACCGACTGCCGTGTGACAACGTCTGATCATCTTGACTCTCCGTTCGCCTTGTCTGCACCCTCCGTGCTGTGCCTCAAGACTACCGAACGTAAACATCGTACGACCGCACTTGCTTATAGCATCGCCGATTACAACCCGTCAACCAAACGGCGAGACGGCGAGACGGCTTTGTTGGTGGTTCGCGTCGACCATTTTTTGAAAGGTGCGGGCTCTGCACGATGCGATGGCACCTCTTGGAATCTGGGGTGCACTCCCTCATGCACCGATCGCCCAAGCTCTGATCCTCAGGGCCGTCGTGGCGGTTTATCCGTTCCGTGTTGTAGAAGGGCGCAACATCGAACCGGCACGAGATGATTACCCGTACTATCAGAGGGTTAGCTGCTCCGCAAACACCATATCTTCGAGTTTGAATTTTTGTTTAGCCTCGACCTGCCCCAGCTTGGTGATAAATTCGACGTTCTTGTCCTCTAGAGTGATCTCATCGTCTCTCGGAAAGTGGTATTGAAGAGTGACGGTCTCGCCATTCTCCACGAAGACGACTAAATCCTCGGGTGAGATCGGACTCCTGCCTTGTCGCTTCAGGATAGTCCCGGCCATCAAGGCATTCCGATTTTGGGCCATACGGGCGAACTCGCGTGGTAATCCAGCGACGACTACCACATAGAGCGGTTCGAGTTGCGTCAGGAATTGCTGTTGCTCTGGCGGGATCGAGGCATCAAGACCGATATGAGTCCTGACCAGTGCCTGCTTGACGGGGAGGGCGCTCCGCCATGAAACGGTGAAAGTCATTCGTCTCGGCGCTGGGTTAAACATATCGGCGCCACGGCGACCTCCGCCAGCACCTCTGAAGCCGTCGGCAGCACCGCCTCCGAAGCCGCCGCGACCACCTCCCCCACCAGTCCCAGGTCTGCGCAGAACGATTGTGACTTTCCGCGACCACGGCGAATCCGTCAGTAGCTTTTCGACTTCCGTGTCGGACCATCCTGTGAAGTCCTTCTCGTCCCAAAAATCGGCAGCCGCCAGCGCCGCGCACGCTACGATTCACATAACAAGGCTCCGAGCTGTCGTGTTCACGGAGCACCTCCCGGATAGGAAATTCCTCATCAGATCACCTGCTAGATCTCGTCCATCCACACGACACGCTCCGCGGTGGAGTCGTTGCTCATCGTCGTCTGTCCAACGCCACCCCAGTGACACGCCTGGAAGGCAGTGACGGTCTTGCAGTAGTCGGCGATATTCGGTCCAGACGCTGGAAACGCACCATCTGAGTGCTACTGGGCAAGGAGGTAGGCGCCACCTCGGTCACGGCCTTCCTTGAAGCGGTTAACGCTGTTCATTGTTTCCTAAATTTGATTAGGAAGACTGGCTGGGAGGCAGGGATTCGAACCCCGATTACACGGTCCAGAGCCGCGTGTCCTACCATTGAACGACCTCCCAACACACAAGGCGAAACGGTAACCAGTCCTAATTATATGGGATGGTTGTGGGTGTCGCGCGGGCTCATTAGTGCACCCTGAATTTTTGGCGCACAGCGATTTCGTTCAAGCCTTGACGGGCCTGCCGTCGCACCTCTAGATCCGGGTTGTAGTCAAGCACCTCCACTAAATGTTGATACGCAGCAGTGGGTTGCCCCAGTGCACCGAGTTGTAACAGACCCGCTCCTAGGTGAGCCTCGGCGACCAACGGGCCACGTGGATAATCTCGTAGATGGCGCTGATAGACAACCAGTGCCGCTTCGGAGTGGCGGTTTCGCGCCAGCCAGTCGCCCAGCGAAATCGAGTGCGCTGCCCTCAGGAACCGTCTGGACTGCTCAGAGGTCAGCCGGAAATAGGCGTGGGCGGCATCAGAGAACCGGTCATCTGCAATCATCTCAGCCACCAGCTCACCCGCTGACGACGACTGGTCGATCGGATCGCGGCGATATTCGGCGGGACGAGCCGACACTTCTCGCTGACCGGCCCACCACGCCCATCCGAGTCCTCCAAGAAAGCCACCGATGTGCGCACCGTAGGCTACACCGCCTCCTGGCATCCCTTGGCTGATCAGGAACGGCATGAGATTCGAGAAAACCAGGTAGAAACCCAGCACAATCCTCGCCGGAAGTGTGATGACGTTCATGAAGAACGGAAAGAGAAAGACCCAGAGGCGAACGCGGTTGTGGGGAAACCACACGAAGTAGAAACCCAGTACGCCAGAAATGGCTCCCGAGGCACCAACAAGCGGCAGCGCCGATCCAGGATCGAACACGGTATGAAACAGCGTCGCCGCCACGCCGGTCACCAGGTACGCCGCGAGATACAGAACCGGCCCCAATCGATGCTCGACGTTGTCACCGTATATCCACAGAAACAACATATTGCCAGCCAAGTGGGCGAATCCGGCGTGAAGGAACATCGATGTCAAGAGCGCCATCGGTGCAGGAGCCGCAGGTCGAAACCCGTGGTCGAACACGAAGAGGTCGTAGGCTGACAGCTGTTGGATGACGTCAGAGGCGATGAGCCGATCCTGCGGCAGCGTCTCCAGCAGTACCTGCACGTACTCCAAGAGAAGCGGGTTGCCAGCGTCGGGACGACCCAAGCTCAAGGGCAACGAGATCAAGAAATAAACCGCGGTATTGACAGCGAGCAGGCCATAGGTCACCCACGGAACACCGCGTGGATTCGGCTCGTCACCAAGAGGGAGAAACATCGGCTACAGAGACTTCATCCGCCGTGCGATTTCGTCACGAACATCACGAAAACGTTGGAGACGCTCATCTTCGGTTCCGGTCGCGCTGGCCGGGTCGACCAACGGCCAATGGAGGCGGCGCGTCAGCTGTAAGAAGGCCGGACAGACCTCTTCCGCGCACAACGTGACAACCGTATCGATCGTATCTGGCTCGATCGTATCGACGTTCTTTGACGTCTGCTCACTAATGTCGATCCCGACTTCACGCATGACACGAACGGTAAACGGGTTAACCTTGGAAGGATGCGACCCAGCGCTCTGGGCCACAACGCTGCGACCAAACTGCTGGCGGGCAAGGCCTTCGGCCATCTGACTACGCGCCGAATTGGCCAAGCACAGGAACAGGAGCCCCTTCATCGGCTCATCAGAACGGTGAACGAACGCTACTCCAGCAGCATTTCGGTGAGCTCGAGAATCGGATGATCCTGTCTGCGAAGGTTGTCTTCTTCGAAGTAGAACTGATCTTTACCGAACGCCGGACGGAGGTCGTCGAACCATGCAGCGCCATCATCAATCTCGGCGAAGAACGGCTTTCTCACCCAGGCGGGATCGCGAGCCTGGATGAAGTCACAGACCAAGACCGGCCGGTCGCGATCACCCAACAGCTCGAAACCAGAGGACTCACGGACTACTTCAAGTACGTTTGAGTCCATCATCTCGCGGAGGGTCACGACGCCAATTACCCGAACTTTACCTGGAAACGCCGACATTGTTGGTCCCCGGACCGACCGCGACAAACCGGAGACCTGTGAGTACGCGCGCTTGAATATTTCGAACGCCTGGACGAGCGGCACCTCGAAGTAGTTCCGCGCGCCTGTATCACGTTCGACGAACATATAGTACGGAACGAGACCAAGACGCACACCCTCGGTCCACAACGCCGCCCAGTCTTTCGGGTTGTCGTTCACGTGACGAATGAGCGGTCCCTGCATCCGGATTTGGGCACCGGTGCTCCTAACACGCCGGACCGCCTCCCGCGCCATCCCCGACTCCAGCTCTATTGGGTGAGAGTAGTGGCCCATGACCGCCAGATGGCGGCCTACTGCGCCCACTTCCTCGAATAGCTCTAGACAATCGTCAGCATCCTTGTCCGAGACGAAACGCTGTGGCCAATAGGCAAGCGCTTTCGTACCGATCCGGATGTTCTGGACATGCTCAAGCTCTGGCACGAGCAGCGGCTCAATGTACCGACGTAGCACCTTCGTGCGCATGATCATCGGGTCGCCGCCGGTAATCAGGACGTCCGTCACCTCCGGGTGTGCAATCAGATAAGCCACGAAGTCGTCGGTCTCCTGCACTTGGAACTTCAGATCGTCTAGGCCGACAAATTGGGCCCACCGGAAGCAGTACGTGCAGTACGCGTGGCAGGTCTGCCCCGCCGACGGAAAGATCAGTACCGTCTCGCGATACTTGTGCTGTAACCCTTGCAAGGGCCGCCCGTCAAGCATCGGCACGTTGTGGGTCATCTGACCGGCCGGGTGCGGATTAAGTTTTCGCCGGATGCGATTAACGGAGGCTTTGAGCTCTGCTCCTCCGGCATCCCGGCTCTTCATGTCACGGACGACATCAAAATCGGCGGAAGAGAGCATCTGGCGACACGGAAAGACCAGCTGGAAAATAGGGTCGTCAGGAACCCGAGACCAATCGATCAAGTTTTCCAGAACATACTGATTGGTCCTAAAGGGCAGGACCTGGCCCACGACCTCGATCGCTTCGATGATCTCCGGGTTAAGCTGACTCCACTGCGGTATCTTGGAGACGTTTCGAAGATCAATCGGCCGATAAGTTTCCCGGGTTGCTTGCGCTGTCGTCATTTGTAAACCAAACGGTCAACCGGGGAATGGCGGCCTGGTTCAAGAGGAAGACCAGTGCCTTAGTCGAGTCTTTATCTCCCCTGCTGGATAAGCCTAACGTACGATGAGATTGTCCGCCTAACCTGAGGATCAGTCAGGGGGTCGCCGAGTCTATCGGCGTCGCCGGGTCGGTAGATTCGCTATATTGGAGGACAAGTGACTGTGAAGCGAGACTCGGCGTGAACATCTATGCGGTAATTATCGTGGTGGCCCTCCTGGGCGAATACGCACTGTCAGTGCTATCGAGCACACTTAGCCTGCGCTCACTCAATCCCACCGTTCCACCGGACTTTGCGGACGTGTTTGACGCCGACCGGTACGCTCGCAGCCAGGAGTACACACGGAGCCAGACGCGATTCGGGCTGGTTCTGAGCTCCGTTAGCTTGATCGTTATCCTGACGGTCTGGCAGGTCGGGGCCTTCGATTGGCTCGACCAAACCGTACGAGGACTCGGATACGGTCCTATCCGCACAGGGCTCCTATATCTCGGGTCGATCGGGTTGGGATCACTCTTGCTAACACTGCCGTTCAGGATCTACAGAACCTTTGTAATCGAAGCGCGATACGGCTTCAACCGAACCACACCCTGGACCTTCGTGGCCGACTTCCTTAAGGGCATCATCTTGGCCAGTGTTCTTGGTGGGATCATCATGACTGGGGTGCTCTTCTTCTTCCAATGGGCGGGACCATCGGCTTGGCTCTGGTCTTGGATTGCAGCGACCCTCTTCGTCCTGGTAGTGCAATTCGTCGCACCGACCTGGCTCATGCCACTCTTCAACAGATTCACGCCCCTCCAGGAGGGACCGCTCCGGGAGTCGATCATGTCGTATGCACAGTCCGTCGCGTTCCCGCTTAGAGACATCTTCGTCATTGATGGGTCGAAACGATCTTCGAAGGCAAACGCCTTCTTCACCGGATTCGGCGGCAATAAACGGATCGGTTTATTCGACACGCTGGTCGGAAACCACTCTGTTTCCGAGCTCGTTGCAATCGTCGCGCACGAGGTTGGTCACGACAAGAGGGGTCACATTTTGAAGAGCATGGTTTTGCAGATCGGGTATCTTGGAGGACTCTTTTTCGTTCTGTCGCTTGTACTCGAGCGTCGGGAGTTATTCGAAGCGTTCTCGATGACCGAAACGTCAGTCTATGCCGGTCTCGTCTTCTTCGGGTTGCTATTTACCCCGGTGGAGTTGGCGCTCTCGCTGTATGTCAACGCGGTCTCACGGAAGAACGAGTTTGAAGCCGACGCATTCGCCGCCAAGACGACGGGACACGCCGAGCATTTGGTCACGGCACTCAAAAAGCTTTCCGTAGACAGCTTGTCGAACCTGACGCCGCATCCACTCGATGTCTGTCTTCACCACTCGCATCCACCCGTCCTGCAGCGGATCACCGCCCTGCGGCTTGTGCCCACAGAAGACCACGACCTGCCAACCTAGCACTCTGCCACATCTTGAGATGGCGCAAAACTATGGGCGCTGCCGCTCCCGGACCGCCCTAAATTCTGACGTCTGACTCCACTCTGGCCACGCGTCAGTCTCGACCACCATTGACCCGAGCTCGTACATAAACGTCAAATCCTCAACGGCGCCAGAGAGATCCCAATCGGGCTTCACCTCGTCCGAGACCTTGTGGTAATCATTGGCGGTGTACTCCTCGCGCTTTAGGAGACCGTACCCTTCGGGTTTGTCCAAGTACTCGATTCCTGGATCGGCGTAGAAAGCTGGAATCCCAACCCTCGCAAAGGAGAAATGGTCGGATCGATAGTAGAACCCTTTTTCGGGCTCCGGATCGGGATTCAGTACTCGACCCGAACGCCGGGCAATTGCCATGGCATACTGATCAAGCTCGGACTGCCCCATTCCGACGATTGTCATGTCACGCGTTCGGCCCCACTGGTTGAGGACGTCCATATTGAACGCCGCGACCGTCTGCGCCACCGGGTACAGCGGATTCTCTCCGTAGTGCTTTGACCCCAGAAGCCCCTGTTCCTCGGCAGTCACCGCGAGGAAAAGAATGGAACGACGAAGCAATTCTGGTGCCTGGGTAAAGGCCCGTGCGAGCTCGATCATCCCCGCAGTCCCTGTGGCGTTGTCTGCCGCACCATTGAAGATGCGATCGCCATCCAAATTCTCGTCTTGTCCGAGGTGATCCCAATGTGCCACGTAGATCACGATCTCGTCCGGCGCGCTCACGCCCTCTAGCTTTGCGACAAAGTTCTGAGAATCGAGCGTCCGCAGTGTGTTTCGGACCTGCGTGCGGCCGCGTACACCCAGCGACACCGGCTCAAACGAACGGTCGGCTGCTCGCTCCTTCAGCTCCTCAAGGTCGAGCCCGCTCATTTCGAACAATCGTTCGGCTGCGGCTCGCTGTATCCATCCCTCTATCGGGGCCCTGCCCTCGTTGTTGTCTGCGGCAACGAGGCTAAAGGACTCGCTGTATGGACTGCTCCCGACGACTTCCCATGGATAGCCGGCAGGATCGGTTTCGTGGATGACGAACGAACCGGCCGCACCCTTGTCCGCGGCGACTTCATGTTTGTACGTCCAGCGGCCGTAGTAGGTCATCGCCTGACCCCCAAAGACATCGTCTCGGGGTGGGTCGTTGACCAGGAAAAGAAGGATCTTTCCTTCGACGTCAACGTCACCGTAGTCATCCCATTCATATTCTGGCGCCACCGCGCCGTAACCGACGAACATGAATTCCGCGTCGATCTCTACATGGTCGACAACGTGCTTCGTCCAGGCCACATAGTCGGTCCCCGGTTGAAGTTGCTGTGATTCACCGTCCTTTGTGACCAGGAATCCATCCCCGGCCTGTGGTGTAATTCCGACGAGCGGAACCGCCTGAACCCATGTCCCGTCTGGATTCCCAGGTGCCAGACCAAGCGCGGAGAACTGCTCGGTCAGATAGTCAATTGTGAGAGCTTCGCCCAGTGACCCTGGAGCTCGACCGCCGAATTCATCCGATGCAAGGACTGTAATCTCTGAGAGGAGCGAGTCCGGGTCGATTCCTACCGCAATCAATGCTCCCGGAGAATCTAGACTATCACCAACCGAACCATCGCCTGTGACACCGCCACATCCCGCAGCCATCACCAACACGATCGCCGATACATGAGCCGCTTTCACCGCCACCTCCAGCTGAAATGACCCAGAATGCCAAGGTGCTTGGAACTTGGACAGCCTACTTCACTTAGCGGCTTGACTAGACACGGATGCATCGTCGGAATCAAGCGCTGCCTGAGTGATCTATGGCCTGTCTGAGGGGCCAGAAAAACCAGCCTCGGGTTGACCGCTGTTGAGGACCCCGATCAGCCAGGCACCGATGTCTCTGATCTCCTCGAGGCACACCTGATGGCCCATCGGATATTCGCGCCATTCAACTCCATAGCCGGCAGCCGCTAGTAGATCGCGGCTCCGGAGTCCGGTAGCGTACGGCACGACGGGATCTTCGGTCCCATGCGCTTGAAATATGGGAGGCAATGGCCCTCCACCCTTGGTAATCGATTCCAACTCCTCGTCGAGGAGCAAATAGCCTGACAGACAGATTAACCCTGCGAGCGATTCGTGCTGCCGCAGTCCTGCGAACAACGCCATGGCACCACCCTGGGAGAACCCGGCCAACACAATCCGCCCGGGATCAACACCGCGATCGACCTCACGCGCCACCACCTCATCGATCCAAGCACCCGACTGACGTATGCGAGGCTCGTCCTGGTCTTTCCGCCCAAACCCCGTCACGTCGTACCAGGCCCGCATGATCATCCCCATATTGATCGTGACCGGGATTTTCGGCGCATTGGGAAACACGAATCGTATCGCCGGTTCAGGTGGCAGCCCGAGTTGGGACACGACCGAGTAGAAATCGCTGGCATCGGCCCCTAGGCCATGCATCCAGATGACCGAGGCGGTCGCCGACCGATCCGGCTCAATCTCGAGCGTCTCGAGGTAGGACTGCTTCATGTTGCAGCTAATGACTCATCGCATGGACGACGATGTTAATGCCAAGCTCGTAGGCATCAACTGAGAACCTATAAAAAAATTCGTGGTCTTCACCCTCCCGCTCCCATCCGTCGGCTATGTCGGTGTTGTGGCTCATGACTACCAGAATGCGGTCATGGGCGTCGGCGATCGCACGAAAGTGGACGTCGTCGCTCCGAGAACCCCGCTCGGAAGTGGTCGCACCTCCACTCCGGCGCCAATGCTGGATCGATGGAACCTGAGGGATTTCGGTCACCTCGAACAGTGTCTTGTGAATCGGGTGGTCTAAGGGAATGTCGATGACCGGATACTCACCAGGGGGTAGTGCCTTGCTCAGCTCGCCGATCCACTGATCCCACGCATGCGGACCCCAAAAGTCGTCCACCCACAGGAACCCTCCCTTGAGCAGATACTTCCGAAGCCGATCCGCTTCGTGGTCGCTGAACCGGACCGTACCGACATCAGACATAAACAAAAACGGGTAGTTAAAGATCCTTGGATCGTCGAGTGGAACGACGACGTGGTCGGGAATATCGCGGCGATCGAACCCCACGCTCGTAGTCGTCAACTCCGAAAGCCGCACCATGAGGTTCCGATCGGCTGTCGGATAGTCAGTATGCCAGCCCTGACCGCCTGGCTCTCTACGATCGCTTTGGTACAAAACCCGGGAGAACGTGAAATCGCGGTGGGTTGGTTGATCGGAAGGAAACTTGGGCGGCATCCGGCGCCAGCCCCATTGGGCGAACACGGTCACGCCACCAACCAACGTCAACATCACGATCAGGGCCATGACCCACGGCGTGAATGGGATGCGCCTAAAGCGGTTGGTGGCTGAGGAATCTGGGTGGCACTCCAAGCTTTCGATTTTCGGCATCTCGGGGCGCCCGGCGTCAGTTCTCTCTCGACAACGCCCGGTAGTACTCCTCGATCATGTCGCGGAATCCTGGTGGCACGTCGTCAGACGAGGCGAGGAACAGATCCTCATTCTCCACGTCCACCTCACGCCGCAAGCGGTACTCGAATCGCTTCAACTCTTCGCGAAGATACGTCTGAAGTCGAGCGATTTCCTCAGAATCCTGGTAGACCCGAGTATCGTCAAATTCTTGCATCTGGCGAATGATCTCATCGAGATCGGCTGCCGAGAATTGCTCGTCCTGGAGTAATCGTCGAATGTCCTGCGCCTCACCGAGACGCTGACGGAATTCACGCTGCCACTGCCGGACGTCGTCAGGGTTGAACTCAATTGGACGCCGATTCCCATAGCCACCACCGGAATAGGCACCACCCACGGTGTCCCCGATGCCGGATTCCCCGTCGGCCGTACCCAGCTGATCGCCACCCTGCTGACCCCGCTGGTCATCCTGACTCGGCTCCCCGCCTTGGCCCTGCTGACCTTCTTCCGCTTGGTCACCCTGCCACATACGCTGCTCGAGAGACTCGAGGCCACGCATGAGGTCGCGCGTCCGGTCGAGCGCTTGCGTCATCGAGTCACCCTCGGTATCACCAACGGCGTCAGCCGCAGCACGCAGGTGCTCGCGGAGGTCTTCAATGTCGTTGGTGATTTGATCCTCAAACGCCTTCGCGGTATCGCTCGCTCGACTCCGAATCACACCCTTTGTATATCGAATTTTCTCCTTGAGCTTGTTGTCACGGATACTGTTGGCTGCGTCCTGCAAACTCTGGGAGGCTCTTCGCTCTTCACGTCTAAACTCGGCTGATGTCGAGTCGATTTGACGCTCAAGGTCGGCCACTTCGGCCTCCATCGCATCCTTCCGCTCCATGAGAGTTTGCTGACGCTCAGTCCGCACATTGTCACTTAAATCCGGAAGCCCATTAACGGCACTGGCCACCTCGCGCTCTTCGTCGGCCAGTCGATTGGCACGACCCAGTGCCTCCTCGATGTCACGTTCTAGCCGGTTCGTCTGCTCCTGCTGGAGACGATCCTGAACCTCTCGAAGACGATCGAGAGCAGTGCCCGCCTCGGTAAAGCCGAGGTTGTCGTTGTTCGCCGCCGCTCGCCGCATCGCATCGGCCGCTTCTCGGAGTCGACGCGACGCATCCATCATTTGCGGAGAATTCTGCTCGCGCGCCAGGCGCTCCAACCGGCGGGCCGCTTCCTCCGCCTCCTCGGCCAGCTCCCGTTGTGCCGCGGTGCCACTACCCTGAGCCGACTGCTGGCCGCGTGACCGCATACGCTGGCGCTCAGCTTCCCGCTCCTGTCGGCGCGCCAGTTCCCGTAGTCGCTCCATCAGCTCGTCGACGGTGTTGTCAGTCTGCTGCTGCTCACCTCGCTGCATCGTCTCGTACTGGTTTTGTAACTTGTCTAACTCAAGCTCGAACAGGTCGGCAAGGTCTTCGGCCGCTTGGTTCCCACCACCGCCGCCACCGCCACCACCACCGCCGCCCATTTGCACCATGACCTCTTCGTAGGCCTCTTCGGCTCGCTGTAGAAACTGTAGCGCTCGCTGCTCCGGTGGGAGCGCTCCGTCGGCATCCTGACCTTGCAGCTCGCCTTCGGCCTCCCGCATTGCGTCGGCGGCCTGGGGAAGAATCTCGGCGATCGAGCGAAAGGCGGGATCAGCAGGCATGACGCGACTGTTCATTCGCCGTAGCAGTGTCTCGACCTGCTCCCGTAGTCGCCCCTGAGCCAGCGTGAGAAAAACCACGTTCTCCTGGTACTCCTCATCAGAAGACACTTCGCGATCCCGGACCACATTGAACGTCCCAGACACGATCTCCTTCTGCGCCTCAGATAATGCCCGTGGGTCAGCGCCACCGGCGCCACCAGCTCCGCCGCCGCCGCCGCCTTGAGACTGGGCCGCACGGAAGTCACGGCTAAACGAGCGGATCTGAACGAAGTAGAGATCGCTCTTGATGTCCCGGGTTTCTTGGGCGAGGTTACGGTCGGTCGCGCGGGCGTAGTAAGACACAAAATCACCCGGCTCCAACTCGAGGTCCTCGAGGAAAAACGTGTGGCCGGCCGAGACCTCCTTGAGGGCATCCTGACTGCCGGCATAGAGCTTCACGGTCTCCTCAGAGCCACCATTGACGCTGTAGACCAGGTCCAGCGAACGTAGTCCAAAATCATCGTCAGCTCGCGCCTCAACAAAGAGCTCCTCAACCGCACTGGCGGTCGTATCGCGTCCGGGATTGAGAAACATGACCGATGGCGGCTGATCCGTGAGGACGTCGATGGTGTACTGGGGCGACGCTGTCACCATCTCACCCTCGCCACTCTCTAGATCGATACGATAGAACCCGTCCTTCTCGACGACGAACCCACCGATCAACGAGCCGTCTGGGTCCACAACGAGATCCGTTTGGTCCTCTTCGTCGAGCACCATCCGTCCGCCGGTAGTCGGCATCGTGGGGATCGCACGGAGGCGCACTTCGGTCCCAATCAGAACCGCGATATCACCACCATCCTCGACCACCCGAGGCTCAAGACCCGTGTAGGCGGGGAAGAAGTACTCGTGTTGTAATCGCTCGACATAGGGGAGGTCGACGACGTTGAGCGTGAAGGTCCCCGACTGCACACCAAGTGCCTCGACAAAATAGTCCGTGGTGTCCTGCACATCGAACAGAAGTACCTCAAACAGGCCAGGATCTTTCAGCGGAATCAATGGCAGTCGTTCGAACGGTGTGTTCGAGTCCGAACGCATAAACAAGGTGACCTCATCAGTCTCGAATCCCTGCAGGTGTGCGGTGATCTCCTGGTCGGCGCCACGAGCCACAGTCACGTCGCCCGGTAGAAGGTCGATCAAATAAGGACTGGCGGCTTCGGCGCTGCCCATCGGGAGGAGGGCCATCAAACCATGTCGAAAATATGCTGGACCAAACATGAACAGCAGGAGAGCGACAACCGCAGCAGCTCCGAGCCAGCCCGATGAACCTTGAATCCTCTGATGCTCAACTGCCCGCCCCATGTCGACGTCACGGATCTTCTGGACAGCCGACTCAATAAGTCTATGCACCAGCTCAGGCGAATGATCGAATGCGGCGACGCGGTCGCCCTTGCGTGTTTCCTCAACCGCGCTCAGGACGGCTGCCTGGAGCGACGGTTCATGCTCTTCGAGGTAGAGTGCGACCTGGTTATCAGAGACTCGCCTCAACACTGGACGGATACAGAACCACCACCCGAATCCGATCAGGGCAGCATATGTCGCGACACGGAATATGATGATAGCTGCCGGTGTAAACCGATAGACCTCAAGACCCCAGGATGACAGCACGAGGGTGCCCAGCGCAGCGGCCAGGAGAACCGAAACTCCGCGAAGTGCTATCCGTAGGCGCCAGCGGCTCCGCACCTGGCGAATGGCGCGAAGAATCTCATCACGGTCACCGGTAAAGAGCGGTTGATTGGACAACATCCCCATCCTCCCGTCGTCCCTTATTTTAGTTCCGCGAGCTTAAAATACCTAGTGTGGCGAGTAACAGGAATCTATACACCCAGGGTGGCCCTGCGAACTGCTCAGGCACACCAGACCAGGTCGCTAGTCGACGTTTAACGCAGTTCGGGAGAGTCGATTCGATATGACCGTCTCAGCCACGAAGAGTAGAAACACGAGCACCAACAGATACCACCAAACCCCTTGGCGCCGTTCGAGATCCTCTGACGTGAACGCCCGGGTTTGACCTTCCGCCGGTGAATCTCCTCCGTCCCCAGTCACTCGCCCGGTCAGCATGCTGGCCAGCTCGTCCGGATCGATCGACGTGAGATTGGATTCCGCAAGGTCGACGTTCACGGCGAGCGTCAAGGGAGACTCGGACGGGGTCGTGGCATCGTGGACTTCGTAGATCCCCTGCTCAGTAGTCGTCAAAAAGCCGGCGCGAACACCCTCGCTGACCAAAATGCGCTCCCCGGATGGAGAGATCGCCACGAGTTCCGCCTCGGCAAGACCGGCATCTGCGAGGAGGCTACGCTGCTCCGCGAGATTGAGCACCTGGCCCGCAGAGACCCAGGGCGTCGGCGCAGCGTAGTCGGCCAGGTGTTCAATCAACCTGTGCACGAACGGCAGATAGACCGGCCTGACTGCAAGATCATTCCAGAAGTTGTCGAGCGTGGACGCCCAAAAAAGGACACGGCCATCACCGATTTGACGCTCCACAAGGGCAGGATGCCCATCGTCGAACCGCGCCAGCACCGTCGCCGGCTCGGTAACCTCCATCGGGCGATACCGAAAGAACCGGGCGGTGGTGACATCACCACTTCGCGGCGCACTGAACAATTCAAAGATGGGATGGCTATAGTCAACGAACCCTAGGCCGGCGCCTCGACCCGTACGGTCGATGGGACTTCCAAATGTCCCAGGTAACAGGTCAGGGCCGTCAGGGGGCCATACGCTCCGCTCACCCGCGACAACCATCACTCCGCCCCCGTCGCTGACAAACTGCTCCAGCCGGGACCCAGCCTGCCCCGTCGGTGGACGAGTGTCGTTCAGGACTACCACCTGTCGGCCTACCAAATCTACAGCATCGAAATTGGTGACCGTCGTCGTCGCGACATTAAACGCGGGGCTTGAGCCGACACCTAAGGCACGGCGTAGATACAACGCCGCCTCTGACGCGCCGCGCTCATTGCCCACGATCAGAACGTTCACAACCTGGCCTGGCGACGCGACAAAATGGAAGACGTCGTCGGTCGGAAGCAGGTCGCCTTGCGTCCGAACCGTCCCAGTCACCGGACGGTCTCCGATAGTGACCGGGGCGAACCTCACCGTTGAGGAGCCGTTGGGCGGTAGTTCAGTCGCCACGGTCTCGATGTCCCGCCCATCAATCGCCAGCGACACATCGAGGGAGCTGACCGCATCCATTCCTCGGTTCGTGATACGTGCCGACACCGACACGCGTTCTCGGCCGGAAAAGTACTCCCTGTCGAACAGGACACCGGCCACACTCACGTTTTCAGTTTCAGCCTCCCCATTTGTTACGGCGACCGGTGTGAGGACGGCACCCGCGGGAAAACGTACGCCGGACGCACTCTCGACACCGGACCGCTGGAAATCACTCACGAGCACCGCCTCTAACTGCAGTAGATCCGAGTCTTCAAAAATTCCTTCGGCAAGCTTCAGCGGCGGCCCGTACCGAGTCGAACCAGATCCGATTTCTGATTCGCCGATCAGGCCCAGCAAACTAGCGCGATCTGTCGTCGACCGAGGTCCGGCCTCGGCGCCGCTGTCAAACAGAATGACGGTGGCGCGATCATCAGGACCCAGTTGGTTGACGACATCTGCTGCCGCGGTCTTTGCCCGATCCCAGCGGTTGTCGTACCCCATGCTGTAGGAGCGATCGAGCAAGATCACCACCTCGCGCGCAGTGGACGTTACCGCCGCCAGCGCCGCCGCCCGAAAGAAGGGCCGCGAAAACGCCGCCAGGAGCAGCGCGATGGCTGCACATCGCAGGAAAAGCAGCAACCAGTTCCGAATCCGCTGACGCCGGAACGAGTGAAACGGAATCTTTCGAATGAACATCAACGAGGGGAACTCCGTGACCTCCTTCCGCTCGCGCTGGATCATATGAATTATCACCGGCACGGCAAGCGCGGCAAGTCCAAGAAAGAACAGGGGAGCCAGAAAACCCATTAGCGTACTCGGCTCATTTTCTCTCGCATGGCGAGGAACTTAAATAAGGCATGATCGATCGGCATCGCCGTATTGAACAACGCGTAGTCGATCCGATTTTCACCGCACAGCTTCGATAACGCCGCGATGTGCTCCTGGACCAGCTGGGTATACTGCTTGCGGAGCTTCTCCGGGACGACCGGAATCGATTGACCAGTCTCGAGGTCCTCAAAATTCGTCGGCTCGTCGTAAGGAAAATCGATCTCCGCTGGATCCAGGATCTGAAAGACGATCAGATCGTTGCCCCCGTAGCTCAGTGGCTTGAGCATGTCGACTGCTTTCTTCGGATCCTCGTAGAAGTCAGAGATGACGACGATGATTCCTCGACGCTTGAAGAACTCCGCCGCACGAAACAGCGGACGCTCCAGCGAACCCGGGTTCCCCGCCTCGATTCGATCGAGCTCGTGCAACACCACATCGAGATGTTTCGCCGACGGGGGCACGCGTGTGACGATATCTGAATCAAACGTGATCAGCCCAACCCGATCGCGTTGTTTGGTGCAAAAATAAGTGAGACACGCGGCAAGGTAGCGTCCATAGTCAAGCTTGGTCAGCCTCTTGCTTCCAAAGCTCATCGACCGGGACACGTCGAGCATTACCGAGAAGTTGGCATTGGTATCAGCCTCGAACTGCTTGACGTAGAAGCGGTCCGTGCGGGCGAACACCCGCCAGTCAATAAACCGGATGTCGTCACCCGGCATGTATCCGCGGTGCTCGGCAAAGTCGATCGACACACCCAAATAGGGGGCCTTGTGCAGACCGTTAATAAAGCCGTCCACAACGGTGCGCGCCAAAAGAGCTAGGCTGCCGATTCGGGCCAACACTTTCGGGTCGACAAACCTAGCGCCCGCGACGGTCTGTTCGGTATCCATCCTCACATCTGCGATGTCGGGACCGGCACGGCATCGAGTAACTGCTCGATGATTTGATCTGACGTCACACCCTCCGATTCAGCGTGAAAGTTCAGCAAAATCCGGTGTCGTAACACCGGATTCGCCAGGGCTCTGATGTCATCAAAGTTGACGTGATAGCGACCCTGGGTCATGGCTCGCGCCTTGCCGCCGAGAATCAGATACTGCGCCGCACGAACGCTGGCGCCATAGGCCACCCACTTCTTGATGAACTCCGGTGTGTCCGTGTCCGTCGACCGACTCGTCCGCACGAGTGTGAGCGCATAGCGCATGACCGTTTCGGTCACCGGAACCTTACGGATTAATTCCTGAAACGCCACCAGATCGGCACCCGTGACCGCGTGTTCAAACTGGTGCTTCTGGACCACCGTCGTCGTGCGAACGACCTCGAGTTCTTCCTCCTCGGGAGGATGGCGAATGACGATGTGAAACATGAACCGGTCCAGCTGGGCCTCTGGGAGTGGGTAGGTGCCCTCCAGCTCGATCGGATTCTGCGTCGCAAAGACAAAAAACGGCTCGTCAAGTTGATAGGTCCGTCCTTGAACCGTTACCCGATGCTCCTGCATCGCCTCGAGGAGCGCCGACTGGGTTTTTGGTGGGGTCCGGTTAATCTCGTCGGCCAGGAGAATATTGGTGAAGACTGGTCCTGGCGAAAAAATCATCTTTCGGTTACCGGTCTCCGCGTCCTCCTGAATGATGTCGGTCCCCGTGATGTCTGATGGCATCAGGTCGGGTGTGAACTGGATTCGCGAGAACTTAAGATCCAGCACCTGGGCCATCGTCTGAACCAACAGCGTCTTCGCGAGCCCCGGCACGCCCACGATCAGGCTGTTACCACCGACGAAGAGCGTCAGTAACGTCTGCTCGATAACATCTTCTTGGCCAATGATGAGTTTGTGGAGCTCGGCTAGGATGTCTTCGCGGCCTGTCTTCAGCTTGTCCGCCAACGCGATGTCATCGGGCGCCTCAAGGTCTCTAGGTTCATCGGGTGTGAGATCGAAATCCAACGGCTGCTCCTTTTTTCTAATGGGTCATCGCGTACATGACGTAGTTCACTCCAAATTTGTAGGCCTCGTTCGTCAGATCGATCGGGAGCCAGCCGGTCTCCGAGTACTCCCAGTACTCACCGATGTCATTGTTGTAGTTGGCAACGATCATCAGCCGCGCGTTCGGATCGTTATCTTCGAATACGCCGTAAAAGCGCGGCGGTAAGCCATACATCCAGTCGTCCATCTCCAGCGTCTTGATGTCAAAAAACGAATGGAACAGAGGGTGAGCGATGTCGAGCTCCACAAGCCGCGCCTCGGGCAACACGCGCCTGAGCTGCGCTTCGAAGTTATACCAGTGCTCACCACGAAAGTCGTCGAAGACCAGAAAGCCACCCTTTAGAAGGTACGCACGGAGCGTGTCCGCCTCGGCATCGGTTTGAGTCCAGTAGCCAGGCTCAGACATGTAGGCGAATGGAAACTTGTGAAGTTCCGAGTCACCCGATGCCAGCACGTTGCCGCCGTTGGGACCCTGGAACGGGTTAAGGTGAGTAACCTCGCCAAGAATCTTTGTCAGGTTGCG
Organism: Vicinamibacteria bacterium; assembly: GCA_963578805.1. Lineage (GTDB taxonomy): Bacteria > Acidobacteriota > Vicinamibacteria > Vicinamibacterales > UBA8438 > CAUZIB01. The sequence continues at coordinate 123,669 of CAUZDY010000001.1, read as the reverse complement.
CTCGGCATCTGGGTAGTCGTGAGCCCAAGGCAGGTCACGGCCGCCGAAGAACGCGCTCCCACCACTACGTAAGCTCATCTCGTAACTCAACCGGACGAATACAAATCGGCCATCGTACTCGGTATTCCCGGTCCTGGCATCGAGCAGTCCGCCGGCACCGACGGCAGCTCGGGCGACAAAGTTCGACGCCACAAGAACGATCACGGCGATGACGGCAACAACGACCAAACGTTGCGTCAGTGCCATTCGGCCACGACATCTTGCGTCATCGAGCACCGGATGTCGGTTGTCGTGCATCATCGATCCTGCGAATTCTGCGGCGCGCCTTTGGCGGTCTCAAGCTCACGGAGTTCGCGGCTCTTGAGTGCCAGCTCTATCATGAGCGTTTCGAGTTCCGCTTGGTACTGATCCGGGTCGGCGCCGCCCCGAATCCGTCTCAGATCATCTACCCTCGCCTCCAGCGCCTGCCGCTCTCGATACAGGGCCTGCAGCTCTGGATCATCCGGGAACGCCGTGTCGGCACGCCGCCCGATGCCACTCGTAAAGAACAGCGTGCGCGCTACCAGTCCATCTGCCGCTTCGCCCGACAACGGATCCGGCTCGTCGCTGCCTTGCCCATCACCATTGTCGTCAAGAAGCGCGTGCTCGGTCATGAGCAGACCTTCGGCCTCGTAGCTCTGGACGACACGAGCCCTCGCGTAGGTGAACGCCTCGAGCATCGAGACGCGTCGGTCTTTGTTCTGGTCGGCTTCCTCTTCGCCGGCGGAAAACGCATCGACAAAATAGCCCCCGAAGACCGCCGCGTTGCGCTCGCCCCCCGTCTTGGTCGCAGTCATGACCGTCCGACCGCCGCCGGAGAGCCATTCCACGAATGGGCCACTGGCACTCGCCGTGTTGACGAACGTCACCTGCTGCCCGTCGAGCTTATCGAGTAGACTCGCAAACTCTTCCGCGGACAGATCGCGCCGAGGCAGATTGATGCGAGCGGCATCGGTAAAGCTCCCGTGTCCGAAGAACACGATGACGACGTGGTCGCCAGATGACGCGCGGTCGGCGATTGACTGAATCGCCGCCTCGACGTTCTCACGTGTCGATCGGTCGGTGATCAAATCTGGGGCGAGATCAGGTTTCTCCCCAAGGTAAGTAATGCCTTCCGATGGCACCTCGTAGCGGGTGTGTGCGGCGTCGATAAGAGTTGTGGCCCATTGATGAAACTGCTGAGTGTACTCGGGATCGCCGCCAAGCCCGGTGATGACGAGCAGGTGGGTCTGCTGAGCCTCGGCCACTGTCGGCGAGATGACCACCAGTGCAGTTGCCAGCGTCGCCAGGAGCCACGGAGGAACGGTCGGCCTCATGCTAATCCTTTATAGCGTCGATAACCCCACTCGCCGAGTACGAGGCCGACAAGAAGGAGCAGTAGCGCTGGCATGTCCCACAGATCACGCTCCTCGACGACGGTGACCCCGCCGCCCACGTACTGGACGTCATCCGGCAGGGTCCCGACCGTATCAGGCGTGTAGAAACGACCACCGGTCTCGCCTGCCACCCGCTCGAGCAGCGACGCCCCCATCGTCGAATCGTAAAATTCGCTGTCGCTCGGAGCCACCTGCAGATGGACGGTATCCTCACCAAGCAGCTCGTTATCGGCGACCGCCTCGACACGAACTTCGTAAAATCCTACATCGGCGGCGGTAAACGTCGTGCGATACTCCCCATCCTTCTCCGCAGTCCACTCCATCGGCAGCTCTATCAGCTCCCCGGACGGATCAGTCACGACCGCGGTCACGGCGCTATTGTTCAACTCTTCGTAGTTCGCATCGCCGACTTCCGCGAGTACCGTGACGACCTGTTCCGGCTCAACTCGGTCCTGGGACACATTAGCCACAACCTGATCCGGAACACCGTCGACCAGCCACCGTACCAGCCGCCGCCAGAAGGTCTCGTGGGTCATGTCCTCCACGGGAACATCGGCGTGCATCTGCCACATCCACGAATCCTGGATAGGGAACGCCATCGACTTGCCGGCGCCGTAGCGTTGAAACGCTAATACCACCAGCCCCTCCGGCGTCCGGAGTAACGTTGTCGCGCCGGGTTTCGTGTCGGTGATCGGATTGACGATCGTCACCAGCGGTAGCGTCTCCCAGCGTTCGACCGACGCCATCTCGTTGTCAGCGATCAGGGTCGAGGGATGGGTCTCCCCGGCCCGGGTCGGCTCGACGCGGACCTCCTGAAAGAAGCTCTCCTCGCTATCACCATGGGTGGGATCAAGCACGACCGGTAGCACATCGGCCACCGGCGTCCCTGCGTAGCCACCTTCCGCAAACGACCGATGACTCCCGAGCATAAGGAGCCCCCCGCCGCGATGGTTCACGAAATCGGCGATCATCCGCAGTTGGTCGGGCGTGAAGTATCCCGCCTCGATGCTCCCCAAAATGAGTCCCCGGTATTTGAACAGCTCGGATCGCGTGCGAGGAAACCCCCGGACCAGCTCATCCGGACCATCGACGTTTCGTCTGAGGAACTTGTTTTCAGCTGTGCGCTGCAACAGCACGACTTGAAGGTTCTGGTCTTCCTCCACACCTCGAAGGAGATACTTCACTTCCCACCGTGGCTCACCCTCGAAGTACAGGAGCTTCTCGTTCCGATCTTCCACGACGATCAGAGTCTGACGGAGGTTGTTTTGGGTAACCATCTCGCCAGGAAGCGGAGAGACGCGGAAGCTGAACAACCGCGGGCCCTCGTCGTTAGCCGTGAAACGGAGCCGGACCGTCTGTGGGTTTCCTTCAGAACCGAGCTGAATATCCTCAGTGCCAACGATCCGGCCTTCGTCTTCGACCTGAACCGTCACCGTCTCGCCTTGATAGCCACGGTGGGTAACGACCAGCTCCACACCGAGTGAGGCGCCCTTGAGCACCCGCTGTGGTGTCTCTACACGACTCATCTGGATGTCTCGCTCGTACTCTTCACGACCAACACCCACAGTGAACACAGGAACCGCCGACGCTTGCAGCGGTAAGAGCGCTTCGGCAAGACCGCCCTCGGCGTTGTCGGCTCCATCAGTCACGACAACCAAACCGGAGAGCGGAACACCCGACAGCTCTTCGTGCGCGCGCTGGAGTGCCTGACCCAGATGTGTCCGCGTGCCCGAGTACGTCAACTCATTAACATCGCTCACGCGTTCCGTGCCGCTCGAAAAACTGAAAAACCGCAAGGCGAATCGGTCGGCCAGCGCCGTGAACAACTCACTGTCAGGGTCACCGAAACTCGTTTCCACAAAGGCGTGGCGCGGTGTCGCATCAGTGTCGGCGATTTGCATGCTGCGCGAGTCGTCGATCAACACTCCAAGGAAGTTCTCCTGGGGCACGACAGAAGAGAGAACCAGAACAGGGCGCAAGAGACAGAACACGAGCACGACGAGCACGGCGATCCGCACTGCGGTCAGGATCGTCCGGTCGAGTGGCTGGCTGTTGCCGCGAGCTTGAGCGTATGTCCGGAGGGTAACCAACGCTGAGATACCAGCAACGGCAACGGCGAGTAGGCCGAGCCAGGAGGCACGGAGCGCGAAGTCCCCCTGCTGAAAAATCAGTAGTCGATACTTAAAAAAGAATTCGAACAGCGATTCAAACACGATGGTTTAACCCACGACCCACAACCCAAGACCCCTTCTAGTGACTCATCGAATACACGATGAAGTTGACACCCATTTGAACGGCAAAGCTTGAAAACTGGAGCGGATACTCCGGGCGTTCGAACCACTCCCAGGCATCCCCAAGATCGGTGTTCCCGTTGATCACAACCATTAGACGGCCTTTGTCGTCGAAAATGCCTCGGGTAAATGCTTCGTATCCATCTCGCTCCCAGGTGCGACCACCATAGTAGTTTCCGATCGCCGGCACCTGGATGACTTCTTTAATTCTATAGACCGTATTGAAGATCGGATGATCAGACGGAATCTCGACGATCGAGTATTCCGGGAGGGTCCGCCGCATCTCCCGTGCAAGATCCTCGAAGGCCCAAGCCCCCCAGAAGTCATCCACGACCAGAAACCCCCCAGCCCGCAGGTAGCTTCCCAATCCCTCGACCTCTGCCGGTGTCAGCGACATCCCTTCGATCTCAAGCATGTACAGGAACGGAAAGCGCCGAAGGTTGGGGTCGTCCAGACGCACCGCGTTCTCACGTTCGGACGCGCTCATATCAACTAGCGTATTGACGGCCGCCATCAGTTGACGATCGGCTTTTGGAAAGTCGGTGGCCCAGGATCGGTTCCCCCTCCACGGCGACGAGTACACACCTCGCGTGAAGTAGAACTCGCTCGGACCTGCGGGTGGACGCCCTGAAGAACGGCGCTGATCGACGAGTCTGCGAAAGTCTTGTGGCGCCTCTCCGGCTGGACCGACACCGGGCGCCGCATGCAGAAAACCCAGGCCGACGCCCAGAAGCGTTACAACGACCAGAACTATCCGTCCTGTGCCTCGAGACCGCACGTGCTGCTCCAGTGAAGAAAGGCCCGTTCGGGTGGGGGCCAAGGTGGTAGCATCGCCCTTTCGGACGAGGAAGAACATCTGAGATACGCTCTTCTTCGGAGGGCCTCGACCCAATTCCCGGAACTCTCATCGCAGCATAGCACATGGACTAGGTCCGCAGAAGTGGACAGCCTAGGGAGTCACCGCGTGACGCCAACATGCGAAAACACTCTCAAAACCACACGTTTTGTTGGTACGATACCTGCATGTTCTAGAGCCGTGGGGAGTAGCGTGCCACGAGTCGTCTGTGTGTGCCTGGTCGTCCTAGCGATGCCGTGGCTGGTGTGGGCAGAGCCTGCCTCAGAGAAATCATCGCGTGCCGAAGCAGAAACCGAACGGGTCCAGCCGACTGAGCCCGACTTTCTCTTTGGCAAGCCTCGCGTAACGATCGGTCTCCGCGGTCTGTCAGTGAATCCGCTACCGGACAGCGCTGTTCTTTCGTTTGTCACGAAACAGTTGACCCTCGAAAAAAAAGACTTCCGTGCGCAGGGGTTCGCGTTCGATCTTGGCTTACCCGTCAGCTCGCGGTTGAATACAATCGCAGCGCTGGAGTACAACCGGGCCGGCGCCTCCTCGGAGGATCGCTCGTTCATCGAAGCTGACGGGTTCTCAATTCAACAGGACACCCACCTGACCCGGTTCAATCTGACGGGTAGCCTGGAGCTGGCCCTCATACCCCGCGGTCGATCCATCGGGCAGTTTGCCTGGATCGCGGCACCCGTCGTGCCCTACGTCGGTGCCGGCGGTGGTCTGCTCTGGTACCGCTTTGAGCAGACGGGTGACTTTGTCGATTCGCTGGACCCTGAGCTTCCCATTTTCTCGGACCAGCTGAGCTCGGAGGGATGGACCACGAACGCACAGGTCTTCGCCGGCGTTGATATCAAGATGACCCGTCGACTACTGTTGACCGCTGAGACTCGATATGTGTGGGCGAACGCGACAATGGGGATGGACTTTGTCGGCTTTGAACCGATCGATCTATCGGGACTCCGGATCGCCGTTGGCATCCGGCTCCTGTTCTGACGCACGCTAGCGTGATGAGTTCGAACAACTGGGTGGGCTGACGCGGAGAAGATCATGAAAATCTATTTCCTGACATGTGCGGCGGCGGTGCTTCTGAGCGGCGGATCGGCAGAAGCCGGACAGCGTGAAGGTATCGATTTTCGGTGGGCGCCTTGGCTTGGCTGTTGGCAACTCTGGGAGGAAGAACTCGATACGTTCGCTCCAGCCGACGATACCGGTCAACGGGCACTCATGGAGCGGACCTTGGTTTGTGTCGAACCCGCGGGATCAGGAATCACGATGACGGCGTCCGAGGGCAAGCGGCAACTGGTCGAACGGCGAATCGTCGCCGATGGAGCCCGGCACGGCGTCGTCGACGGCAATTGCCGGGGCTGGGAGAGAAGCGACTGGTCCCGCGACGGCCATCGGCTCTATACCACGGCCGAGCTCCAGTGCCCCGACCTGCCCACCCGACGTCTGAGCGGGCTCAGTCTGTTGGACTCCCCCTCAAGTTGGATTGACATCCAATTCGTCGATATGGGAGAACACCAACAACTCGAAGTACGGCGATACACTGCGGTGGCCACTCAACTGGAAGCCGGCAAGCCGGCTAACTCCGCGTTAGAGATCGGTCAATCTGAAATTCGCCAGGCCCGACGAGAGAGCGCCGAAGCGCCGAACCTCGCGGACATTATGGAAGCCAGCCGCCATACGACACCACGTGTGGTAGAGGCCTTACTCATGGAAACCGAGCCGAGGCTTCACCTTGACAGTCACGCGTTGGTCGGATTGGATGACGCCGGAATCGATCATGGTGTGATCGACCTCTTGGTCGCCCAGTCGTATCCCGAACAATTCGTGGTCGAGCGCCGGGACCGAGGTGGAGCCTGGTCATCCCGGTCAGGAAACGGCTTCAACGGATTCGGGCGGTTCTATGATCCCATCTGGTATTCGGACCTATATCCGTACTACATCACGCCAATGGGCTATCGGTACTGGGGCAGCAGCTACAACCCGTATTTCTATGGCGGCGCGGTGGCCAGCCCGTTCGTCATAATTTCCGAGCGAAGGGCCAGCCAGCTGAATGCTGCCGGAGCGGTCAATGGCCGGGGCTACACTCGCGTTCTTCCTCGCGCCACGGAGGATCGTCGCGCCGTCGGCCGCCGAGGAGCGCCATCCGACTCGGGCAGAGGAGGTTCAACGCGGACAGGTTCATCAGGCAGATCGGGTGGCAACACCGCGTCACCCCGTGGTTATTCAGGTGGCCGATCAGGGACAGGTCGAAGGGCGGTACCCAGACAATAATAAAGAAGGACTATCGGAAGAAGACCGCACGACGGCCGACCGAGAGTCCCTCACGGCCCCGATCCTAGACCCCGTGGGCACTCTCGGCCGAGAACCCCTTAGCTTCATCACTCTACAAACCGGACTTCGAATATCTTGGGCCAGTCCTTCCCTGTGATGAAAAAGGTCTCAGCTTCCGGGTCGTACGCAATCCCGTTCAGCACATCAACGCCGCGGGCTTCGTCATTTGTGAGCAGGCCAGAGGCGTCGATTTGGTGCGTGACGCGTCCAGTCTTCGGGTCGATCACGACTAGGTGCTCTTCCTGATACACGTTCGCGTAGACAACGTCGCCCACGCATTCAAGCTCATTCAACTGCGTCAACGGACGCCCTCGGAGTGTCACACGTATCGAGCCGCGTGGTTCGAACGTCGTCGGATCCCGAAACGTCAGCATGTCCGACCCGTCGCTCATGATCAGACGACGACGGTCGGTGTCGTGGCACAATCCCCACCCCTCGCCACGGTATCTGAACATTCTGACCTCTTCGAAGCTATCAGCGTCGTACACATAAGCACGCTCGGCTTTCCATGTCAGCATGATCAGATGATCGCCAATCGCGGCCAGCCCCTCACCGAAGAACGCCGGCGATGTGTAGACCTGCTGGTTCACGATACCGGTCTTGGGGTCTATTCGGCTCAACCTGGAGTCGCCGTATTGACCGGTACTTTCGTACAACCACCCGTCCCGCCAGAGAAGGCCTTGCGTATACGCCGTCGTGTCGTGGGGAAGCTCGCGATTAACCTCGACGCGGAGCGACTGGACGGTCAGCGGCTCGGTCTGAGGGAGACCAGTCCCGTTGGGGTCCGTCGAAACCAAGGCCCACGTGCCTCCGGCGAGGGCGATAGTGACGGCCGTCACGACGATCCATCCAGTATTACCGGACGGCCAATGTCGGGCGGCTGCCGGGTGACGTTTCGTCTTACGTTGGCTGGTCACGGCGCGGCGTCGACGGATGTTCGCTCGTCGGCCATGTTACACGACGTCCGAACACTTCGGCGACCGTCTTCGCATCGAATCGGTCGTCGAGAAACTCCAGCTGTTCGGAACGAACCTGACCTGGGTGGGAAACGCCGCACGTACGCGCCAGACAGAGCAAATCTTTCCGCATGGCCACTATGTAGTTGGCGACACGCACCGACTTTAAGTTAGGGTCCAAACCGCCGGCCAGCCATCTGTTTTGCGTCGCCACGCCGGTCGGATAGTGGTTGGTATGGCACCGCTGAGCCTGGATACAGTCGCTGGCGATCATCGCCTCACGAGCCACATTGATCATGTCGCAGCCCATCGTAAACGCGAGCAGCGCGTCCTGGGGAAATCCAAGTTTTCCAGAGCCGACGAAGACGACCTTCTCCGGTGTTTTGGAGACAATGCGCGAGGGCGGCACCCTTGTTGAGCGCTTGAACGGCCTGGGCGCTCAGGGAGCGAAGCTCATCCCAGAGATGTTGACGATTGACAACGGCTGAAACGCCTTCTTATTGTCACGACTCCCGCCTAGCACCTTCGGACACGAAACGACGTAACTTGGGTCGCAGTCAGGCTCACCGAGCCGCGGAGAGTTTAGTGGGAAGGCCTGATGCTTGATCACCAGATAGTTTGGGCTCAACTCCATCTCGTTGTCGGAACCGAATCCAAAGTAGTTGTTGTCGTGTTTCGATGACGCGTAGATCTATCGGCGCTGGTTCCGGCTGAACGGGCGCTCTTCGTTGTTCTTGGTGTCGATGTGTTGACGAAGCTCGGGGACAACCGGCGGACAGCTCAGAATCCTACAAACTACGGATCCTCTTCTCGCAAGTGTCTCATAATCCAGGCAGAGACGTCGGACCACGGACCGACCCACGCTGGAAGACTCAGACTCGAATCAACATCGGCACGGGGGCCTGACCCGTGGCCCTGGTGTCACGTCGGCGCAGGTCGCCATCTGACGCTTGTAGACATTGAGCGCGTTGTCGAGCCCACCACACTAGTTGACGCAGTCGAGCAGATCCAGTGCCCGACGCACGGCCACCTGTGCTCGGCGACGTCGGTGATTCAGCGCGTCATGCTTGGTCTCGGCTGAGAGAGGCTTCCCTGGCGGAACGATGAGGCCTACATTTCCTGAGAAATGATGAGCCCGCGCCAACCGCGGGACAGACACCAATGACGTCTGGTCGGTCGCCGGTAGGTCGACCCTCAATATCTTTCGCTGTTGCATGACAGCGTGGTGACAGCGCAAACACAACTTTTCTGGCGCATGTCCGTGCTGTGGCACCAACCTCAAATGTGCGCGGTGGCGCCAGCACACGACGCACAGCGAAACTGCGTGTAATGCTCGATACTCGGTCCCGACCTTGGAAGTAAAATCGGCGCTAAACTTGTCGGAGTCAAGGTCCAACTGACGGACTCTGGCCTGCTGATATCGACCCATTCTGGCCTCCTTGTCTCCGTCACTCTAGACGGGGGGTGTGACAGGGTAGGTCACGGTCCCTTTATTATTGAGACGAGGACAGATTACATAAAGGTTCCTGAAATGGCTCGAAATGGCGAAATAATCCGGCAATGGAGACTTTTGCGTGAGATCGAAGCCTCGAGCGGCGTAACAATTCGCCACATGGCCGAAATCTCCGGCGTGACGACCCGCACGATTCGACGTGACCTTGACGCGCTGCAAGACGCCGGCTTTGCACTGTATGACGAGTCGTACGACGGTCAGAAGCGGTGGAAGCTCCGCACGCGCCCGTTCAAAGGGCTAGATAATACCGGCTTCACACTCGGTGAGCTATCCGCCTTGTATTTCAGTCGGACGGTTGTGGAGTGTCTCGCTGGCACACCGTTCCAGGATGACCTGGCGCATGCGTTTACCAAGCTCGAAGGAGCACTCGGACCGCGGATGCGAGCTTTCCTCGACCGCCTGCCGACGGCGATCGAAGCGAAACCGGCTCCGACAGCGCGTCGGTTCGTCGCCCGGCAGCGCCAGACCATCGGGCGACTGCTCGACGCCATCCTTCACCAGCAGCGGCTCTCGATGCAATATCACTCGTTCTCGAGCGGACGCGAGAAGAACTATCGAATCGATCCCTATCGTTTGGTCTATGCGCAGGGTGGACTGTATCTCTTCGCCTATGTCCCGGCGTACGAGCAGATGCGGACATTCGCGGTTGACCGAATCCGACGGATCACGGCGCTCGACCAAGTGTTTGAAGTGGTCGAAGATCTCGGCGAAAGCGTGTTTCCAAACTCACTCGGCATCTACGAAGGCCCGCCAGAACGGGTCGAGGTCACCTTCACGAGCCACGCAGCCCCCTACATCCAGGAACGCGTGTGGCATCCATCCCAGACCATGAAACTTCAGGAGAATGGATCAGTTGTGCTGGTCTTGAACGTGTGCACAGATGCCGCACTTCGAAGCTGGATTCTAAGCTTCGGTCCGGCAGCCCACGTCTCTTCGCCGGCTCATCTGGCGGCGACGATTGCCGACGCGTTGTCGGCAGCAAGGGCGCACTACGACGCCGTCCCCGACCAGTTGGAAGCCATCGGACACGGATGACTCATTCCAGCACCAGCCGCGGCGTCAGGATCTGGGCAACGCTGACCGCCGCCACCGTCACGTCTCTCGCAACCTGGGTCCTGACTCGACCCTCTCCAGTAGTGCCACCGCCCATGCAGGCCATGAGTATCCTTTTGCCCGCCGATCACAACATCGTTGAAGCTGCGCTCTCTCCCGATGGCACGAGACTAGTCTACACAGCGATCGCCAACGGTCGGGTACAACTGTTTCTCCGCTCGTTTGACACGTTCAGGGTTGAGCCGCTTCCAGGGACAGAGAACGCAACACAACCGTTCTTTGCACCCGACGGAGATCGCGTTGGATTCTTTTCATCTGGATTTCTTCGATGGGTAGCCTTCGACGGGAGCGATCCCGTGGACGTCACACCCGTCTCAGGAGAGACTGCCGGGGCGGCCTGGGGGCCTCGTGGGCAGATCGTCTTCGCTCCCCTGGGGGGTCGGGGCCTGCTCAGGGTATCTGCGGATCTGGGCCACAACGAGGCGGATCCCGGTGTCACGCCGATCACAGAGCTCGATGAGGAGGCCGGCGAGGTCTCGCACGGTTGGCCGGTTTTGCTGCCGGACGAAGCATCGATCGTTTTCACGGTCGGACGTGAAGATCTCGATCCCCGACTGGCTTGGATGGCGTTGGAGTTAGAGGAACGTGAGCTTCTCGCACCCGCCGATGGCTCGGCGTACTATCTCGACTCTGGCCATCTTGTCTACGCTCGGCGCGGTGAAATCTTCGCGTTGCCGATCGACTCATCTGAGCAGGAGGTAACCGGCCCGGCCCGACTCGTCACCAGCGGCGTGGCGAGCAGCGCCGTCGGATACGAGCGACTGGGGCATTCTAGTCTGGTCGCGGCACGCACCGGGCGTCTCGTTTACGCGTCGGAGTCGGCTTCGCCGACCGACAACCTACTGACGTGGGTAGACCGGCAGGGAACGACGACCGACATCGACGGTGTGGCGGCACCCCACCAGGCGCCGCGCCTCTCTCCCGACGGGTCACAGATCGCGATGACCATCCAGGGAAACATGTTCAGCCGTGACCTCTGGACCTACGACTTGGAAACGGGCAAGCGGCGACGACTCACCCAGGAAGCCGGCCAAAACCACTCGCCGCTGTGGTCTGAGGACGGCCGATGGGTCACGTTCGCATCAAACCGGGACGGTCCTCAGCGAATCTACCGGGTAACTGTCGGGGCCCGGAACACGATCGAGACACTCCTGTTCGGTGACGGGCGCACACCAGGTTCGTGGTCGCCAGCCGACCGAGACCTCTTCTTTCACGAGCGACAGCAGGATCGCGGACGCGACATCTGGATCTGGACGCGCCAGAGCGGTGAAGGCCGGATCCTGCTTGGAACGAACGCGAATGAGCGGACTCCCGCCATCTCACCGAACGGCCGATGGTTGGCGTACGTGTCGGACGCTAAGGATGGGGACCAAGTGTATCTACGGCCACACCCAGGTGAAACAAGCACTCGGGTGTCGCCCGCGGGCGGCGTGGAGCCGGTCTGGTCACGGGATGGCTCAGAGCTCTTCTTTCGAAGCGGACCTGGCCTCTTTTCGGTGGCGGTCGACCCAAAAACAGGAGAGTCCTCGTCGTCACGTCGCCAGTTTTCCGGGGTGTTTGTCACCGACCCTGGTGGGAATGTTCCGGCCTATGACGTCAGTATCGACGGCACTCGGTTTCTCATGCTCCGGCCGGATACACGTGCACGCTCTCTCTTCGTTGTCGATCACTGGCAGTCGAGTGTCTTCACCGGCGACCAACCGTCGGAGACGGAACCGTGAGCCAGCAGTCTCGTATTCCTACTATGAGGAAGGTACTCGAAGCAATATGAAGGGCTATAAAACGATGGCCGCATTGTCCCTTGTTGTAAGCCGGGTCGCAAATACTGGGGACATCCTCTACCCTGAAGGTGGCAGCACCCGGGCACCGGTGGTATTTACCGGACCCACATAGCGATCGCTCTCAAGACCAGACTGCCGAAAGGCTCCCTGCATCGCGTTGGCCACGTCGGCCGCCAGGTCATCATCATTGGCAAACGCGAATACCGACGGGCCCGACCCAGAAATCGAGCATCCCAGCGCGCCAACATTCACAGCCGCGTCTTTGACAGCTGCGAACCCAGGAACCAGCGGGGCTCGAATCGGCTCTGCCAGCGCGTCGTTAATGCTGCGCCCGAGCAACTCCAGGTCACCGGAGTGCAGCGCGCAGACGAGGGCAGCGAGGTTGCCCAGGTTGGTGACGACCTGAGCGATCTCGAAGCGGCGTTCGGCAACAAGTTGTCTGGCCTGCGCAGTCTGAACCTGGATATGGGGGTAAATTACGACGATCCGCAGCGCGGACGGCACCGGCAGAGATACGAGATCCAGCGGGGCGTAACTTCGGATCAGAACAATTCCGCCGAGCAGACTCGGCGCTACGTTGTCGGCATGTGTGGTTCCAGATGCCGCCTTCTCTCCCTCCAGTGCGCACTCGACCAGCGCCTGTCGAGACAGACCCCCACTGCACAGCTCGTTGACGGCCACCGCAGCCGCCACGCTGCTTGCCGCCGAACTCCCCAACCCACTCGCCAGCGGCATGCTTTTTCGCACCCACAACCGAACCCCTATCGGTTCAGCTATACCGATTCGATGGAGCACTGCGCTCGCGGCGACCCCGGCGGTGTTCCGTGTCGGGTCGGTACTCAGGGAGGGCGCGCCCGTCACTTCGACGATCTGGACACCCTCGGTTTCGGCGTGCTCGGCCTCAACGACATCGCCGGGCTCCTCGAGAGCCAAGCCAAGGACGTCGAATCCTGGGCCAAGATTGGACGCAGACGCGGGCGCGAAGACTCGGAGACGGTCACTCATCCGTGGGGCGCTCTACCAAACAATCGTGCCCATCCATGACGCCGATTCGGCTGCAGCGCGCTGACCACGAAATGCTTAGTCTACAGCGGCCCACTCGATGGGAGCGTGCTCTTAGGGCGACTCCTCATTGACCAACCCCTCTAGTACGGCGATCTCAAAAGGCTGACCATGGATCGGCAGGACTTGCTCAACGCGCCACTCGCGTTCCTCGATCGTTTGGAGGAGATCCTCCGCGAACGGTGCCTCTTCAGAATTGGGTGTATACAGGTCAGCCTCAATTAGTATCCTCTCGCGCGGAAGATACCCAACCAACATCGCGTCGGTGTGATCATTGGGACGAACTCGAGCGATCTCCATCGTCCGGAGACCCTCTCCTAATTCATAGACATCGTTGCCGACCAACTCCAGGGTAAGCTCCTGAGGATTGTTTGCTAACGCGTCCGGCATGCGCGTGTGGGATCGTTGCGCAAGGTCCTCGTAAAAATCCGCGTTGGTCTGGTGGGTGATGACTGTTAGGCCTTCGCTGACCGCGGCTCGAATGCCACCCGAATGGTCAAAGTGATGGTGGGTACTGACAACATACTGCAGCGGCTTATCGGGTTGCAGCTCACGCGCCTGCGCGATCACAGCGAGTGCACGTGCGTCGTTCTGCGGGGCCTCGACCAACGCTAGAAAGTCATCGAACTCAACGAGCACACTATGGTGAGACTGGCCGGCTAACAACCAAATCCCGTCACCGATCTCCTCGACTTGCACGTTAGCTTGGAATTCTGGAACTGGCGCGGACCCCGCCTCCCCAGGTGCACTCAAGTCATCCAGCTCCCGGTCGGTTGCAGTCTCGACCCGAAGCTCCCAAGTCGGGAAATCATCAATTGAGACATCAATCCCGCGGGGCAGAGTAAGACGTGCGCCAAATCCTCCAAATCCACCGCCTTCAAAATAATCCTCAAAGCGAGTAGCCCTCGTCACATCCCCGAGAATCGGGTCATACCCCATGGTGACGATACTAGTCGGGAACTTGGTGGTTGAGTCGACATACATCATGTAGGTCTGCCCAGTCGGCGCCGTGATGTCAACGACGTCCTGCCCGTTTTCCTGCCTGAGGTTACCCACCATGGTCCCTTCCGTGAGCGCAAGCCTTACGAGCGCGGCTGGGTGGTCATATTGGTCGACTAGACGTTCCGCTGCCACCCGAGCCGTGGCACGACTGACAGCGCCGTCTTCTGTGATGTTGTACGCGATGTCGCCGTCGGTTCCAAACGTCTGCTCTTGTGAAAAGACCGGGTTCCCGGTTGGGTAGCGAGACGACCGAGTCTGAACCACTCGCCAGCGCTCGTTCACGAGGTCGACCTCGCGAGCGTACGACTCAATTTCATAATATGGCAGGTCATCAGACGGACGGTTGTTTTGACCCAGACGATACTGTCGCCCATCGCCCTCGATTACAAGGCTCTCTAGCCGAGTGATGGCCCTTTCGCCGCCCATCGCTTCGGCACTATCAATGATTAACTGCATCTCAGGCGGCGGGGGTGCACATCCATACACAACAGCAACCAAGCAAGTGAGCAAGGTTAACGATTTTCGCGTCATGGTTCTGTACTCCTTTCCTCCCGAGAAATCCTCAAAGTGCCACCCCACATCCGTACAACACCAAGGTCAAACTCAATGACCGACGACCGACGAGAAAAGTACCAGACAAATGGCTACGCCACACACCTGGTCACCAGGCGACACCCTCATCATCTACGGTCCCTGGTCGATTCTCACTTGTACCGTGGCATTCTGGCTCACCGGGGAGAGTCGTGCAACCCTTTATCATGTTTTTCTTTTCTTGCGTCTGTCCTTTCACTCCGTGTGCGAGAATAATAAACGTTTGTCCCAGAAAAGGGAGGTCCATATGCGCATCCTACGCCTCATCCTTCTGACCATGCTCGCGGGTGGGTCGGGGTGCAGCACCGAAGACTCCGTGAGTTCGCTCTCGCTCCCGCTAAACATGCCATCGATCGTCGCCAGGTCGATCGAGTTTCATGGGGGAAGCCTGTATGAAGGGTCGACCATCACGATGACAATCACCTCACTGTCCGGGAGCTTCCAATTAGAAGTGACCCGTCAAGGCGGTCAGTTCGACCACGCCGTCATTGGCGCGACCCGGGAAGGTGTCGAACGACGAGTCCGGGTCACCAACGCCGCCGTTCAGGAGTGGCGAGGCGGCGAGGAAGTGGAGCTCGACGAGCAGGGAGCGACCCGCGCGCGTGCGTTTGTGGATGCCCGCGTGTTCTTTCCGCTTCTGCCCTACACCCTCAACGGCGGCGACGTGAACTACGAAGATCTTGGCATCGAAACCTGGGAGGGTCGGGATCTCCACAAGGTCCGAGTGTCATTCACACCAGGGACCAGCAACGATGCCGACGACGCCTACATGTTTTGGTTCGACCCCGAGACCGGGCAAATGGAGCAATTCGGCTACGACTTTGACGGCGGGTTACGGTTTCGGAAGGGAATCGAGTTCCAGCAAGTGGGCGGCGTGATTTTTTCGACGCAGGAGAACTACGCGATAGACGGAGGCCGTGTCCCGGTCGGCATGCTGTCACCCAGTTATGTGGCGGAGAACATGAGCCTCCTCTCCACAGTGGTGATTTCGGACGTGATGGTGGAGCCACTGTAAAGGGGGTTCCGCCTCCCTTCTTGCCGTCTATTCGAAAATCCCGAGTTGCAGTTTCGCCGCATCGGTCATGCGGTCTTTATCCCAGGGCGGATCCCATACGAGGTCGACCCTCGCATCGGACACACCCTCGATCGACTTCACTTTGCCCTGCACCTCAGCCGGAAGGGTCACGGCGGCTGGACACCCCGGTGCGGTAAGCGTCATCTTGATCACCGCCAGCCCATTCGCATCGACCAGAATGTCGTAGATCAGACCGAGCTCGTAGACATTAACCGGGATTTCTGGGTCGAAGACGGTGACGAGCTGGTCGACGATTTCTGGCTTCAGCTTGAGTGTCTTGACCGGATCCACGTCGACATCCTCCACCGCCGGCTGGGCCGGTGGTGGATTAAAGGCGCTGGTGTCGAGCGTGGGTGCCGTGACGGTCGGCGGGACCGGAACCACCGGCGTCGGTTGCGCCTCTGACGGTGTGAGTTCGGCTTCGCTCTTGGGGGGCGGCGCTTCGTTTAGCTTGAAGGTATTCATGATGAGTTACTCGGTACTGACAGGCTCGTGCACGTCGTTAAACGCCGCGCGCAACGTATGCCAGGCCAGGCTGGCGCACTTCACGCGTGTCGGATAGTCCCGGACTCCGGCCAACACGGCCAGCTTTCCAAGCGACCCAATATCGACCTGCGTCTCCGACCCAGTCACCATGCGATGGAACTGCTCGAACAGTTGTTGCGCTTCGCCTAGCGTCTTGCCCTTGACCGCATCGGTCATCAGCGAGGCGGACGCCTTCGAAATGGCACACCCTGACCCCAGGAAACTGACGTCGGTGATCACGTCACCGTCGACGTTCACATACACCGCCAGCCTGTCGCCACACAACGGATTGTATCCGTCGGCGTGTCGGTGGGCTTCCTCCAGCTCTCCGAAGTTCCGGGGACGCTTGTTATGGTCGAGGATCACCTCTTGATACAGATCTCTCAGATCGCTCATAAGGGAAAGGTCTCTCGCACCCGGTGCAGCGCGTACACTAATTGGTCGATCTCCTGACGCGTGTTGTACATCGCCACCGAAGCCCGGGCGGTCGCAGGCACACCAAACCGATCCATGACCGGCTGCGTGCAGTGGTGACCGGTCCGAATCGACACACCCTCAATGTCCACAATGCTACCGATGTCATGAGGGTGGGCGCCCTTAAGAACAAACGCCAAGATGCTGGCCTTATTGGAAGCCGTCCCGATCAAGCGGAGCCCCGGGATCTTCAATAGTTCGGCCGTGCCGTATTCCAGGAGATCCTTTTCGTGACGGGCAATCTTATCGAAGCCGATCCCGGTGACGTAGTCGACCGCCGCACCCAATCCCACTGCCCCGGCGATGTGCGGTGTCCCGGCTTCGAATTTGTTCGGGAGGTCGGCGTAGGTCGTCTTCTCGAATGTGACCGACCGAATCATGTCCCCGCCACCCATCCAGGGAGGCATCGACTCAAGCAGTGCCTCGCGCCCATAAAGCACACCGATACCGGTCGGCCCATATAACTTGTGTCCGGTGAATACATAGAAGTCACAGTCTAGCGCCTGCACATCGACCGGCATGTGATAGGCCGCCTGTGAGCCGTCGACCAGCACAGGGACGTCTCGCTCATGCGCCAAAGCGACGATCTTGGACACCGGATTGATCGTGCCGAGTGAGTTCGAGAGATGAACAACCGCCACGATCTTGGTCTTGGAGGTTAACTTCCGCTCGAATTCGTCCATCCGAAGCTCGCCCCGATCATCGATTGGGGCGACGCGGAGGCGCGCGTGAGTCTGCTCGCAGAGGAACTGCCAGGGCACGATGTTCGAGTGGTGCTCCATATGTGTGATCAAAATTTCGTCGCCCGGGCCGATATTCTGTCGACCAAAGCTCTGCGCCACGAGATTGATACTCTCGGTGGAGCTCCGCGTAAAGATCACTTCTCGGCTGGCTCGCGCATTGATAAAGCGCTGGACCTTCGTCCTGGCTCCGTCGTAGGCCGCGGTGGCCTCCTCGCTCAGGAGATATACGCCGCGATGGATGTTGGCATTCCCATGGGTATAGTACCGAGCCAGCGCATCGAGGACGTGACGGGGCTTCTGTGTCGTCGCCGCGCTGTCGAGATACACCAGAGGTTTGCCGTGTACGGTACGGTGGAGGATCGGAAACTCCTCTCGGACTCGCTCGACATCGAGCACAGACGGTAACGTCTGGACTGGACTGGCCATGGGTTAGGCGGTCGCGAAGGAAGCGTGCCTAGACGCTGGGAGCTGCTGGAGCAGGACTGCGTCAAGCTGCTCTCGAATCGGTGTAATCGCGATTCGGTCCACGACATCGCTGGCGAACGCGTGAATCAACACGTCCCGGGCTTGCTCCAGATCCAGACCGCGCGACCGCAGGTAGAAGAGCGCATCGGAGTCGAGCTGACCAATGGTCGCGCCGTGCGTGCACTTCACATCGTCGGCAAAAATCTCGAGCTCTGGCTTAGTATTGATCTGAGCCTCTTCCGAGAGGAGTAGAGCCTTGTTCGTCTGCTTAGCATCAGTTTTCTGCGCATCTCTGGCTACGATGATCTTGCCGTTGAAGACGGCACGCGACTGGTTGTCCAGAATCCCCTTGTAGAGCTCGTGGCTGTCACAGTGGGGTTTTGCGTGAAGGATCGTTGTGTGGTTGTCGACGAGCCGGGTGCCATCGACCAGATACAACCCGTTCAGTGTGCACTCCCCTCCCTCTCCCCGTAGCTCGGCCATCACCTCGTTGCGCACGATCGCACCGCCGAGCGTGATCGCGTTCGAGGAGAAGGTGGCGCTGCGCCCGAGCGACAGATGCATGCTGGCAATGTGAAAGGCTTCGACGCTCTCACGGAGTAACTTGTAGTGGTCGACCACGGCACCGTCGCCGACGAACACCTCGGTCACGGCGTTCGTGAGATAGGCAGCGTCAGAAACTCCAGTGTAGCTCTCGACCAACCGCACTTGGCTGTTCGTCCCAGCCACTACCAGGGTACGGGGATGACTCATCACGTCATTGCCACCGGTGCTGACGAAGAGCAGGTGGACCGGCGTTTCAAGAACGGTGTCATCCGGAATCCTCACCACCAGCCCGTCTTGAAGGAGACCCGTATTGAGCGCCGTGAACGACGCCGCGGGGTCGTCAAAGCGCGCGAGTTGCGCCAGGTACTGAGCCACGACCTTCGGTTTTGTGACCAGCAGATCAGCCATGCTCCCGAGCTCGACGCCCACCGGTAACTCGCCGACACGTGAAAGATGGGGTGAATATCGCCCATCGACACAGACGACCTGTGGCCCTTCGACGCCGTTCAGCTCGAACGCGGAGATTACGGACGGTTCGAGATCCGTGGGCGCCGGAATCGCGAACTGCCGCTGTGTCACGGGAGAGACGTTGGTGAAACGCCACGACTCAAGCCGAGTCGTTGGGAATCCAACCTCGCTAAATCGAGCAAACCCACGAGCGCGAAGCGCCCTAAAGGCGTCGACTCCAGGGTTCTGCTGCAGCTGATCAAACGTGGCGCGGTAGGTGCCCTGGCGTGCGGCAAGTTGCGTTGTCATCGCCGGTGTCTTCCGGGACGCGCTAGGCGCCGACCTGAGCTTGGATGTCGCTACCGATCCACTTATACCCCTTCTCCTCGAGCTCCAGGGCTAGCTCCTTGTCTCCGGACTTGACGATTCGCCCGTCAAACAGCACGTGCACAAAGTCCGGAACGATGTAGTTCAGCAAGCGCTGGTAGTGCGTGACGATGATCGTCGAACAGTCGGGAGACCGCAGCGTATTCACACCCTTCGAGACGACCTTGAGCGCATCGATATCCAGGCCAGAATCGGTTTCATCCATGATGGCCAGCTTCGGCTCAAGCACCACCATCTGGAAGATCTCGTTCCGCTTCTTCTCGCCACCAGAGAACCCATCGTTCACTGGCCGATTGAGCAACCCGGTGTCGATGTCCAGCACCTTCATCCGTTCTTTGACGAGCGTCATAAAGTCCATTGCGTCGAGCTCGCTTTCACCACGATGCTTCCGGATTTCGTTTAGCGCCGCCTTGAGCAGGTAAGCATTGTTGACCCCGGGGATCTCGACCGGATACTGAAAGGCGAGAAACACACCGTCGCGTGCTCGGTCTTCAGGATCCATCTCGAGCAGATTCTTTCCCTCATACGTCACCGTGCCATCAGTGACCTCGTAGTCCTCGCGTCCCGCCAGTACGTTGGCGAGGGTGCTCTTCCCGGACCCATTCGGTCCCATAATTGCGTGAACTTCACCCGTCTTGACGGTGAGGTCGACACCTTTGAGGATCTCACGGTCACCGATCCGCGCGTGAAGGTTTTTGACTGTAAGCATCCGTGTCCTATCTCCTGCCGGCTTCGGTTATCCAACTGACCCCTCAAGGCTCACGCCGAGCAGCTTCTGTGCCTCGACCGCGAACTCCATCGGGAGCTCCCGAAACACCTCCTTACAGAAGCCGTTGACGATCATGTTCACGGCGTCCTCAGTCGACAGTCCCCGTTGACGACAGTAGAAGATTTGGTCTTCACCGATCTTTGTGGTCGAGGCTTCGTGTTCGACCTGTGACGAGGTGTTCCGAACTTCGAGATACGGAAAGGTGTGCGCGCCACACTGGTCGCCGATCAGCAACGAGTCGCACTGCGAGAAATTCCTTGCGTTCTTGGCGTTCTTCCCGATCCGAACCAAACCCCGATACGTATTCTGCCCATGCCCCGCCGAAATTCCCTTGGAGACGATCGTGCTCGTCGTGTTCTTGCCAAGATGAATCATCTTCGTGCCGGTATCGGCCTGCTGATAGTTGTTCGTGACGGCAACCGAGTAGAACTCCCCGACCGAATGGTCACCCTGTAGAATGCAGCTCGGGTATTTCCACGTGATTGCCGATCCGGTCTCCACCTGTGTCCAGGTGACCTTGGCGTTGTGCATCGCCTTCCCGCGCTTGGTCACGAAGTTGTAGATTCCGCCCTGACCGTTTTTGTCGCCCGGGTACCAGTTCTGGACGGTTGAGTACTTGATCGTCGCCGAGTCCAACGCGACCAGCTCGACGACGGCTGCGTGCAGTTGGTTCTCATCCCGCTGGGGCGCCGTACAACCCTCGAGATAACTCACGCTCGCCCCCTCGTCCGCAACGAGGAGCGTCCGCTCGAACTGGCCGGTATTCGCCGCGTTGATTCGGAAGTAGGTCGACAGCTCCATCGGGCATCGCACCCCTTTCGGGATGTACGCGAATGATCCATCACTGAACACGGCGGAGTTCAGCGCCGCGTAGAAGTTATCGGAGGATGGGACAACCGACCCCAGATACTTGCGAACGAGTTCCGGGTGCTCCTGCACCGCCTCCGAGAACGAGCTGAAGATAATACCGAGCTCAGCAAGCTTGTCCTTGAACGTCGTTCCGACCGACACACTGTCGAATACCGCGTCCACAGCAACCCCGGAAAGCCTCTTTTGCTCTTCGAGCGAAATACCGAGCTTGTCGAAGGTAGCCCTCACTTCTGGGTCAACGTCGTCCAGGCTGTCAAGCTGCGGTTTCTTCTTCGGAGCAGAGTAGTAAATGATGCTCTGGTAGTCGACTGGATTAACCTTGACGTTGTGCCATTCCGGCTCGGCCATCTCAACCCAGAGCCGATAGGCCTTCAAGCGCCATTCAAGGAGCCATTCAGGCTCATTCTTCTTCTCCGAAATGAGGCGGACCACGTCCTCGCTCAGCCCTGGGGGGATCCGATCCTCTTCGACGTCAGTAACAAAACCGTACTTGTAGTCCTGGGTCGCGAGTTCTTCTATAGCTTCTTGCGATGTTGGCATCGTCTGGTCACTTCTAGAACGTAGGAAGGCGAAGGGAAAACCGTAAAAGCCGACCCATTTAGTCCTATATCTGAACTGACATACTAACGTATTTTTTCGCGGGGAGCATTCCCGAGGGTTCCTGGCTCGAGAGTCTGCATGTAGTGAGAGATGAGTATGAGCTAAAGCCAACGGGCTGGAAGCACCAACCTTTAGCAAGCCCTGGCTGTACGCGTGCGTCGAAGTTAAGGTCGACCAAGTGTCCAGAGCTGGTCACACTCGGACATCAGTCCCTTGCCCAGCTGACGACGGTCCCAACCACGAAAACCGCAACCGTCCCAATAAGATTAAGCCAGAGAAAAGAGATAGAGGTCATTCGAGCCACGGCCGCTACGGTTAGCATTCCACCGATCAGGCCCCAAAACGCCCCGGCCGCGGTCGCTCGAGGCACGCCGACGGCAAGGACAAAGACTCCGAGGAGAGAACCGTAAAAGAACGAGCCGAAACGGTTGACGACTTCGATAAGCGACCCGAGGTTCGCGGCGTACAAAGCCGTGATTGACGCAAAACCACCCCAAACGCCAGTGGCGACCTTTGACACCCAGAGATAGTGCTCGTCTGTCGCTGACTTTCGGTAGTGCCGCCGGTAGAAGTCGATCACGGTCGCGGTCGACAGTGAATTCAACTCAGCCGCGATGCTCGACATAGCGGCGGCAAAGATCGCGGCGATTATAAGCCCTACCAGGCCAATAGGCAGCTGTGTCGTCACGAACGTAGGAAAGACATAGTTGACGTCCGTGTAAGCGTCATCTCCAGTCACATTCCTGACAAGACGGACTGCCCTTTCTCGAAGATCGACCACCTGGCGGTCGCGGTCGAGAAATGTGTGCACTGCCGACGCCTCCAGAGCCGTATCGCCCCGCTGCCGGGCTTGGACCACGTTATCCGCCGCCTGACGCCGCATACCATACGCCACGGTAAAGTCGTCATTGAGCCCTGAGTACTCTGCGGCGCGCCCGCTGGCTTGAACCTCGGCCTCGTACCCCGGGTTAAAAAGCATCGGTGGCTGGTTGAATAGGTAGAAGACAAACATCAGCACGCCAGTCAGCAAGATCAGTATCTGCAGGGGGATCTTGGCAAAGGCACTCATCATCAGCGAATAGCGACCGGCATCGACCGAACTAGCGGTGAGATAACGCTGGACCTGGCTCTGGTCACAGCCGAAGTAGCCCAGCATCAGGAACAACCCGCCAACCAGGCCCGACCAGAAGGTGTAGGTCTCGTTTAGGTCAAACGAAAAATCGATGGTCTGAAGACGGCCGGTTGTCCCGGCTACATGGAACGCAGCGTCAATCCCAACATCGTCGGGTAAACCGGCGATCAGTGCCGCTACCGCGGCGGACACCCCCACCATGATCACAACCATCTGCTTCACATCGGCCCATGTAACGGCTTGCACACCGCCAAACATCGTGTACGCCGTCGTCGGAATCCCGATTGCCAAAATCGTGAGAGGCAGGCTCCATTCGAGAACGATCGACAGAATCACCGCCGGTGCCGCAATGATGACACCCGCGCTCAGGCCTCGCGAAATCAGAAAGAGCACGCTCGCCAATGCTCGGGTCCTGGCGTCGAAACGCTTCTCAAGATACTCGTACGCAGTGAACACGCGCGCACGGTGAAAAAAGGGGACGAGCGTGACCGACAGGATGATCATCGCGGCCGGAAGACCGAAGTAGAACTGGACGAAGCGAGCGCCGTCCACGTACCCCTGGCCCGTAGTGCCGACCAAGGTGATGGCGCTCATCTGGGTCGCCATCACCGAGAGGCCAACCGCCCACCAAGGAAGCGACCGAGAGGCTAGGAAGTACCCCTCAACCGCATGTGTGCCCTTTGAACGCCGGATCCCGTCATACAGGATCCAGCTGAGGTAGCCGACGATGATGAGCCAGTCCAGGAAATGCATCAGGTCATCATTTGGTATTCAGTGATCATCCAGGTCCGAAGTGACTAGAAAACACCCACAGTGCCACGAGTACCACCAACTGAACGACGCCGACGGCGATGTACGTCCGAGTCACGGGGCGGAGTATATCTGGGTTTGATACAGTCCCCTCACGCCATGGAGAACAGCGAGGGTGCAGCTCCGACAACGAAGCCGATCCCCATCGCGCGTATCCTTTTCGGTCTCGTGGCCGTGGTCTTACTCATCTCTGTCGGTCGTCAGGTCGGCGGTCGGCTGCCTGAATTTGCCGAGTGGGTCGACGGTCTGGGTGCCTGGGGACCGGTGATCTTCATCGTCGGCTACGCCGGCGCCACGGTGGCGTTCGTGCCCGGGTCAGTCCTCACGCTGGCAGCCGGCGCGACCTTTGGATTGGTACGGGGTGTCACCTATGTGATGGTCGGGGCCACAGTTGGAGCGTCGCTGGCCTTCCTCGCGGCACGATACATCACACGCGACGCAATCGAGCAACGGCTCGAAGACAACCCCCGGTTCACCGCGATTGACCGTGCGGTGGAACACGAAGGTCTCAAAATCGTATTTCTGCTTCGACTTTCGCCGGTCTTTCCGTTCAACCTCCTCAACTACGCACTTGGCCTCACAAAGGTGAGATTCACGGATTACTTCATCGCCTGTCTCGGCATGATTCCGGGAACGTTGCTCTACATCTATTACGGCAAGCTCGCGAGCGACGTTACCCAGCTTGCAGTAGGTGCGGCAGCAGACCGCGGAGCGGAGTACTACGCCGTCCTCCTTCTGGGACTGGGAGCAACCGTTGTCGTTACGACGATTCTGACGCGGACAGCCCGGCGGGCCCTGCAGGAAACAACCGAAGGGCTGAACACACCCTAGTGCGGCGAGCGCGCATCTCACCTGACAGACTAGCCTTGCACCGCCTGTTCTACCCGGATAGAATCCCTCTGCCGCGACCCGCCTCGAGTCTGCTCGGCGTGCGAGCGATCTCGAAGTCGGACGGGGTTTTTACTGTACAGACGGGTTGCAGTTTCCCGACTAGCAAGACACACGGGTGAAAGGAGTCACGAGTTGGATCACGTGACGACGGCTGAGCACACGGACCACGCCGAACACGGGCAGGCACATCACAACGAAGGGTTTCTGAGAACCTATGTGTTCTCGGTGGACCACAAGGTGATCGGTATTCAGTACGCGGTCACCGGCTTGCTCTTTTTATTGTTCGGCTTCACTTTGATGATGATCATGCGGTGGCAGTTGGCCTACCCGTTCCAGCCGATCCCAATCATCGGTGAGTGGCTAGGCAACGAGCGCGCGCCCGGCGGGGTCATGTTGCCGGAGTTCTACAACCAGCTCGGGGCGATGCATGGGACCATCATGGTGTTTATGGGGGTTGTGCCGCTTGCCGTCGGCGGTTTTGGGAATTTCGTCCTCCCGCTGCAGATCGGCGCGCCCGACATGGCCTTCCCGAAGCTCAACATGTTGAGCTACTGGTCGTTCTTCGTCGGTGGTGTGGTGATGTTCGCCAGCTTCTTCGTCCCGGGGGGTGCCGCAAACTCCGGTTGGACTTCATACGCGCCGCTGTCAGTCATCGCGACGACCGGACAAACCCTTTGGCTGGTCGGGATGATCTTCCTCATCACCTCGTCGCTCCTGGGTTCGGTGAACTTCATCGTGACCACCATACAGTTACGAGCTCCTGGCCTCGGCTTTATGCGACTACCGTTTTTCGTCTGGGCCCAGCTGGTGACCTCGTTCCTGCTGCTGCTGGCGTTTCCGCCGCTGGAGGCGGCCGGTGCCCTGCAGCTGATGGATCGCGTGGCCGGCACCAGCTTCTTTCTTCCGACCGGCCTCGTCGTGAGCAACGAGCCGCTCGATGTCAGTGGCGGTGGCAGTCCACTGCTCTGGCAACATCTGTTCTGGTTCCTGGCGCACCCGGAAGTGTATGTACTGATCCTCCCGGCTATGGGAATCGTTTCAGAGATCATCGCCAATAACACTCGTAAGCCGATTTGGGGCTACCGGGTAATGATCGGGTCGCTTATCTTCCTCGGGTTCATGTCGTTCGTGGTCTGGGCGCACCACATGTTCATGACCGGTATGGGCACGACGATGAGTTCGTTTTTCCAGACGACGACGATGATCATCTCGATCCCATCGGTCGTCATCCTCTCGGCCTTGATCCTCTCCCTCTATGGGGGATCGATCCGGTTCACCGTGCCGATGCTGTTTGCGCTCGCCTTCCTTCCGATGTTTGCGATCGGCGGACTGACGGGTCTGCCGCTCGGTCTGGCAGCTCCGGATATCCACCTCCACGACACGTACTACGTGATCGGACACTTTCACTACGTCGTCGCACCAGGAACAGTCCTGGCGCTCCTCGGAGGCATCTACTACTGGTTTCCGAAAGCAACCGGTCGAAAAATGAACGATGTGCTCGGGCGCATTCACTTCTGGGGTTCGTTCCTCGCCATCAACGTCGTGTTCATGCCGATGTTCATTCAGGGTCTCTCCGGCATGAATCGACGTATGGCCGACGGCGGTCTCGAGTACGCGATGAATGAGGATGTCCTGGTGTGGAACACGGTGATCTCGATGGGCGCCTGGACGCTGGGACTGTTCCAACTTCCCTTCATCTTTAACTTCTTCTGGAGCATCAAAAAGGGTGAGAAAGTCGGAGACAACCCCTGGGACGCGACGACGCTGGAGTGGTCAGCTCCGTCACCACCCCCTCACGGCAATTTCGCCACACCGCCATCGGTGTATCGTGGGCCCTACGAGTACAGTGTCCCCGGCGCCAAGACAGATTTCTCGATGCAGGCTGACGCGAACGGCCCGCAGGTCGAGCCCGCCAAGGTATAAGACGCGATGGAAATTCCGTATATCGTTGACGAACGGCCCGATACCGGGCTCAACAACGTCAAACTCGGCATCTGGCTTTTCCTCGCTTCCGAGGTGATGCTGTTCGGCGGACTTTTTTCCGCCTACATCCTACTGCGGATCAACGCGGTCGACTGGCCCTTGGGGGCGGACATCCTCAGTGTCCCCATCGGCGCATTCAACACCGTGGTCCTCATCTCGTCGAGCGTCACCATGGTGCTGTGCTACGCGGCGCTCAAGCTGGATGACCTAGCCGGGTACAAGAAGTATCTGGGGATAACGATCGGGTTATCTCTGCTGTTTTTGGCCGTCAAGGCGTTCGAGTACTACGAACATATCCACCTTGGCGAAGTGCCCGCGACCAGCACATTTCTGGCCATCTACTTCACCCTGACCGGACTGCACGGTCTGCACATCCTGGGCGGGGTCGTGGTCAACGGCTACTTCCTCGGGCCGGGCTCGGCGATGTGGACGACGAACAAGGAGCAGTTCATTAACCGGATCGAAGCGGCGGGATTGTACTGGCACTTTGTTGACTTGGTCTGGATCTTCCTGTTCCCGGTCTTGTACCTGCTGTAGTGAGGGCGACGAGGAGAACGCGATGAGCGAGGACGTCAGGGACCACATCAAGCTCTACTACAAGATAGCCGCCGCGCTGCTGGTGCTCACAGTGGTCACCGTAGGCGTCTCGTACATAGATTTCTCCGTGCCTCTGGCGATCGTCGTGGCACTCGTGATCGCCGCTACAAAGGGCTCACTCGTCGCGAGCTATTTCATGCACCTGATCGGAGAACGGAAGGGCATCTACGCTGCGCTCTTACTGACGGCATTTTTCTTTCTTGTGCTTATCTTTATCCCGATCCTCGGTCACACGAACACCTTCGGGGAGTACAAGACACTCCCGAACGCGAACGCGCCGGTGGCTGCGGAGGTTGAACACTGATGATGTCGCTCAGAGGGATCCACCTCCTCTTCATTGTCGCATCGACTGGGTTGGCGATGATGACGACCCTTTGGGGTGTGGCCATGTACTTGTCAGATCGCGGAACATGGGGACACCTGGCGTTTGCCGCCGGGTCGCTGGCATCGGCCGGTGTCATGGCCGTCTATTTGGTCGCGTTCACGCGTAAATCACGTCAGATTGGCATGCGGTGAGAGGGATGACCACCATGACACGCAGAATCGCAGATTTGATCGTGTTGGCGGGGACGCTCGTGGTCCTGACGCCAACCGAATCCACCGCGTGTCCGATCTGCTTCGGGGCCGACCCCGACTCGCAGATCGCGCAGAGTATGAACTGGGCGGTGTTCACGCTACTGGGTGTCACGGGTGGCGTCTTGAGCGGATTCGTCGGGTTCATTTTTTACCTGATCAAGCGCTCGAGAATAGCACTGGGTCAGAGCCACGAGGGAGAACGTTTCGATGGGTGAGTTTCTGGGCCTGCCGGTGCAGGCGTCAGCACACGCGGGCGAAATCGATCAGATGATTATCTTGATCCACTACCTGATGTTCATCCTGTTCATCGGGTGGGGTATCTTCTTCGTCTGGGTACTAATTCGATTCAGAGCATCCGCGCATCCAACCGCCGATTACACCGGCGTAAAGAGCCACGCCACAAGCTATCTCGACATCGTGGTCGTGGTGATCGAGGCGGTTCTCCTTGTCGGCTTTGCTCTTCCCGCGTGGGCCGATCGGGTCAACGAATTTCCCCCTGAAGAGGACGCGACGGTCATTCACCTAATCGCTAAACAGTTCGAGTGGCATGCCGTGTATCCTGGACCGGACGGGCGGTTTGGACGACGAGACGCGAGCTTGATCACGCCGACCAACGCGATTGGAATCGACCGAAGTGCCCCAAACGGGGCGGACGATATCTACACGATCAATGACGTCGCCTTTCCGGTCGACAAGCCGGTGATCGTGTACCTCACAACCTTGGACGTCATCCACAGTCTCGGCATGGCTGAATTTCGAGTGAAACAGGATGCCATCCCCGGCCTGGAAATGCCGGTGTGGTGGGTCCCAACTCTGATCGGAGAGTTCGAGATCAACTGCTCGCAGTTGTGTGGCCTCGGTCACTACCGCATGCGGGCGGCCGTCCATTCCCTGACACAGACCGATTTCGACGCCTGGCTCGTGGAACAAGCGAGCCTGCAGTAGTTCGCTTCACCATCCGCCCCGTTTCGAAAGCGGTCGAGGCCGGTCAGTGTCCGCGCACGGTCCGCATAATCGCCTTGGTCCGAGCGCGTCCGGTGCCAGTTTGAGGAACCGGTCGAACGGAATCGTCATCAGATTGATTCGCGAAACCTCACAATACGATGTTTCAGCGTAGTAGTAAGCGTAGGTAAACAACGGGGTCAACTCGGCCGCTTATCGAACGTCTCGGCGGCTGGTTCCGTACTCCCACTGAAAGATAAGGACCTCTCCAAGCTGGTAGCTGGCATACGCAAGGGCAAGATCCGAACCTCGACCAGACGGGGATGTCAGAGTGCCCTTCGCCTGCAGATCAGCAACCTACGACGCGACATCGCCGATACTCTACTAGTAACGACCTCTCGCACACTAGGCTTACCGAGTGCAGCTCTCAGGCTGTTCTGGTATCGGGACGCAACTCAGCGCTCTGATGCGACGAGCTCCTCACGGATGATTTGATCGAAGGTCTCGATTGGCGCAGCGCCCATGACCGGACGGCCGTTGATAAACACGGTCGGAGTGGATGACACCCCGTACAGCTGGCCGATTTGAAGGTCTTGCTGTACCCGCTGGGTGTACCGCCCTTCATCGAGGCACGCTGAAAAGGCTTCGGCGTCAAGCCCAAGCTCCGAGGCATACTTAGTCAGTGACAACACGTCCAGCGCGTCCTGACTCACGAACATCTTGTCGTGAAGCTCCCAGAACATCCCCTGTTCGTGTGCGCAATTACCGGCCTCGGCAGCCTGAAAGGCCTCAGGATGGTTCGCGAGAGGGTAGTCCTTGTAGGTGAACCGAATTTGACCCTCGAAACGATCGAGCAACTCTGCCAACGTACCCGTGGCACGTTGGCAGAATGGACACTGAAAGTCGGAAAACTCAACAATTACGATCGGCGCGTCGGCCGGACCGCGAGTCGGGTCGTCGGGGAGTATCTCGACCCGCTGTCTGGGTGGATCAAGAGCCAAGGCTACGTCGTCGGACTCCCGGCGAAGGTCATCCATTAACTGCTGCAGTGCCAATGTCGGACGCTGGCGCTCAAGCGCGGCCTCAATCTCTACCCGCACTTCCTCCAGCGTTCGATCGCCGAGTGCCGCCCGGTTCCGCCCGTAGACCCGCTCGACCTGTTCGTCGGTGATCGGCAACGTTCGTGGTGGAAGTTCCTCGGCCAACAGTTCGTCCCTGGAAACCCCTCTGGCCGTAGCCTCCCGGTCGATGAGATGGTTCCCAATGATGACATCGAGAACGCGACGACGAGCATCGTATAGCTGCTGCAGCATGCGAAGCTGTGACGCCGCATCGTTTTCGTTCCAGGCGGCGTCAACATCACCGAGCGTGACGACGACATCACCGACACGAGCGACCTCAGCGGTGGCATCAGTCTGACCGTACACGGCATCCGTACCCGGACCGATGGCCGCAGCAGCGGCGACCGTGACCACCGCGAAACTTCGTCGAATCAAGGACATCGGCTCCACCTTCCTCAGGTAAGGGCGAACGGTACCTAGTTGGCACTCTACACTGGCTATTTCGTCAAGTCTACGGCGGCCAGTGCTAACCTCGGGGCGTTCATGGTGTCGGCCTGCCGATAGTGGGACAATACCGACTCGTCTGGTATGCGATGTCTCAGGGCAACACCTGTCCGCTTGGTTCTTCTAGTAGCAGCCTGACCCTGTGCCCGCCGCCTCAGGCGCAGGGTCAGGGTCAGGACGGAGCACCGTCCCCGTCACATGAACGCATCTATCCATCACAGGCGCGGTGACCAGCTCAATGCCCCACCGGGTCCACACCCATCCGACCCGTCTCGACCGTGAATCCGCGGTTGCCATCACGATTGACGCGGACGTGGTTGGGACATTGCTCGAAGACGCAGCTCACTTTCCAGTTCCAGGTGGCCACGCACCAGCGGTAGCTTATCCGCGTTCGGAGGGCGACGTCGCAGCCCTGGGCCAAGACGCCCGCTCGATGCTCCCGGTCGGGGCACTGGTGCTCGGCCGTCGTCAGACCGCTCCTGTTTCTCCTGACGCTGCCGATCACACTGGTGACGCTCAGTCTGTTCTATCTCGTCGTCAACGGTTTGCCATTCCGCCTGGCGACCTGGCTCGTCCCGGGCTTGGATGTCTGATCGTTCGGCTGAGCAAGGCTCGATGCGTTCGTGGTCTGGCTCGTCTCCTGGTTTATTGGAAGCTTTAGACGTTCCGATTCGTGAGCTGAGCGGGTGCTTTAACGGAAACGACAGGAGTCAGAGCTCAACACGACGTAACCGCAGAGCATTGCCGATTACCGAGAGCGAGCTCATCGTCATCGCGGCGCTGGCCCACATAGGGCTGATGAGGACACCAAAGATCGGGTAGAGCAGCCCAGCGGCGACCGGCACACCCACGACATTGTAGACAAACGCCAGAAACAGATTCTGGCGGATATTCCGCATCGTGGCTCGGCTGAGGGCCCTGGCCCTGGCGATCACTCGAAGATCACCCTTGACCAGCGTGACCCCAGCACTCTCCATCGCCACGTCTGTCCCCGTTCCCATAGCGATGCCCACGGCCGCTTCAGCGAGAGCCGGCGCATCGTTGATCCCATCGCCGGCCATGGCAACCGTGTGACCCATAGCCTGCCGTTCGGCGACGATCCGCCTCTTTTCGGCAGGCAAAACCTCGGCAAACACGTTCTCCGGTAACAATCCCAACTTGGACGCGACCGCCTCAGCCGTGGCCCGGCTATCCCCGGTCACCATTACAATCTGAAGGCCGTCCGCCTGGAGTCTCTGAATCGCGTCCGCGGTCGAGGCCTTGATCGGGTCAACGATTCCGAGGGCGCCGACCAACTTCCCGTCTATTGCGACGAAGACGACCGTCTGCCCTTGAGTCGCCAATTCGCCGCGTCGCTCATGAAGCGCGGCGACGGATATGCCCTGACCCTCAAGCATCGAAGCCGTACCCGCGACGACGCGATGCCCGTCCACGACACCGCTGACGCCTCGACCTGTATCCGACTGAAAATCTGAGGCGGACGGGATGGTCAGGTGACGTTCTTCTGCTGCCCGAACTACCGCGGCCGCCAACGGGTGCTCACTGGCGCGTTCGAGACCCGCGGTGACCTGCACGATTACATCCTTGGACACTCCCCCGGGGACGGCCACAACCGCCTCCACGGTCGGTCGTCCTTCGGTCAATGTGCCGGTCTTATCGACGATCAGTGTGTCAACGCGCTCCAACCTTTCCAGCGCCTCGGCGTCTCTAACGAGGACCCCGGTGGTTGCGCCACGGCCGGTCCCAACCATGATCGCCATCGGCGTAGCCAGTCCCAGTGCGCATGGGCAGGCGATGATCAACACCGCGACCGCATTGACTAGCGCGAGCGCGAATCGTGGCTCGGGTCCCCAGACACTCCAGCCCACAAACGCTACTACCGCGGCCGCCACGACACTCGGCACGAAGTATTTGGCAAGACGATCGACCAGCCGCTGAATCGGCGCGCGACTCCTTTGCGCTTCACCTACCATCCGAACGATCTGTGCGAGCATCGTCTCACTGCCGACACGTTCCGCCCGTATCGTCAGGCTCCCAGTCCCGTTCATGGTGGACCCGACAACCTGACTTCCGGCAGATTTCTCGACCGGGACTGGCTCGCCGCTGATCATCGACTCATCGACCGCGCTGCGGCCATCGACGACGACACCATCGACCGGAATCCGCTCACCAGGCCGGACTCGCAACCTATCGCCGGTGTGAATAAGACCAAGCAATACATCGTCCTCAACCCCATCGACGATCCGATGGGCGACGGGCGGAGCCAAGCTCAGAAGCGAGCGAAGAGCGGCGCCGGTCTGATGCCGGG
Source organism: Vicinamibacteria bacterium (assembly GCA_963578805.1). Classification (GTDB taxonomy): domain Bacteria; phylum Acidobacteriota; class Vicinamibacteria; order Vicinamibacterales; family UBA8438; genus CAUZIB01. Next base: position 91,056 of record CAUZDY010000001.1, on the reverse strand, counting down.
CGCGTAGCTCGAGGACCTGTCCAAGGAGCACAAGCACGACAATCACGACCGACGTATCGAAATACGGCTCAACCCCGCCCGCTCTCTGGAACCCTTCCGGAAAAAACGTCGGCGCCACGGTCGCACCGAGGCTATAGGCGTAGGCCGCCCCCACACCGAGGGCGATCAGTGTGAACATGTTGGGGCTGCGATTGACGATTGATGTCCACCCTCGGACGAAGAACGGTCGGCCGGCCCAGACGACGACGGGTGTCGAAAAAATCAGCTGCATCCAATTGGAGGCGGGGCGCGAAATAAACTCCAGCATTCGGCTCCCGAGCACCATCTCGCCCATCGCTAGACCAAACACCGGCAGCGCAAAGGCTGCGCCAGCCAAGAATCGCCTGGTCATATAAGCGAGCTCCGGATTCGGTGCCTCTCCGGGCACGACGGTCCTGGACTCGAGCGCCATCCCACATACCGGGCACGATCTGGGTTCGTCATGGACAACATCGGGGTGCATCGGGCAGGTATATTCGACGGTGCTCAGCGCGGCAGCCGACACCTCCGGTTCGAGCGCCATGCCACAGGTCGGGCATGGCACTAGCTTGCTCTCTCGAACTCCAGGACACATCGGGCAAACGTATGCGATGCTCCCGGTCGCGCTGGGCCCCCTGATGTTAGGCTGCTGACGATGGTCGAAATGGCGATCGGCCGGACCGAATTGGGATTCACCGGCCGGAGCTAGAAACGACTCCGGGTCGCTTTGAAACGCCGAGCGACAACCCTCACCACAGAAGAGGTACGTCGTCCCGCCATGCTCGACGGTATGCCGAGCCTTTTGGGGGTCTACCTGCATCCCGCACACGGGATCGCGTGACTCGATAGACATATCTTGCCCGTGACCTACCGTCGACTTCCGAGCCACGCGTTTCGAAAGCTCACTTGCTCACCCGAGAGTCGCCCACCTGTCGACTCCAAGGTAACAATTCCAACGCCGGGATCTTCGACCAGCGTCGTAATCGATTCGAATCGTGTGCCGCGCCTCAGGAATCCAATCTCCACGGTATCACCTGGTCGCCTACTCCGGAGGATTCGGGCGAGGTCAGCGGCCGACGACACACGGTCACCCTCCAGATCTGTCAACACATCGTCACGGTCGATACCTGCCTCGTATAGTGGTGAGCCATACGGAGTGGACGCCGTGACCGTCATGCCCGAACCAAGACGGACTCGCCCCAGAGACGCCAGTCCCGGTGCGCGAGGTTGTAGGACTAACCCGGCTCGATCGAGGAGTTCAGCGTACTCCACGACGGCCCGGCCGGCGATGAACCGGTCAAAGAACGTGACGGCAAACTGTTCATCACCAGCCACGTCGGCTAGGACAGACTGAACGTCCGCCAAGGTGTACGGGTGGTCGACCGTTCCCGGCACCGACCCGCCTGGCTTCCCGAATCGCTCCCACAGCGCGCGCATATAGTCGTCCAACGTGATCGCTCCGCCTGTTCGGGACCGAAGCGTCAGGTCGAGTCCAAGCCCAATCGCCTCTCCCCACGTGTAGTAGGACACGAAGGTGTTTCCAAAGTTCGTGGGATCAATGGCGGTCGCGGCGTCAGTGAACGGCGCGAGGTGGCTCATGTCGACAGCGCTGTTCAACCGACGTCCAGGGCTCGCAATGACCACGTCCAGCGTCTCCCCGAAGGTCTCAAGGGTTCGCCCCAGGGTCGTTAGACCAGCACGCTTCATCACCAGCTTGCCGTAGTAGTTAGTAAAGCCCTCGGCCAACCAGAGGGCCGGTGAGAGATTTGCGTCGGTAAAATCGAAGGGCTCGAGCGACCGTGGACGGATCCGTTCGACATTCCAGACATGGAAAAATTCGTGCGCGACGGCGCCAAGCATTCTCTCTAACTGCCCGGGTGTATCCAGGCGGCCATTAGACGTCAGCACGGCGCTGTTACGATGCTCCATGGCATCACTGCTTGCGTATGGTAGGTAATCAGCAATAAACGTATAGGTATCGGTCTCAAAGACCGGAAACTCGCCGAACACTGTCACCATCTCACCCACAATCGCGGCGATGGACGCCACGTAGGACTCAGCGCTGACAGACGCGTCGTGATGCAGAGCAACCCGAAACGTTGGGCGGTTGAGCGGCGCCGCCGGATCGGCGACGTTGAATGTATAGAGCTCGAAATCACTCAACTCCGTCGGGCTGTCCATCAGGTACTGAAGGTTGGGCGCGGTGAAGACCATCGGGTCATCCGTGGGAAAGAGCTGGGTGGCCACCTTCCACGCCGAATCTGCGGGTGGCTCGAACGTCAGGCGTAATGGACGGTCTTCAAACCCGCGGCCCCACATAAGTGTGGCGGGCATATTCAGGTGCGCGTGCGTAGAATCAACGGCCGCATATGTCCCATCGGTTCGATCGCCAAACAGCCGATACCGCAATCGCACCGTGCCGTCGTGCTCCGTTACAACCCACTCGTGAGGGTTTGGTCGGAACCACTCGACCTCGGTCCCCGTTCCATCGAACGCCCGCACGTCGAAGACGTTCTTCGCGAACTCGTGCCGGGCGTAGCGCCCCGGTGATGCGCTGCTCATTCGCGCCCGAAGCGGGGCATCGCCAAGCTGCGTAAACAAAACGTCGACCTGCAACCAGCGGTGCTCGGGGACGGGAAACGATAATCGATACTTGATCGGGGCAACGGTTGCTTCCTGACCCGCGCGGCTGACGCCGAGGGCGAGTAGGAAGAAAGAAAGCGAGATCACCCAGCACCATACCAGGCGGTCTCGTCGGCGATTCACGCCACCGGCCCTTCTGCGTCTCCATCCAAGACGTGGCCGACGAACAGATCCTCTGGCTCAGCACCAAGAATTTCGATAGCCCCGTTGATGACCGTCTTCGGTACGCCAGACACACGGTACTGGCGGGCCAGGTCGGGAAATTCCGTTGCCTCGATCGCCGTTGAGGTGATGTGTGGACTGGCCGCTGCAAGTCGATAGGCCAGGCCGACCGCCTGGGGACAAAACGTTCACGTCGGTGTGACGAAAACCTTGATATCCAGCGGCCGGTCGAGCGCAGCAATCGCCACCAGGCTTTTCTCACTCAACCCTAGCTCGCGCCCGCCGACCAGCAGCACCGCGTCGACCAGCGAGGCAACCTCGTAGCCTGACGGAACCCCATAGTACCGAATCCCTAGATCCGTCTCGCCGACAACCGCAATCGCCGGGGTGTGATCCACGTCGTACTCCGCAACCGTTTCCTTGTCGAGCACAAGGTTGTACTCGTCGACAGTGACTTGCTCTGACAGACCCGCGATCTGGGCGACGACCTGGCGAGCCGATAGGCATGTATCGCACCCGAACGTCTGTGTGAAGAGCACCAGACGAACCAGATGCGGAAGGCTGGTCAATCGTGCTTCGAACTCACTCCGATTGTGGGAATCGGCCATGCTTGAACTCACTTGAACAGGTCATCAAAGGCTTGACGGGCGCCACTGTCCGGCTTCGATGTGAGTGATGTGATTGTGGAGCGCGTCTCTCGTTCGACGGTCACTCTGGCGTCATAGTGGGTGCAGCTATTTCGCGTGTCTTTTGGCGAGACCCGATTGGGGATTGGCTGACCGCATTCGAGTGGACTCCCGGAATCGAACCACGTGCACTGTGCGCAGCTGTGTAGGTCACTCGAACACTTTGAGCACTGCGTGTCGAGCTCGACTAGCTTATCGATCCCGTGCCCGCAGCGCGCGCATTTCAGAACGTCCCGGAAACCCGGCATGTTCACCTTCTGGGGCTCCCGCGGACCATATCCGCGACGCGGTCCACGCTCTCGCGTATCGCCGCGCTTGTTTTCGCGTCCGCCAGGTGGTCCGTCGGGCGGCTCGTCTTGATAGCCGCGCTGACGATACTTTTTCGACATGAGATCGTGACCCGAGGATGTATCTACCGTAACCCAGTGTTGTTTGTCTAGACTGGCCTATTCCCTCAACCGTTCAATCACCGCTTTTACTTCTGCGGTGTCGGGCAGCGTCGGGATGTCATAGACCTTGGCAAACGCGACCGCCCCCTCTTTGTCCACAATGAACACCGCACGCTCGGAGATCCCGTCGTCCCGTGCGACACCGTAAGCGGCGGCGACGGCGCCCTGCGGATGAAAATCGCTAAGCAGGTCAAACGACACCCCGCCCAGACTCTTCGCCCAGGCGCTCTTCGAGGGCACTGCATCAACACCCACTCCGAGCACATGGGTGTCATGTTCGGCGAACCAGGCGTAGTCATCCTCGTAACTGATCATCTGATTGGTACATACCGGCGTCCAGGCCAGCGGGTGGAACGCCAGAATTACACATTTCTGGCCCCTAAAGCGTGACAGCCTGATCTGTTCCCCGCGGTGCGAGGCCAACTCAAAGTCTGGAGCAGAATCCCCCACGTGAAGCGCCACCCGGGAAGGATACCGCACGACACCTATATTCGTTTAGCTCTGAACTGATGCTGCCGCACGATCCGAGACAAGGCTCATGCTCGTTCCGCTTGTGTGGGCTTATTCCACTCCGCGTTACCCCGTGCCCGATACGTCGCAAGGAACCGTCTTCCTGGACAGATGCGGCGCAACGGCTTAACCTTCCAAGATACTAAAGGTTCTATGCCGATACGATTGATTGTTATTGCGCTGTTTGCGTTCCTGCTTCTAATCCTCCTGCCCTCGTTCGCCGGAATCTACACCGAGTGGCTCTGGTTCGGGGAAACCGAGTTCCAGCCGATATTCTTCAAGACCCTGGCGACAAAAGGTTTACTTGGTGTCGCCGTCTTTGCGGGTGCCTTTGCCTTTCTTTTTACGAATCTTCGACTCGCAGTGAGGGGACCCAACCGGCCATTCACAGTATTCCCGGGTGGTGGAGACCTTCAGCCAATTGTGCTGGAGCGACGGCACCTCGGATTCCTGGCAGCGGGTTTGTCAGGCGTACTTGCGCTGTTTATCTCTGGAATCGCGTCGAGCAACTGGCTGGTAGTGCTGCAGTTCCTTAATCAGACGCCCTTCGGCCAGGTCGACCCATTCTTTGATCGGGACGCTGCGTTCTATATCTTCACGCTGCCCTTCCTCGATCTCGTGAGATATACCGGTCTTGGAATCGTTGTTCTCTCGTTCGTCGGCGCCGTAGCCGCATATGTCGTCACGGGGCAACTTGTGGTTGGACCGGAAGGTCTGTCGGTTGACCCGAAGCCCAGACAGCATCTGGCGATGCTGGTCGCGGTGATTTTCGTCCTGCTCGCTGCCGGCGCTTATCTCGACATGCCACGCACGCTGACGACCCCCGGTGGCATCCTCCACGGCGTGTCCTACGCCGATGAGGCGATCCGACTCCCGGCATTGCTGGTACTGACGATCGTGGCTGGTGCTGGCGCTCTTGCCGCCGCCTACGCGGCTCTGTCATCGACGATGTGGCCAGTCGGTGCGGCCGTCGCAGGGTACGTGCTGGTCTTGATGGGCAGTGGTGGGATCGCTTCGCTGTTCCAGCAGTTCGTGGTAACCCCTGACGAACAGGCCCGAGAAGCGCCTTACCTCACCCACAACATCGCCGCGACACGGCAGGCATTCGACCTCGACAAAATCGAGGAACGTCAGGTGTCTGGCGACGCGACGTTGTCGATGTCCGACATAGAGAATAACGCCGAGACAATCAACAACGTTCGGCTGTGGGACCATCAGCCTCTACTCGACACGTTTGGACAGATTCAAGAAATCCGGACGTACTACGAATTTGCGTCGGTCGACGATGACCGTTACATCGTCGATGGCGAGTATCGCCAGACGATGCTCTCCACCCGTGAGCTGAACTCGAGCAGCCTCCCCAACCGCTCGTGGATCAATGAGCGGCTGCAGTACACACATGGGCTTGGAGTCGCGATGGGTCCAGTCAACGAGGTCACCCCGGAAGGGTTACCTGTGCTGTTTCTCAGAGATCTCCCGCCAACCTCAGAGACTGACCTCTTCGTCGATGAACCCAGCATCTACTTTGGTGAGCTATCGAACGATTATGTCGTCGTCAACACCAATACCGACGAGTTTCACTATCCCGAGGGTGACGACAACATCTCGACGCGATACGACGGGACGGGTGGTGTCGATCTGGGAAGCCTCCTGCGAAGACTCTTCTTCAGCCTTCGCTTTAAGTCGTACGAAATCCTGGTCAGCAGCCAGCTCAACAGCAGCAGTCGGATCATCATCCATCGGAACATCTCGGAACGAGTTATGGCGATTGCCCCGTTTCTGGAGTACGACTCGGATCCGTACCTCGTGATCGCCGACGGCCGGTTGTTCTGGATCAGAGACGCCTACACGACAACCGACAATTATCCGTACTCGACACCGGCTGGAAGCGGCATCAATTACATCCGGAACTCGGTAAAAGTCGTGATCGACGCCTATCACGGCACCACCACCTTCTATCTCGCCGACCCGAACGATCCGATTGCGGCCACCCTGGGGAAGGTGTTCCCTGGCTTTTTGACCCCTCTCGACACGATGCCCGTGGAATTGCAAAGCCATCTTCGCTATCCCCAAGGGATCTTCTCTCTGCAAGCGTCCATGTACTCAACCTACCACATGACCAACCCGTCGGTGTTCTACAACCGCGAGGATCAGTGGGAGGTCCCCGTCGTCGACAGTGAGCAGATGGAGCCGTACTACACCGTCATGCGACTGCCCGGAGAAGAGAAAGCAGAGTTCATCCAAATGTTGCCCTTCACGCCACGAGGGAGAAACAATCTCGCGGCGTGGATGATCGCCCGAAGCGACAGTGATGTCTACGGCAGGATGCTGGTGTTCCAGTTTCCAAAGCAGAAACTGGTCTACGGTCCGTCCCAGGTCGTCGCTCGAATCAACCAGGATCAAGACATATCACCTCAAATCACGCTCTGGAATCAGCAAGGCTCTGAGGTAATTCAGGGAACACTTCTGGTGATTCCGATCGAAGAGGCATTGCTGTATGTCCGTCCAATTTACCTCCGTGCCTCGGGTGGGAGAATCCCTGAATTGAAGCAGGTGGTCGTCGCTTATCAGAATCAGATCGTGATGGAGGCAACCCTCGACCTCGCGCTCACCCGTCTTTTTGATGGGTCGACACGGGGGTCGTCTCCCGCGACACCGTCTACGATCCTGGCGGACACCGAACCAACGGTCGGTCAGCCAGGGGTGCCGCTGGCCGAGAACCTTGTGTCGACGTCACGGCCATTGACACAGGCGGCCCAGGAATCCTACACGCTTGCACTCGAGGCCCAACGTAACGGTGACTGGGCCCGCTACGGCGAAGAGATCGAGCGGCTCGGTGACGTGCTACAGAGGTTGCAACAAGAACAATAAGAAGAGAATTTCGCATCGTGAGTCGTGAATGGTCAGCCTCCCATTGGGGACCGTGTCAAGATGAGGTGCAGTCGATGAATACACACACACGGTTCGGCTTTTTGATCGCTCTGTCTGTGGCCGTCGCGAGCTGTGGGACCCCAGAGCCAGAACCGGTCGCGCTTACACCCGGGTTGACCGCCTTCACTGGCGCGCGGCTGATTATCGGCAACGGCGACACCGTGATCGAGACCGGAACCCTTCTGGTCCGTGATGGGCGGATTGAGGCAGCCGGCGATGCGGTCGATGTTCCGGCCGATGCCCACCAGTTAGATGTTTCGGGTAAGACGATCATTCCGGGACTGATCAACGCCCACGGCCATGTCAACGATGTGCGTGGGCTGGAGTCAGACCCGTCCTTCTACACCGAGGAGCATATCGAATATCAGCTGGGGCTCTATGCACGCTATGGCGTGACCACGGTCTTCAGCCTAGGCGGCGGAGGACCCGCCGGCGTCTCGGTCCGCGACCGCCAAGGACCCGGCCTCGACCGTGCGCGCCTGTATCTAGCCGGTCCGGTCATCACGGCCGATTCACCCGCACAAGCGGCTACGCGTGTTAACGCAGCGGCTGATATGGGCGCGGACCTCATTAAAATAAGGGTTGACGACAACCTCGGCTCCACTGAGAAGATGCCGTCCGATATCTATACGGCGGTCATCGACACCGCGCATGACAGAGGTTTGCGTCTTGCGGCGCATCTGTACTACCTGGACGACGCGAAGGGGTTACTCGAAGCGGGTGCCGACTTGATCGCTCATAGTGTGCGAGATGGAGCCGTCGACGACCAGCTGGTCGCCCTCTTGACAGAGAACGACGTCTGTTACTGCCCAACGCTGATGCGTGAAGTGTCGACGTTTGTCTACGCATCCCGCCCCGAGTGGTTTGATGATCCGTTCTTCTTGAAGGAGGCCGACCCGGCGGTCGTTGAAGAACTTGCGTCACCAGCCTATCAAGAGCCAGTCCAGAACAGCCGCACAGCCCCAATTTATAAAGAGGCCCTCGAACAAGCCAAGGCCAATTTGAAGGCACTCGCTGACTCCGGCGTAGGAATCGCGATGGGCACCGATACCGGTCCGGCGGGACGTTTCCAAGGGTACTTCGAGCACGGTGAACTGGAGCTGATGGTGGAGGCCGGCCTGACGCCGCTACGTACGATCGTGGCATCAACCGGTGAAGCCGCTCGATGCATGTGGATAGATGACGAGCTTGGAACGCTCGAGACCGGCAAGTGGGCCGACTTCATTATTCTCGGCGCCAACCCCCTGGAAGACATTCGGAACACCCGAGAAATCGAGTCGGTCTGGATCGCCGGGAACCCAGTTCCTGGTGTGTAGGGGCACTCGCCACAAGAACGCTCGCCCGCGCTCTGCCTGTCTCACGGCACCCCAACACCGCGCTTCTTCCAGTACCGCGCGAGTCCGAGCCAGCACATCTTGAACGGCGCCGCCGAATCGTACTGTGCGGCGGCGTTGGGCGAGACATGCCGGAGGATATAGACCCGCATTTCTTCTGCGAACCCCTGCATCCGATCGCTGTCGTCTTCGTCACGTTCCAGATGGCGCCGGGCCATTTCGGCCATGGCATCCAAGTGCTCGAGGGCCGCGTCGAGATGAGCGTCGGTGTCCTCGTGCGGCCCGAAGTGAGTCATGAACAGTGTAGACGGCCGCCGGGTACGGATCAGTTCGATGCTCTGCTTCCATTTGTCGATATCGATATCGGGTGGGGGCGTCGGTGGCATCGAGAACAGCTCTTCCCCGATCCTGACCCCGGCCGTATCACCGACAAACGCGACACCGCTTGCTGTATCGAAGTACGCCACGTGATGGGACGCGTGGCCGGGGGTGTACGCCACATCCAACTCGCGGTCTCCCACAGTGATCCGCTCCCCACCACTCAGTCGTCGCAGGTTGCGCTCGGGTACGCCAAGGAATTCACCCCAAAGCCGGTCCATTTCCGCTCCGTATAGACGGGCGGCGCTGGCTAGGAGCTTGGCCGGGTCGGCCATATGCATAGCTCCCACCTCGTGCACATAAACGTCAATCTCCGGGTTCTCCTTGACGATAGAACCTGTTGCCCCTGCGTGGTCGAGATGAATGTGAGTGAGCAGCAGCGCCCTCACGTCGCTTAGACTGATCCCATGATCAGCCAGCGACGCGCGGAGCGCGTCCAGACAGCTTGATGGTCCAGGATCGACCAGCACCACACCGCCAGGACTCTGTAGAACCGCAGTCGCAATCACACGCGGGCGGCCGAGGAAATTCAGGTCCCCATACAGAATGCCTCGGGCTATCGTCTCCATGGATGGCGGGATTGTACTATGCGTCAGTGCGTCATTTTGACGCGCCGAAACAGTACACTGAAGATTAAGGACGTGAGCAATCCAGAAAAACCCAGCGTCACGGCGCCAGGAGATGCCGTTCTCGAACGGAGACAGCACAAAACAAAAACGCCCAAAATGTATCGGGTGGTGCTCCTCAACGATAATTACACGACGATGGAGTTTGTGGTGAGCGTGCTCGAGGGCATGTTCCAGAAGAGCCCGGCCGAAGCCTTTCGTCTGATGATGCAGGTGCACACGCAGGGGCAGGCCACGTGTGGAACGTATACGCACGAAGTCGCTGAAACCAAAGTCGACAGCGTGCGGGACATGGCCCAGCGGGAGGGATTCCCTCTACAGGCTGTGCTTCAGGGAGGGTGACCCGTCGTCATGTTTAGCGCATCGCTCGAGCTTATTCTTAATGTCGCGTATCGAGAGGCCGCATCGCGACGGCATACGTACCTCACACTGGAACACCTGCTGTATGCCCTGGCGCACGACCCCGAAGGGGAGCGAATCCTGGCGGCCTGCGGAGCGGACCTTCCCAGTCTTCGCCGGACGCTGGACGAGTTCTTGGGCACTCTCGAAACACTCAACAAGAGGGAGCACGCCAGGGAACCAGCCCAGACACTTGGCTTTCGACGGGTGTTGCAAACAGCAGTCCTGCACGTCCAGAGCGCCGGGAAAGACGAGGTCAGGTCGGGTGACGTGCTGGCTGCGATTCTGCAGCAGCAGAAGGCATACGCGGCGCAGTTGCTTGAAATACAGGGTATCAACCGTCTCGATGTTCTCAACTACATTTCCCACGGTGTCTCGAAGGTCCCGCTCATTACCGGTGAGAGCGAAGCTCCGAGTGATGGAGCCGACGCCGGCGTCAGTGAAGAGGGACCGGCAACAGCGCATGACCCACTGTCCGCCTATACAGTGAACCTGACGGAGCGCGCTAAGAATAATCAACTGGACCCACTTATAGGCCGCGTCGCCGAGCTTCGCCGAACCATGGAGATTCTCTGCCGCCGGCAAAAGAACAACCCAGTGTTTGTAGGGGACGCTGGCGTCGGAAAAACCGCTCTGGCGGAAGGGCTCGCGATTCAGCTGTTGAGCGACGATACGCCAAACCGCCTTAAGGGTGCGGAAGTCTTTTCGCTCGACACGGCGGCGCTGCTCGCCGGGACAAGGTTTCGCGGTGATTTCGAAGAACGCTTCAAAGCGGTCGTCGACGCACTCAGAGATTACCCGAAGCCGGTCTTACTTATCGACGAGGTCCATACCACTGTCGGTGCCGGTGCCACGACCGGTGGAACGATGGATCTCGCGACGTTGATTAAGCCGGTCCTCGCGACCGGAGAGCTACGAGTGATCGGTTCGACGACCTTCGAGGAGTACAAACAGATCGAAAAGGACCGCGGTCTGGCACGCCGGCTGCAAAAAATCATCGTGGAGGAACCGTCGGTCGATGAGACAACGAAAATCCTCGAAGGACTCAAGACGCACTACGAATCGCATCATCACGTGACATACGGGGACGAAGCTCTGGCCACGGCGGCGAAACTCGCCAGCCGACACCTGCGTGAATCACGACTCCCTGATGGCGCGATCGACGTGATCGACGAGGCCGGTGCTGTCCTTGCCATCAACCAGACCAACAAGGATGAGGAGACGCACGCCGACCGGCCGCCGCCAGTCGTCTCGGCGGAAGATATCGAGCGTGTCGTGGCCCGGATGGCGCGAATCCCGGAAAAGCAAGCCTCGTCATCCGACAAGGAGCGGCTCCGCAACCTGGACGAATCACTCCAGCGGGTCGTCTTTGGTCAACCAGATGCCGTCGCGGCTGTGGTGGCATCGATCAAACGCGCCCGGGCGGGTCTCGGCCAATTGGACCGGCCCGCCGGGTGCTTCCTCTTTACAGGGCCAACGGGAGTGGGCAAGACCGAGCTAGCTAAGCAACTGGCGGTCCACCTAGGCAATGAGTTCATCCGATACGACATGAGTGAGTACATGGAAAAGCATGCCGTCGCACGACTGATCGGCGCGCCGCCTGGGTATGTTGGCTTCGAACAGGGAGGCCTCTTGGTCGACGCCGTTCGCACCCATCCGTACAGCATCGTGCTCCTAGATGAGATCGAGAAGGCACATCCGGACGTGTACAACATCCTTCTACAAGTGATGGACCACGCCACGTTGACCGACAATAACGGCCGGAAGGCTGATTTTCGTCACGTCGTGCTGATCATGACGTCCAACGCTGGCTCCCGTGAAGCCAGCGCTAGCGCCATCGGGTTTACCGAGGACCAGGGCGCATCGTCCAAGGGACACATGAAGTCGGCAGTCGAACGGGTGTTCAGTCCGGAGTTTCGAAACCGACTCGACGCGATTGTCGCCTTCGGATCGCTCACACCCGATGTGATGGAGATGATCGTCGAGAAGTTCATTCTCCAGCTGGAGTCCCAGCTGGCAGAGCAGCGTGTCGCTATTACGCTTGAAACCAACGCACGCGAATGGCTGGCAGTGAAGGGATACGATCCAAGCTATGGCGCACGACCACTCAGCCGAGTGGTTCAGACCGAGGTCAGAAATCCGCTCACGGACGAAATTCTCTTTGGTCGCCTTGAGAACGGCGGAACGGTCAGTATCGGTCTAAGTGACACCGACGACGCGCTCGAGTTCGCCTACGAGCCAGCCAGGCCTCCCCCGGAGCCGACGACCGAAACCACTCAAAGTGATGTAGTGGAAGAGGCGGCCAGTGAGTGAACAGGCGACCCCACCGAGTGAGGTGAGGAAAGAACGACCACGCGGTGCAGCGAACGAACGAGATCGGGGCGACGGAGGCGAAGGCGCTTTGCCTGAGGAGACTCCCGCCCTCAGGGTAGTCGACCGGCGATGGTGGGCCCGAAACGAACCCGAAAACGACGACACGGCACGGTCAGCCAAACCGACCTACATCGAGGAACTCGAAACACAGCTCACCCACAAGGACACGCTCCTCACCGAATATATTGCACGACACGCGGCCGCCGCCAAGGAATTTGAAGACATACGAGCCAGACTCCGCAAGGAGGTTTTCAAAGACGTCGAGCGAGAAAAACGGCGCGTGCTGGCGTCGTTTCTCGAGATTATCGACAACCTTGACCGTGCGATCGACGCATCCAGTGCCGCGTCCGACTCCAACCCAAGTATGGCTAACTTGCTCCAAGGCGTGAAAATGGTCCAGCAGCAATTCTTGTTGACATTGAATAGCTATGGCGTCGAGCGAATCGAGGCGGGAGCAGCGTCATTCGACCCAAACCTCCACGACGCGCTTTCCATCGTGCCGGTAACCGACGCCGAACGGGACGGTGTGGTGATCGACGTCGTCACACCCGGCTATCGGCTAGGTGACGAGGTCCTGCGTCCGGCGACCGTCACGGTGGGGAAGCTTGTTCCAGCGCCTCAATAAGCTCCCGGATGTCTTCGACGTGGCTCTGCGCGGCATAGAGAATCGCCCGTTGCTCTTGTAGCGTCGGCACGCTCCATTCCTCTCCGTCGAATCTCACACGTCCGTGGCAGTCGAATTCCACAAGGACCGCGTCCATCGGTTCAACGTAGAGTCGCATGATCCTTACACACCGGCCACCATCGAGGCGCGCTCGATGTCGTCCACCGCCATCACCACACAACCCATCGGCTGCGCATCAGGCGAACATCCGTAGGCGTGCTCGATATTAACGCCGGCGCTGGTGAGAAGCCGGGTGGCCTTGTAGAGGGCACCGGTCTCGTTCGGAAGCTGTATCAGCAGCACATCCCGCTCTTCGAGCACATACTGCTTCACCCTGAGGAGGCCAGCGGCGTTGAGCGGGTTGTTGACGACAATCCGAAGGGTTCCGCCGGAATCAACTGCCAGGGCCTCGATCCTGACTTTTTCGTCGCTGAGATACTGACAGACCCTGCCCAAGGCTCCAGGACTATTCTGTAACCGCAGCGTGAACTCTTTCCGTATCGCCATGCCGGCGAGCTTACACGCTGAGGTCCCGGCGAGAAAAGAAACCGGTGCTCTTTACTTAGTGGCTCAAGAACATCCGATACAATCAGAGACATGGCGGTGGATACGGTTGGGTCGATCCCTGTGGCCCAGCGGGTCGCGAAGTTCGACTATGCGATTCGGAACATCGTAGCCGAGGCTCACAAAGTAGAGCAGAGCGGGCGTCCGGTACACTATCTCAATATCGGAGATCCAGTCCTCTTCGGCTTTGAAACACCGCCGCATCTGGTGGCTGCGGTTGAACGAGCCATGCGCGACGGCCACAACGGCTATACCACGGGCGCCGGGATCATGGCTGCTCGAGAGGCGGTGGCAAACGAATACTTAGCGCGTGGGATCGCGACGTCAGCCGACCGGGTCGTGCTGACCTCAGGGACGTCTGAAGGGATCGACCTGGCGCTGAGCGTGATCGCTGACCGTGGCGATGAGGTCCTCATTCCGGTTCCGACCTACCCGTTCTACACGGCCGCCCTGGCGAAGCTCGGAGTACGCGCGGTGTACTACCCGACTGACCAAAGCCGTGGTTGGGAACCTGACCTCGAACAACTCCGTGACCTCGTGTCACCCCGGACGAGAGCGCTGGTTGTGATCAACCCCAACAATCCAACCGGTGCTGTCTATGCGGAGGAGACTCGGGCGGCCCTAGTCGACATCGCCGACCGCGGTAACTTCGTGCTCCTATCCGACGAGGTGTACACAGATTTGGTGTACGCAGGACCCGTTCCGCCCATCGGGGCAGTCGCTCCCGACGCGCCCGTCATTTCATTCTCCTCGGCGTCGAAAGCCTTCATGGCTCCGGGATGGCGTACCGGCTGGATGACTGTCGGGAACACCGAGCGACTCGACGGAATCTTGGGTGCCATCAAGGAGCTTGCGGATGGACGACTGTGTACCAATGGCCCGATGCAGCACGCCATCTCACCGGCGCTTACCGGTGACCGTAGCCACCAAGACCTCTTTCGGCGTCAGCTCCAAGAGCGCGCGGAGCTAACGTCACGACGCCTAAACGACATCGTCGGGATCTCTTGTGTCCCGCCGGCTGCCGCGTTCTACGCCCTGCCCAAGGTCGACCTTCCCCCGGGTCGAACCGACGAAGAGTTCGTGCTCGGTCTGCTCCGAAAAACAGGGATCCTCTGTGTCTACGGGTCCGGCTTCGGCGCCGACCCGGCCGATGGGTTCTTCAGGATCGTCTTCCTCGCCTCTCTGCCTGAACTGGACAGCTACTGCGACGCCATCGAAGCGTTTACAGCCAGTTTTCTTGCTGGTTGACGACTAACGACCAAGGCATCAGACTAAGCGCCTGGAGTCGGTAAGAGTAAGCATGATTCAAACGAGGCCTCGCTTATGAACTGGATGATCTCACCTGCCGTGGTGCTCTGCCTGATCTGGCCGGCCGTGGGCAGCGCTCAATCGTCGTTGACGCTTGGCGACTTCGAACCTCTCCTTAGCCGACTGCAGACGATCACAGAAACGGCGGACCAGGAAGGGCTCTTGGCGGTATTGGCGCCAGGTGCCGAACCGATTGCCGCCCGAGAGTTCGCGCTGGAGGCGCTTCGGGAGAACGTTGATCGGACCGTCGTCGTTCCCAGATTCTTGATCCCAGCTGATGAAGAAGGCGACAGCCACGAACTGACGGTCGAAGTGTTCAGCGAGACGGGCGACCGAGCACGTTTGCAGACCTGGAACTTACAGGTGATCAGAGCAGACACTGCACCGGTGAGTGCAAACGGCAACGCGGCGGCCCCAGTCGTCGGTAGGACCACCCCCTGGACGATCACCGGGTACGAGGTAATGGACGGTATTGACTCGCTTCATCATCTCAGATTAAACCGCGACCTTCAGTACGATGCCGAGAACGTCGTCATCGCCGCAGAAGACATGACGCTGCAAATGTCGAGAGGGGCGGTGTTCGTGACAGAGATCGATACAGGCATTACCGGCCTCGTGCTGATTGGCGACGGCGTCATGACATTCGATCCCGCGCCCGAGGCTGAACGCCAACAAGTTGAGATTTTCTCTGGTGACAAGATCATGTCGGCCGAGTTCACACATGCTTTCGTCCGGATCAACCCAGCCATGTTCTCATCCAGGGTGTCCCCAAACCGGCTCACCGAAACACCGGTCGACGCTGGAGCTTTCCGCGAGGCGCAGAGGTTCTTCGATCAGGTCGGATCACTCTCATACACCGTCGATTTTGGAAGTATGAGTGACCGGACGTGGTGGCTGACGCCAACCACTGGTCACTTTCAGGCCGAGGTGGCCACTCGCCGTCACGGTAATGTGACGTACACGCAGGCCCAGAACCAACCTGAGGACGTCACTCTCTTCCAACGCGAGCCTGATTACAAAGTTATTTCGCTCTATTCGTCGGCCAGACAGCAGGCCGCGCAGGGCAGGTACTACGACGACCAGGACTCCGTTAACTACGATATTCTCGACTATGACGTAGTCGCCTCATTCGAACCCGCCGGCGTGTTGCAGGAATCGCTCCAGTCCCAACCTGAGCTTGAGGGGTGCTGGATCGTGGGAACGACCCGCTTGGCGGTAGAGGTCACCGGTGTAAACCTCAAGAATGTATCGTTGCAGCTGGCTGGCGAGCTGGAGGTGCACTCCGTGACGTCTCGGGAGTTCGGACCGCTGCTGTTCTTCCGGATGGGTGGTCCCGACAACCTAGTGATCAGTCTTCCGGACGCAGCGCCGATCGGGACGGAGTTCAGTGTAGTCGTCGCTTATTCTGGTTTACTTCCCGCTCAAGCGGCCGACGAGAACTGGCTCGGACGCACGCGAACGCTGTTCAGAACCGAACCACTCTTCGGAATCGGTGCACGTCGGTACATCTACAGCGGGTCGACCGCCTGGTATCCTCGCGGCGTTGTTCCAGACTTCGCGACCGCAACGATGGAATTGACGGTTCCCGCTGACTACGGCGTCATCGCGAGTGGTGATGCCGCGGACGACAACCCTCAGTTGTCTCAGCTCGACAGTCAACTGGACCCCAAAACCTTTCGTTTCATAACGATCCAGCCGGCGAAATATCTCTCGGTGCTCCTCTCGGTGTTCTGGTCCCACGACACCCCGTCGCAGGAAGTTCCGCTTGTGGCCACGACGGCGATGCCGCCGGTGCGCTCCGGCGTCGTCTACGACGGTGTCGAGGTCATTGTCGAAACCAATCCCCGGAGCGCCGAGCTTATCGGCGAGTACCAATCGAGAGCCCAGGACATCCTTGAGTTTTATGGGTCGATCATGGGTGACGTGCCGTACCCAACGTTTACGCTCGCCCTCTCGGACAGTATCTTGCCCGGTGG
This sequence comes from Vicinamibacteria bacterium, assembly GCA_963578805.1. GTDB lineage: Bacteria > Acidobacteriota > Vicinamibacteria > Vicinamibacterales > UBA8438 > CAUZIB01. Next base: position 74,035 of record CAUZDY010000001.1, on the reverse strand, counting down.
CCACAGCCCAGCGTATTTCTCGGTGCTGAACCAGCAGCTGCCGCTCCAACCAGGAGTGCAGTGGTCGTGGGGAGACGACCCTGTCGCTTTTAGTGAAACTGAGCATTTTTTTCTTGCACACGAGCTTGCCCACCAGTGGTGGGGACAGGCTGTGGGGTGGAAGAACTACCACGAGCAGTGGCTCAGCGAGGCACTGGCCCAGTATTTCGCCGCGCTATACATTCAGGAGGATGGCGGTGATGCCGACTTCCAGAACGTGCTTAAACAGATGCGCCAGTGGGCAACCCGTCATTCTGACGCCGGGCCTGTCTATCTAGGATTTCGGCTTGGACATATAGAGGGTGACGCTCGAGCTTATCGGGCGCTGGTGTACAACAAGGGCGCCTTGGTCCTACACATGCTGCGGAGTCTGATCGGTGACGAAGACTTCTTCAACGGCCTTCGTCACTACTACAGCGAGATGCGATTCCAGAAGGCGGGAACCGATGACCTCATCCGTGGGTTCGAGATCGAAGCCGGGCGTTCGCTCGAGGGCTTCTTTGACCAGTGGATCCACGGATCGGAGTTACCCGAGCTTGAGTTCGACTACCGCACCGAGGCACGAGTGTCTGGTGCACAGAACGAAAACGACCTGGTGCTTGTGTTCGAACAAACTGGATCCATCTTCGAGGTCCCGGTACCCGTAAGGCTACGATACCGGTCCGGCGAAGTCGAAACCACCGTGGTCCCCGTCACGGAACAGCTCACCGAAGTCCGGATTCCACTAAGAGACGAGCTAAGAGACGTCTCCGTCGATGACAACGACGTGGTCCTTGGCAAAATCAGCCAGTAGACCGGATCCTGAGACACCCCGTGTGCTTCCAATTAGATTGAGTATCTCTCGGCGTCCGGTCAAGCATCCGCGAGGCGAAAGAATATCGGCGATGAGCGTGAGTAGTCGACTTTCCAAAGCGAGCGTGTTCCTCGGCAATGTCCTCCTTATCTTCATCGTAACAGCCCTGTGCCCGTTGCCTGCACATGCTCAGCCGCCAAGCCCTATCTCAATCACAACCGTGACCGAAGCCGTTGGAGCCCACGCCAGCTCCACCTACCACGTGGCGGTCCAGGCCCGACTCGATGCAGGCTTCCACGTCAACTCTAATGAGCCACTCGAGGACGGGCTCATTGCGACCCAGCTAAGTTTCGACCCTGTGGACGGGATCAGTCTCGAGGGGATCGCCTGGCCCGAATCTTTTCTGTTTGAAGTCGGTGGCGAGCCGCTGGCGGTCTTCGAGGAGGAATTTGTCATCGGAGCTAGCTTGGCCCTGGACCCGGACCTTGAGCTTGGCGAGTACATAGTCGCAGGCTCGCTCCGTTATCAAGCCTGTGACGACACGATCTGCTATTTCCCGACGACCGCTAACCTCGAATTCCATCTCTCCGTCGTCGAAGAAACGCAAAGCTTAACGCCCACTCACGTGGAGCTGTTCGACGAGATGACGTTCGTCGCAGTTGTTGATCCAACGATCATCAACCCAACTGCTCGGCCCCGAGATTTTTCCACCGACGATGTCGGAGCAATTGCCCGCTTGGCTCAGTTCACCGTCCTGAACACCACGGGCGGGTATCTGGGTACCGAAGACTTTCTCGAGTTTATCGACCGAGCAGAGACTGGCCGGGGGCAGGAAGGATGGTTCGACGGACGGGGTCCTCTGGCGATTATCTTGCTTGTCCTTATCGGTGGTCTGGCGCTCAATCTAACGCCGTGCGTGCTTCCGATGATCCCGATCAACTTGGCGATTATCGGCGCCGGAACCACAACTGGCTCCCGAGCCAAAGGATTCGCCCTCGGGGGAGCGTATGGTTTAGCCATGGCGCTCGTCTACGGTGTCCTGGGACTGATCGTAATTCTCACCACTGGAAATTTTGGCACGATCAATTCATCTCCATGGTTCAATTTTGCCATTGCCACACTGTTCGTCGTGCTCGCGCTCGCGATGTTCGACCTGCTCTCCATCGACTTTTCGAGCTTCCAGAATCAACTCACTCGCAAAGCCTCGTCGGGCACCGGGTCGTTTCTTGTGGCATTCGGGATGGGTGGCGTCGCCGCATTACTGGCTGGGGCCTGCGTCGCACCGGTTGTCATTCAAGTGATCGTCTTTTCCAGCAATCTGTACGCGACCGGAATGACGGTTGCCTTGGTGCTCCCGTTTCTTCTCGGTGTGGGGATGGCGTTGCCATGGCCCATCGCGGGAGCAGGTTTGACGTTCCTGCCGAAGCCTGGAGTGTGGATGCTACGAGTCAAGCAGGCTTTCGGCGTTTTTATCCTAGGGACCGCAATGTACTACGGATATCTGTCGTACGGGCTTTTTAGCCAACGATGGGTCGACCCGGAAGAGGTAGCAACGAGCGTCCAGCTGCTGCTGGACGAGGGCTGGTATGCCTCACTGGACCAGGGTCTACAATCGGCTCAGACCGACGACAAGATGGTACTGGTCGATGTCTGGGCCACCTGGTGCAAGAACTGTCTCACGATGGACCGAACCACGCTGAAAGATCCAGCCGTCGAAGCGGCGCTCGACCAGTACGTGAAGATCAAGTTTCAGGCCGAGGATCTCAGCCTGTCGCCGGCCCGTGAAGTCATGAAGCGGTTCGAGTCGTTTGGACTACCCACCTACGCGATCTTACGAGTCGGTGGCTCGGCTCCCTCGACCGACTCAGGCTCAAACGACGTGACCCAAACGGATGACTGATCCCCGCCTCAGGACGTAGTACCACACCTGACTCGGAGTGCCCCGGGGTGAACCTTTGCCGACAGTGTTTCACGACCCTGAAACACTTCTCCGTCAACATGGAAGTCTAGAAGCGAGTCGCTGGCAATATCAACCGCGCGCACTGACTGCATCGTGACACCGGGGATCTCGTGAACCGTTCCCGTGAGCAGCCGACGCCCGTGCCATAGTGCCACGAGCGGGGAAACCGAGGGTAGAACCACCAGCTCGAGTAGGCCATCGTCGGGTCGCGCCAGCGGCGCGATCTGCACGTTGACACCATACTGCCGGGTGTTCGCTAGGGCTACTATCAGCGCCTTCTGGCTGACAGCGACATCACTGACCCGAAGAATGTAGTAGCTCGATTCGTATGCCAGCATCTCCCGTACTGTCGAACCCATGTATCCGCACAGGCCTCGCGTTGTACGCGAGTTGAACACTGCGGCGAGGTGTGCATCGAGTCCGACACCAGCGACATTAAAAAACAGACGCCCACCTAATTCGCCGGCATCGATCGCGCGGGGCTCACCCTGGAGGGCCGTCATCAGGGATCTGGCTGGGTCCCGCTGAGGCAATCCAAGCTCGCGCGCAAGCCCATTGCCGGAGCCCCCGGGCACAATCCCCAGCGCCGAGCTGTGAAAGGCAACTTCGGACGCCACTTCGTTGACGGTGCCATCCCCACCCCACGCCACGACAGTGTCGACTGCGCGGTCGACACACGAACGGGAGAGTTCGCGCGCGTGACCACGGCGCATCGTCACAAATACGTCGCCTTCGATACCGCACCGGCGAAGAACATCGTGTGCGAGCGCCACTCGTGCGTCGGTGTGTCGGCGATATACAGACCCGGCGATTGGATTGATGATGATTCCAGCTCTCATTTCATTGCTCACGATACGATCGGCATGAAACGCTTTGTCTCTCTATCGAGCGTTACGGATCTAGGTGTTATAGTAGGAATGCATGAGTTGGCCGTGGGTGAGACTGAGTTTCGTCATCATCATACTGGCCGTAGTCTTCACCTCAGGGTACCGCCTACTCCACTCCGAGCAGCAACGTAGCTTCGAAAACGACGCCGCCAGTACCTACGACAAGCTGGCGTGGACGCTTACCGTTGTCTTGGCCGATCTCCGCTCTGCTCAGCAGGCGTACGTAGCCAGCGGCCAGGATCCGGATGAGTGGTATGCACAAGTCGCCACCCATCTCGGCAGACTGAAGGGTGGATTAGCCGATCTCCGGGCAATGTCTCAATCCAGCGAGGCGGTTGAGATCGTTACCGCTGCTGATGCACTCGTGGAGCGCCTGAAGCGCGTGGGCGAATCAGCCCGGAGCCACACCACGATCGGCCAAGTCCTGATGGCGTCAGACTTGGTCTTTACGGATGGGCAAGAGCTCACGCGACAGGTGTCTCAACAGCTCGCTCGTGCCAGATCCGTCGAGGCCGAGGTACGATTCAGACGGCTGGGTGAACTTCGCACTGACGACGTCATGACGGTAGTTGTTGCAGCAGCTGTTGTTGTTGTTATCGCTTTCGTGCTTCTGCCGGTGCCTCATACTCCATTTGAGGTCTCCGAATTGACGACCACAGAACACCAGGTCGACACAACAGCCGCGTCAGTGCCTACGGATGCCGCGCTGGTTTCGGCGGATTTTGAAATCGACCCGGGTGACCCACCGGAGACGGAACCGGTTCCCGCACTAGGCGCTCTCGAGCTAGATCTGGAATCGACCCGCCCCCGTAAGGAACCGGTCTCACCAGCCGATTGGGCCGTCGGAACTGACCTGGCAAAGGATCCGGACCGATCCGCCGCCACAACCGTCGTCCCTGACCTGGCGACTACCGCTCAGCTGTGCACTGACCTCGGGCAAGTCTCCACAAGCGACGAGCTTGACAACCTGCTGAGTCGAGCCGGAGATCTTTTGAACGCCTCGGGCCTCGTCGTCTGGGTTCGTGACAGCAGCGGGCTGGCGCTTCGCCCCGCGATTGGCCATGGCTACGCCCCGCAGACCTTGGCCCGGCTGGCACGGCTGGCGTGCGATGGTGAAAGCGCGACCGCAACCGCCTACCGAACAGCTCGGCTCCAGATTGTCCCCGGCGGAGAGCGCGGCCACGGGGCAGTGGCTGTGCCCCTTGTTTCCTCCACGGCCAATACCAGCCGATGTGTCGGCGTCTTGTCTGCCGAGGTGCGGCACGGGTGGGAAGCGAGTGATGGCGTGCAGGCGACGGCAATGATCCTCGCCGCACAACTCTCTACAGTGGTGATGGCCGACCCGACACAGGCAGAGCACAAGACACGACCCTGACCTGCGGGCAACCTGTTCGGATCCCGACTGTAGTGCCCCGGCACTAGACACGGTGATGTGGCTATGGAGTGGTATTCAACAGCATTGCGCCAGTACGCCGTGTTTGCGGGACGAGCTCGGCGCAATGAGTACTGGCTGTTCGTGCTCATCAGCGCGCTGGTTGTGCCTGGCCTTGTCAATGGGTCGCTCATGGGGGGCGACATCCGGGCTCTTCCACTCCTATACAACTTGGCCGTGGTGCTTCTGGGCCTTGCAGTGACTGTTCGGCGTCTTCATGAAACCAACCGCAGCGGATGATGGCTCCCGACCTTGCTCGTACCGCTCTTGGGCGCCATCGTGTCCTTGGTGTTCATGACAACCCCAGGCGGCGAGATGGCCAACAGGTTCGGTGCAAGTCCGAAGCATGCTTTGGGGGTTGAATTTCTCACGAGCCTTATCAGCGCGTCCACGCTCAGATAAAGGCATCCCGCGGACACCTGGCAGGTGCGAGTGCTTCGCTCGAACGAAGTAGCTCGCCCACGTCAGCGGATTGGAGCGACGACGTTTTCTAAGCCTTGCGAAACGCGGTTACTCCATCCGGGCAATAGCGAGACGCTATCATTGCAGCCCGTCCACGGTCTTTCTGTGACTACAGCGCACGACATAAACGACAAATGAGTCCAGCCTTTGGTCTGGGACGACAACACAGAGCCCTACTTCATCACCGCGGGGGCCTCCTGCTAGAGTCTGACCGGACATTGCGGTGCAGATGTCCACCCTCCCGGTAAGGGTGTTCAGTCGAAAAACACCTGTGTTGGTTCATTGCGATGGCCGTTTTGCGAGAAGGGTTTAAAAGTCCTCTTCTGAGGTCCACCTGACAGGACGACACGCCGCCGAAACTAGCCAGCCTTGGCATACCTGCTCCAGAATTTGGACGGCACGGGATTTAATACCAAAGTCTACGGTCGCGCGGAATCAACGGAGTGCGTTAACTCAGGCAGGCGCTAGCTTCGCCGCATTCCGTCGCAGGGCAAGAGCGATTCCGTGCGGCCATCCTCATCCCTAGGGGAGGATATACTTGAGCCGGTGAACACACACCTTAGCCTCCCACTCGACAACGCCGCCATCGAGCGGATCCTGCCGCATCGATACCCCTTCCTCCTGGTCGACAAGATCACGGAATTCGAGGAGGACAGGCGAATTGTCGGCATCAAGAACGTCTCGCTCAACGAAAGGTACCTGGCGCATCGTCCGGGTGAGCCTCCCGCCCTCCCACCGACGATCCTGACCGAGGCTGTCGCTCAAGTGGGCGCGATCCTGATTCTGGCTAAACCCGAGAATCGGGAGAGGTTGATCTACTTTCTCGGAATCGAGCAAGTGCGGTATCTCAAGCCAGTTCATCCGGGAGATGTCGTCGTGATCGAAGCCACGGTCGAGCGCCTTCGGAGCCGAATGGGTCAGCTCAAGGGCTTCGCTCGAGTTGGTGACACGCGGGTCGTCGAAGGGACGATGGCTTTCGCGCTGGGGCCAAGAAAAGACGAGTAACGTCCAGACGATGGACGCCGCGAGCAGGCCCAGAAGCGGCTTCTAGAATATGACCATTAAGGTGACGGCAAGCCCGAACACCAGGACAATGTCATGTTTCTCGGCTGAATGCATGAGAAGCTCCCCTAAGTAATCGTCCGCACGGTTTGGTTCTTCGCCAAATAGACAGCGAGGATCGACTCCGGGTGGGAGTGCGGATCATTTCAGGTACCCGTCGGTGCCAGCCAGACTGCACAATGACCCAAACGCGATACTTTTCGGCCTGTTGGGTTAGTGACTAGACACCCAGGGTTTCTGTTATAAGATCAGTTTTGTGGTAAAAAAATGGAAGGTTCAAAGAAGAGTTCCCGGGGCACCTGGTTCGGGGTCAAGTGGACCACCGTGGGTCCTGATCGCCGGGGTCGTAACCGTCGTGGCCGTTGGACTTGGTGCCCTCTACCCTAGGGGCGGCCCTGATGTGTCCGATGCTGGGATGGACGCCGCGGTCGAAGCCGCCGACACCGTTGACGCGGAAACGACCGGCTTCACCCCTCCATTCGTACCGACACAAGAGGCTTCGCCTGCACACCCGGAGGGTGTCCCGTTGCCGAATCTTCCACTCATGCCCAATATGGTGCCACGGTCACCCGAGGTGGTGAGCGCTGCCTATGAGTTCGCGGCCCGCAACCCGGACGTGCTCGAGTATGTGCCCTGTTACTGTGGCTGCGAATCGGCGGGACACACAGGCAATGCAGACTGTTTTGTCCAGTCTCGAAACCAGAATGGTTCGGTCAACTCGTGGGAACCCCATGGAATGGCTTGTATCGTGTGTATCGACGTCGCCCAAGAGGCCATGCAGTTGCATGCCTCAGGCGGGTCCGTCGGTGACATCCGGTCGGCAGTCGAAGCAAAGTATCTGCCTCGCGCCATAAGCCAGACGCCGACACCCGCTCCCCCGGCTGAGTAGACAGCTGAAGAGCCGGCGGAGGCGCTCAGCGAGAGATAACGGGCCTTGCTATAATCGAACGTGTCGTCACGCGCCCCCCGCCTGACGTCTTTCCCCACGCCAACCTTTGAAGCGCTCGCGTGTCTCTTTGAATCGATCCAGGAAGGGATCTACATCGGCACGCTGCACCGAGGCGTCGATACAACCGTCACGGCCAATCCTCACTTAAAGCTAATGTTCGGCCATCCTCCCGAGGCCGAAGCAGAAGCGGTCCGCCCATTTGAACTCGAACGCTTTGTCGATCCGGAGGCGCGCACGGAATTCCTAAAACGACTCGAACGGGATGGTGCCGTTTTGGACTATCTCCTCCGGTTACGCCGAGCGGATGACTCATCATTTTGGGTCGAAGTGACCGCTCATGTTGATGAGCCCAAAAATCAGATCGGCCGTCGACTCGTTGCCCTCATGCGGGACGTCAGCGAACGCCGGCGACTGGAGGAGCAGGGTCGCGACTTCTACCACCAGCTCCTCCAGTCTGAGAAAATGGCCGCGCTCGGACAGACAGTTTCTGGTGTTGCCCACGAGCTCAACAATCCGCTAGCGACAATTCTTACCTGGTCGGAGCGCCTGTCGTTGCGCCCCTCTGACGACGTGACAAAAAGAGGTATTCAAACCATCCTGAGCGAGTCCGAACGCGCCGCAAAGATCGTCAGAAACCTCCTGACGTTCTCACGAAAAAGACATACGACCCGGGCGGTGATCGACCTGAACCAAATCGTCCGAGAAACGCTCTCACTGCGAGCTTATGACCAACGCGTCTCCAACGTGACGGCGATCGAGGCCTTAGCTGGTGGCCTTCCACAGGTGTTTGCCGATCCCCATCACCTCAAGCAGGTCCTGCTCAACCTCATCGTCAACGCCGAGCAGGCCATGTTGGCCACGAATGGTCGGGGGACGCTCGTCGCTCGAACGTGGCACGACGCGGAAAGGGAATCGGTTGTCTTGGAAATCAACGACGATGGTCCTGGCGTGCCCGAAGAGGTGCAGGCAAAGATTTTCGACCCGTTCTTCACCACCAAAGGTGTGGGACAAGGGACCGGTCTGGGGCTAACAGTTGCCTACGCCATCGTGCAAGAACACGGAGGCCGTATTCGCGTGGCTTCGGGCCCCGGTCAGGGGGCCTCGTTTTTCGTGGAGTTCCCAGCCAGTGGTGGCGTCGTCCGTCAGGTTCAGGTAACGCCACCGGTTCCAAAGGAGACCTCGAATGGAAGAGGTGCGCGGGTGCTCGTCATCGAGGATGAACCCGCACTCGCGGCAGCGGTCTCAGAGGCACTGACCGATGCCGGGTTTCAGGTTGACCAGGCCGGGGATGGGCACGACGCACTGGACCGGATTCAGGAGAGCGTGTACGACCTGCTCGTCTGCGATCTCAAGATGCCACGAATGGACGGCCCGACCCTTTATCGCACGATCACAAAAACTGAACCAGCGCTGGCCAGGCGGATGGTCTTTGTCACGGGAGACGTGGCAGGAACCGAAGCTGAACGGTTTCTCGAAGAAAGCGGCTGTCAGTGGCTTGCTAAACCGTTCAGACTGGCCGATCTCCTCAAAGTCGCGTTCGACGTGACCGGGTAGCCCAACCTTCCGCGTTGCCGTCCAAGGCACTCAACACCGAGCCGCAGCCACTTCAACTTGCCGAATCGGGCGACTCGCCTTCACCGCAACCCGTCGTGGGCGTGAATGCATGCCGACCTTTGCTTTGACCGTCTTGACCGCCACAGGCTTTGTGAGCGCGACACTTAGCTGTTCAGGTGCCAGGTCGGGTCCGAGCAGCTTACGCAGTCGCTGGACGGCGCGGGCGTGAAGTTGCGAGACGCGAGATTCATTGACGCCGATTGTCTCTCCGATCTTTTTCATTGTCACCTCGCCGAAGTAATAGAGCGTGACAACTTTCCGTTCCCGGGGTGGAAGCGCGGTAATGGCAGCCCGGACTCGGTTCTGTACCTCGCCCAGCTCACACAACTTGTCTGGTGCAGCCGGCTCGGAGGGCAGCAGCACCGGAGGCAGGCTCGCCTCGTCGACGTTGTCGATCGTGGCCGACGGCGACGTCGCCTCGATCGTCTTGATCCTGATGATGGTGCGACTCAGGTGCGCCTCGTCAGCACCCATGCGGCTGGCCAATTCTGAGAGCGACGGCTCGGAACCGAGCTCATTGCGCAGGTGTTGACGTGCAGCTTCGAGTTCACGCCGCACACGACGGATTCCGCGTGGCCACGCGCCTCTACGGAGCGCGTCGATCATTGACCCGCGGACACGGCGCTCTGCGAACGTCTCGAACTTGATTCCGCGTTTTTCATCGAAGCGGTTAGCAGCGTCGATCAGTCCAATCATTCCGTCCTGAACCAAGTCGCCGATATCAATCGAGGTCGGCATCGAGGCAGCTAGTCGTCGCGCCTGGGCTTGCACGAACGGCACGCTCGCGGCGATCCGCTCTTCCTGATTATCAAGTGTGGTCTGCTTCTGCATAGCTTCCGACTCCCTTCGGTGGTCCGGCGTCTCGCCACCGCGGCGACGTTCGGACTGACCTCATGAAGGGCAAGAGCAATGCCAGGCAGTTTTGGACCGTGCGAAGAAGGGACAGGAAGTCACGTGAACGACAATAACTTGTTCTTTTTACGCTACCTACAGCACAGGAAGGGCTGTGCAGAAAGGAGAAGATTCTGGATGCGCTGTGTAGGAACGCTGACGCCTAGAGCGCCTGATCGTCAAAATATTGACAAGATCTGGTCGAAATAGATCCGAATGCAGCAGGTCTCATGGGCTCGAGAACCTAGCACGGATGTCTCTTCTGGTACCGATCGCATTGACAGCACTGGTCACGATCTGGTTGGCCTTGGATCGGCCTGACGACTTGCCCAGCTTGGTCTCTAGCAGCTCTGGATTCGCCAAAATGATACCGAGCTGGTTATTCAGACGGTGAAGCCGGTGTCCCAGGCCTGGCTCTTCACCGCAGAGCACGGACCCGTCGTAAGGGTAGAGAACCTGCGGCTCTCCGGCCATCAACCAAGCCGTCGTTGTTCGCCAACCGGCTGACGGCGACTGGAGTCTTCGGGCCTCCGCCACAGCGTCTCAACAAAGATCCGGACCGAGCCGCCAGCCGTGCGTACATATTCGACTTTCCCACTAGCGATCCAGTTATAGATCGTCCGCCGACTCACGCCAACAAGCTCGCAGGCCTTCATGATCGATATAGTCTTTCTGTCGACAATCATCACCTTGCTCATCGCCTTCCCATAATTGTTCGCGCCCCCGCTCAGCGGATCGTAGCGATGTGACCCGCTGATTTCGCTTCGAAGAGTGGTATCGGCAAACTATGAAAAAAGCTGTAGCATTGTGCGATCCTTAACCCGATTTCTACACATCGTCAAAATACCGGCACCAGCGTAAATGACTGAAAAAATTGAACATCTACTCCTTGTAGAAGATGAGATCGCCTTACGTGAGGCGACCGCAGAGCGTCTGGAGGAACACGGCTATCGGGTGGTTCAGGCCGAATCTGGAGAAGATGCGCTGCAGCGGATTTCAGACTTCGCATTCGACGCAATCATTACCGACCTCAGACTCCCCGGCATAGACGGAACCCAGGTCATTCAGAGGTCCCTTGAGCTGTACCCAGACATCGTCGGCGTCGTGGTCACCGGATTTGGCACGGTCAGGGATGCAGTTGAAGCAATCAAAAACGGCGCGAGTGACTTTATCACCAAGCCATTCCAGTTCGACCACCTGCTGCACGTCCTCACGACGGCGCTCGAGCAGCGCCGGCTAAAGTCCGAAAACGCGTATCTGCGGTCGCAGTTGGAGGAACGGTATCGCTTCGAAGGTATTATCGGCCGGAGTCAGCCGATGCGACGACTGTTTCAGATACTCGAGACCGTCGCCGGTGCGACCAGCACGATTCTCATCACCGGGGAGACCGGCACGGGCAAAGAGCTCGTTGCCCGTGCCATTCACCACAACAGTCCACGTTGTCGCCATCGATTTGTCGCCTTGAACTGCGGCGCGATACCTGAAACGCTGCTGGAGGCGGAACTGTTCGGCCACGTCCGCGGGGCGTTCACCGGTGCAGTGGCCACGCGTCAAGGTCGACTTGAGCAGGCGCATCGGGGAACACTGTTTCTCGACGAAATCGGCACGATGAGTGCCAGCCTGCAAGCGAAACTCCTGCGAGCGCTGCAGGAGCGTGAGTTCGAGCGTCTTGGTGACAGCAAGCCAATGCGCGTTGACGTGCGGGTCATTGCCGCCACCAACTCCAACCTGGAAGAGATGATCGAGGACGGCACGTTCCGAAAGGATTTGTACTATCGGCTTAACGTCATCCCGATTCACCTGCCACCGCTCTCGGAGCGCCGCGAGGATATCCCCCTTCTAATCAAGAGCTTCATCCTTAAATTGTCTCAGCAACATGAGCCTGCCCGAACCGATGTGGTCTTCTCGCAGGAGGCGATGCGGCGGTTAATGGCGCACAACTGGCCCGGGAATATCCGTCAGCTGGAAAACGTCGTAGAGCGCGCACTGACAATGACGCCTGGACGGAATCAGATCGACGTGGCCGACCTCCCGCCGGATCTCCAAACGAACGGGGATCCATCGAGGAAGGTGGATATCGACCTTCCAGAAGACGGTGTGGATCTGCAGCAGTACGTCCAGGAGATCGAACGCTGTCTTATCCGTGCGTCCCTAGAGCGAACCGGCGGGAATAAACGCAGGGCCGCCGAACTCCTCAACATCAAGCGGACGACTCTGGTTGAAAAAGCGAAGCGCCTCGAGCTCTGAACGGATCAGTGCGCTGGTATCACCAGCCGTGGCTCTAGTTGGATATCATGCTCTGTCCAGGACGTCCAGACGGTAGTCGACCATACGGTCCCCATCGAAGATCCAGTACCCTGAGAATCGCCTGCCTTGAATGACCAACGGTAACCAATATCGATCATCCTCCCACATTTCGTCGAACGGTATTGCTGCAAGGTCATACCACCTGGGAGCCGCCTCGTCGGTCTCGATCGCGGTACCTTCGATCTCGTGAGTGCGATAGACATAGCCATACGTCGAGTAACCATCGACGAACTGGAATCGATGGTGGCCCATCAGGACAAGCGCACCCGCCGTGACCCCGACCTCCTCCCGAAGCTCCCGCTCTGCACATGCCTGGGGCGTTTCACCAGGCTCAAGCCGACCACCGGGACCGTTGATCTTGCCGGCTCCCAACCCTCGCTTTTTTCGGATCAGCAGAATCTGCCCGCCGTGAATCACAAACACCAACGTCGCGTGATCGACCGCCTTCCAGGTTGTCCAGTCGATGTCGGTGATCTTGTTCATACTCATGATGGAGAGCCCAGCTAGCCTACCCCACAGACCGGACACCATTGTTTTTGCGACATACAATGGTGGGAAACGTTCCGCCGATAAGCTACACGCATCCTCATTACTCCGACGCTGACCTCCGGCTCGCGTTCGTGCTCAACACCAGCTTGGCCATTCTCGAAATCGTGGGTGGGCTCTGGACCAACAGCGTGGCGATCCTCTCGGACGCCGTCCACGACTTGGGCGACAGTTTGGCCCTGGGTGCGGCCTGGTCCCTCGACAAGTACTCGCAAAAGGTCAGCGACCGGCAGATTCTCATACGGGTATCTTCGGTTTTCCCTGCTTGGCGCCTGGATGAACACTCTCGTGTTGGTTCTGGGATCGATCATCGTTCTGACCGAAGCGGTCCCCAGATTATTCAAACCGGAGCGGCCGAATGCCACCAGAATGCTTCTCTTCGCGTTGGTTGGAGTGGTCGTCAACAGCGCTGCCGCGTGGCGACTTCTGGGACGCAAGTTACTCAACACCCGAATTGCCTCTTGGCATCGCATCGAAGACGTGCTGGAATGGATTGCCGTCCTCATCATCAGCGTCACGTTGATGTTCGTCGACCTTCCCGTGCTCAACCCAATTCTCTCAGTTGCGATCACGACCTACGTTCTGTTCAGCGTCATACGACATTTGAGGCAGACGTTTCTCGTCTTTCTGCAAGCGGTCCCCGACGACATTGGACTTGGCCGGAACTTGAGCAGCGTCTGAGTGCGCTGGAGCACGTGCTGTCGGCCCACCACACTCACGTCTGGTCGATGGACGGAGCCAAACCACGTTCTGACCACTCATGTGGTCGTCGCCAGCCAGACCGACCGGGATGCACTAGCCCAGGTTCGTCGTGACGTAGTCCAGTTCTGCAAGGAATATCGCTTCGCCCACACGACGGGCGAGATCGAGTGAGGTGAGGACGAATGCCGGATGGGGATCGGCTAACGGGACCCTCCTGTGGTCGCTTGACTCGCCCCAAAGTCCCCCTAGTTGATCGTCTCGCTTGTTATGTGACCGCCGTATCAAATGTGGGAACCTGAAAAAAGAACTGGTCGACGATATCACGCAACTCATCGACCGACTCAGCGCTGTTGATCGCGGTCCGGAGCCGGGACCCCCCATGGCCACCTTTCGTATACCACGACCCCAGCGCTCGTAGCTTGTTGATCACCCAGCGCTCTCGGCTCCGCTGTGGTCGGACGCCACGCGTACCGGCTTCACCTGCTGGCGACGGCGCTTGATGACGAAATCCCTCTTCCTCGTTAGCTCCCTCACGAAGCAACAACTCGACATAGTCCAAAAGAAATTGCCCTCGGTCGGCCGCGGTCACCGGTGGAGCCGGCCGTCCAAGGGCGAGACTGTGAGCCTGCTGGAAGATCCAGGGGTTCCGCAACGCGCCGCGCCCCACCAGTACGCCCCCGACCCGGGTGGTCGCGACCCGGTCGACGACCTGCTCGGGTGTCACGCAGTCACCACTACCAAAGACCGGGATCGTGACGCCACCGGCCACCTCATCGATCAACTCCCAGTCAGACGTCCCCCGGTATGACTGGGCCGCTGTGCGGCCGTGCACCGCCACGGCCGCAGCCCCCGCATCCTCCATCATCTGTGCGACCATCGGTGCATTGATCGCTGATTCATCCCAGCCGGCTCGCATCTTGACGGTCACCGGGACACGGACCGCCTTAGTCATTGACCGCACAACGCGCGCGGCGTGTGTCGGCTCCCGCATCAGGCTACACCCGGCGTTGTGCTTGGCAATCTTCTGAACCGGACACCCCATGTTGACGTCGATGATGTCGGCGCCCATCCTTTCAACCACTTGTGCAGCAGCGGCCATCGTCTCTGGATCACCACCGAAGATCTGGATTGCGACGGGCCGCTCTTCCTCGGTATATTCCGCGTACTCCAGCGTTCGATCGATTCCCCGGACAAGCCCTTCCGAGCTCACCATTTCAGTCACCACCAGGCCACACCCACCGTGGCGTTTCACGAGACGACGAAACGCCGTGTCAGTCATCCCTGCCATCGGTGCCAGCGCAAACGGGTGATCGAGTTGAACCGTATCAATCCTCATCGATTCTCATGATAAACCACCGGAGTGCGAACCACAGACATCGATGTGCTCACCCATATCGATAACACCGCCTCAACACTCGACAGGACAAATCCTCAAGACGAACGTCTAGATCTCACACTCCAGCCGTGTGTTACGCCGGAGGACACAATGGGTCAGCGGCCGAAAGGCGACCCAACTATGAATTCCTTTTAGGGCCCGAGACTAGGAGAGCCGGCGTTTTCAGGATCCGCGCGAAACACTTCGTACATTTGACGAAGCTCCTCGTTCTTCCATTCAATAACCGCCTCAGCTCTCAGCGATTCCAGGTAGTCAACGTACTCCTCGGTCCGGCGGTCATTGAACACATTGTTAGAGATGTCGTCGCGCACTTCATTGAACGGCTGTACGAGGTCGTTCGTTCGATCCGCCAACATCACGATTTGGTATCCCTGTGGAGCTCGGACCGGGTCGGCCACTTCACCGACGTCAAGGGGTACGATCAGATTCTGAATGGCTTCGCTGTACTCGCTGAGCCGCAGCGGACCAATCAAACCACCGGTCGACTTCGACGAGGAGTCAGACACTTCTTCGGCGACGGTCGCGAAAGTCTCTCCAGCTCGAAGCCGCGCAACCGTCGTCTGAGCCACGACAAGCGCTTCGTCGTCGGCGGTCACGTTCACACCACCGACGCCCTCAGGCACCGCAATCAGAATTTCCCGCAGCGTCGCCGTTCCGGGTTCGGTGAACTCCTCGAGATGCGTGTCGTAGTACTCACGAGCTTCAACGTCGGTGATTGACACGCGGCTGAGAATCTCGATTTGCTGGATCTGGCTCACCAGCATCTGACGCTCCATCACCCGCCGCAAGTCAGCCATGCTTAGACCTTCCGACTCAAGTAACATTTGCTCAAATTCCTCATCGGTCTCGAACTCGTTCTCAGCTGCGAGACTGGCGACGATCTCTTCGAACTGTTCATCTGACAACTGGTATCCCAGGTCCCGGCCACGCTGCACCAAGAGCAACTCATCCACCGCTCTCGTGATCACACCGGGAGTGACCTCTCGAATCAGATTGACCAACTCGGTGTTGTTTTGCGGCTGGACGCCAGCGGAGCGAATCTCGTTGATCTGGCGGGTTTCCAAATCCGTTTGCGTGATGATTTGCCCGTTCACCTTTACGAGCACCCGTTCGATGATTCTCGGCGGGTTGTCGGAACTCTCGGAAGGCTGGGCATGACCAGCAGTGGCCGCCACCAGCAACCCCAGTGCGACAGTCCCCACTAGTGACGAGCGATGTAGCACAGTCATTAGGCCTCTATGCATTCTAGTGCGATGTGTGCAACAAATCTATCCAGTGGGCAGGCGCCGCCACCATCGTGGCTCGGCGGGATCGGATTCACAACATTCGTCACTCACGCGCCGGCACTCAACTCGGACAAGAGTCCACTAATCTGCGCCAGGACTTCGTCGTCAGCGCCGGTCCGGTCCCGCTTGAGGACCTCCTGCTTGCTGAACCCCTCGGTAACACGGCCGGCCGTAGCTCGCTTGGTCCACCACGAAACGGACTCGTCAATTAGTGCACTTCTTCGCCTTTGCCGGCGCCCGTGAGTTATATCCAGGTCGACCCTGATCACGGCTGGGGGCGTAAGAGACATATCTGGCCGTGCCTCGACTAACGCCACCAGCCGTTCCGGATTAATCGGTGTATCGGGTCTGAACTTCACCACAACTAGATGTTTTTCTCGGTCAATCGAATCGATACCCAGTTGATCGGCCATTAAACGGACCCGGCCAAACTCGATCAGGCGAATCACTTTTCGTGGCACCGGTCCATATCGGTCACTCAGCTCCTCGAGTAGCGTTGCAAGCTCCGCCTCGCCCTCTGCTGCGGCCACACGTCGATACAGCGCCAAGCGCTGATTGGTCTCGGGAACGTATTCCTCGTCGACCCGCAGCTCGATCCCAAGTGTCACCGTGGCCCGACGCTCCTCGCCCGTCGCCTCGCCCTTGAGCTCGCGAACCGTGCGCTCGAGCAGTTTCACATACATATCGAAGCCGATCGCTTCGATCTGGCCGCTTTGCTCCGCGCCCAACAGATTGCCGGCGCCACGGATTTCGAGGTCAAGCGCAGCGACTCGAAACCCGCTCCCGAGAGCACTGAACTCTTTGATCGCGGCGAGGCGCTGCCGCGCGACACGCGACAAGTTGTCCTCAGGTGGAATCAATAGATACGCGTACGCCCGCCGGTTCGACCGACCGACACGTCCGCGAAGTTGATACAGCTGTGCCAATCCGTACCGGTCTGCATGGTTGACGATAATCGTATTCACGTTGGGAATGTCGAGACCATTTTCGATGATCGTCGTCGACAGCAACACATCGAACTCGTGTGCCACAAATCCGATCATCGCCTTCTCCAACTCGGCTTCACCTGACTGCCCATGGGCGACGGCAAGCCTGGCCTCTGGAACCAGGCGCCTAATAAGATCGGCGATGCTGGCGATCGAGTGGATTCGGTTGTGAACGAAATATACTTGCCCGTCGCGATCCAGCTCCGTTCGGATTGCGCGGGCCACGACACTCGGGTCGAATTTAACCACGTTGGTCTGGATTGACAGCCGGTCCTTCGGCGGGGTCTCGATCACCGACATGTCGCGGATCCCCATCAACGACATGTTCAGGGTCCGTGGAATCGGCGTGGCGGTCAGGGTCAGCACGTCGACCTTGTGCCGAAGCGTCTTGATCCGCTCCTTGTGTGCTACGCCGAACCGTTGTTCCTCATCGATGATCAGTAGCCCTAGATCGTGAAACTCCACGTCCTTTGAGAGCAGTCGGTGGGTCCCGACGATGAGGTCCACCTTTCCCGCAACGAGATCACTGAGAACGGCTTTCTGTTCGACTCGGCTTCGAAAGCGGCTTACCATCTCGACGCGCACCGGAAACGCCGCGAACCGCTTGACAATCGTCTGGAAGTGCTGGAACGCCAAGACCGTGGTTGGTGACAGCAGGGCAACCTGTTTGCCCTCCATCATTGCCTTGAACGCGCCTCGTAAAGCGACCTCTGTCTTTCCATATCCGACATCACCACACAACAACCGATCCATGGGCGATGGCATCTCTAGGTCCCGTTTGATATCGGCGACTGCAGTGGCTTGATCCGGAGTCAGACTGTACTTAAATGCAGATTCGAACTCGTGTTGCCAGTGAGTGTCAGGGCTGAATTTGTGTCCCGCGGCCGCCTTCCGCGCCGCGTAGAGCTTGAGTAGCTCGCCGGCCATATCCCGCATCGCCCGTTTGACGCGTGTCTTGGCACGCTCCCAGCTGGCGCCACCTAGCCGGTCGAGTGCTGGGTGCTGCCCGCCAGTGAACTTCTGGATCAGGTCGAGGTGCTCGACCGGCACGAACAGCTTATCGCCGCCGGCGTAGCGAAGCTCCATCAGCTCATGTGGCGTTCCACCCACATCCAACTGAGTGAGTCCCACAAAACCTCCGATGCCGTGGTCGACGTGGACGACGTGGTCTCCGACCTTGAGGTCGCGAAGGTCGGAAAGGAATGCCGTCGCCGCCGACTTTTTCCGATCGAAAACTCGTCGCTCTTCGTCGAAGAGGTCGGTCTCTGCGTAGACCTGCAATCCAACTTCTGGAAGCCGAAACCCCTGTGACAACTGACCGGTCGCGACGAGTATCGCGACACCCTGAGTCGTCTCAGCTCGGTCGACGGACACCGCAGAAAGCTCGCACTCCCGCAACAGCTCGGTGATTCGTTCCGCACGCCCGGCTGTCGCCGCTACAAAAAGCTGGGTCTCCCCTGCGGACCGACTCTTCCGAACAGCGTCAACCCAGTCGCCAAGCCGGCCGTGAAATACCGTGGCGGGCTGACACGCCACCGGTCGATGGGGGAGGGCGTCATCGCCGTCGAGACCGAGTGTTTCAAAACGGCCGCCGCCTTCGAGACGAACCCGGAGCTCAGGCCACGTGGTGAGCAATGTCTTTGGGTCCGTCGGGGTCTCACCCCGTTTCGTCGCCGCCGCATGGTTCTCTCCAATTTGGTCAACCGCTTTCGTGACGCACCGCTCGCATTCCTCTAGTTCAGTCACAAACATCTGTGTCATCGTTTGGGAGAGGTACTCGAGCACGCTACTACGCCGGTCAAAAACCTCCGGGTCGTCAGGATCCTTCGTTTTCCGCTCGAATGTCTCGCGAAGCGGTACCACGGCGGCGCGATCAATCGTCATGACCGATCGTTGACTCGACGGATCAAACTGCCGCAGTGATTCGATCACGTCCCCAATAAACTCGACTCGAATCGGATAGCTCTCACCCGCTGGAAAGAAGTCGACCAGCCCGCCGCGCGTGCAGAACTCCCCGTGCTTGTCGACCGGATCCTCACGCACAAAGCCGGCATCGACCAGCAAGTCTCCTAGGTCAGACGGAGACAACTCTCCCCCGAGCACCAGCTCCCGGGTCGCTTGCAGAAGACGTTCCAGGCCGCTGACCCGTGGGAGCAGCGCAGGCGCAGAGGCAACCACGAGTCTAGCGGTTCCCTGGGCGAGAGCCGTCAGAGCTCGCGCGCGAGCAGACGCGACATCGAAGTGGGGCACAATCGCCCGATACGGGTCCACTTCCACCGACGGAAAGGGGAGGACGCTGCGCGCGACCTCAGCCTCTGAAAATCCTTGAAGCGCGGCGAAGAAAAATCGGATGTCCGACGTCATAGACTCGACGTCGTTGTCGGTTGGAACGACGAAGACAGTGGGCGCACTGGTCCCCGCGTTCGCGACGGCCAGCGCCTGCGCAGAAGGAGTTAGGCCCGTGACCAGCTCTGCAGTGCCGCCAAAACCGACGAGGCTCGCGGTCGATTTGAGCAGCGCGCGCAGAGTCAGGGAGGGTACGGCAATCGACACGCAGACGTCCTGTCGTGAACCAGGAAACTTTTGATGTTACCACGCAGATAGACGATCACTCGCCCGGTCCGTTCCGAAAGCGAATGTTCGGCGTGAAGGTCCAAGCATGGCGAGGGCGGTAAATCCCGATGTCCTTGATGTCCGACTTCACTCGGAAGGTGTGAAGGAGACGGTGGTAGTCGTAGGGACGCCCTTCGCGCGTGTGCACTGCAACGTCGAGTTTGTACGTTCCCTCCACGAGGTCAAGGTGTTCGATGACGACACTCACCTCGCCGTCTCCAGTGATGGTTTCTGACTTGAAGTCCTCAATATCGGTGTTGGTTCCATAACAGCAGATCCCCTCCGTATTGAAGATACTGATGCCAAACACGAAGTCGTCCAATGGCACCGATGCGGTGACCTTCATTCTAACCGTCATTTGATCGCCGCTTTGGAACAGGTGCGTCGGACCGTCATCACCATCGATCGTTACGTTTGTGATCGTCGCATCTCCCGATCCCCAGCGGCCTTCACTCGCCCGAAACATATCTTCGGGCGGCTCTCCGTCGCCTCGGGATTCGTCTGAACCCGTCCGGGGCGTCGTCTTGTCAAGCGTCGTTGCCTCGACCCGTTTCTTGTCTTCCGCCGCCAGCAACTTTTCCTCGGCCGCGGCCACGTCGCTCAGATACATGTGTACGACACGACGGGGATCACCTTGTCCCTTAATCTGGCCCTCGTCGAGCCACACCGCTTCATCGCAGAACTTCTGCACGGTGTTCAGACCATGAGTCACCAGCAGGATCGTCTTGCCATGCCGCTTGAACTCCGAAAACTTGTCGAGGCATTTGAGGCTGAACCCTTCGTCGCCAACCGCCAGGACCTCATCGACAATCAAGATGTCAGGATCGACGTGAACGGCGACCGCGAAGCCCAGCCGCATATACATCCCGGACGAGTAGGTTTTCACCGGGGCATCAATGAAGGCTTCGAGTTCAGCGAACCGGACGATTTCGTCGAAACGTTCGGTGATCTCCCGCTTGCTGAGTCCAAGCATAACGCCATTGATGAAGACATTCTCGCGGCCAGAAATCTCCGGGTGAAAGCCTGCGCCCAGCTCGATGAGCGCTGAGATACGACCGTTAACCTGCACCTCGCCACTGGTCGGTTTAGTGATACCAGCGATCAGGTTGAGGAGTGTACTCTTGCCAGAGCCGTTGCGACCGATGATACCGAAGGCCGAGCCGGTAGGCACACTGAATGAGACCCCCCCTACCGCGGTGAAAGTCTCATCCGGTCGGAGGTCTCTGACTAGACTCCCTGAGATTAAGGCGCTCTTCAAGGTGGCGAACTGCCGGCGGTGCGCATATCTTCGATACAACTTCGTCACTGCGTGAAGCTCGATCGCGGTGCTCACACCTCCTCCGCAAAGGAATCTCTGAGTCGATCGAACAAGGCCAACCCGATCAGAAACAGAGCCACCGAAGCCACGGCCAGCGCCATCAGCCAGCGCCAATGACCAAACGGACCGTCGTAAAACAGGATCTCCTGATACGAAATGACCAAATGCGCAAACGGGTTCAGGTCCATGATGAACTTCCCACCGGCCGGCACCATCACCATCGGGTAAATGATCGGTGTCGAGAAAAACCACAAAGTAAGTAGGTTCCCGAGTAGATCGCGAAGATCGCGGAAGTGCACGGTCAGCGCCGAGAGCACCAATCCCAGCCCAAGCGTCAACATCAGTTGCACGAGCACCACCACCGGAAACCAGGCAAGCTCGATCAGACTCAGCGGGCGCATGTAGAACAAGAGAAAGCAGCCCAGGATCGGCAGCGCGAAGAAAAAGTGAAACATGTTCGACAGCACGGCGACGATCGGAAGGATCTCGGCCGGAAACACGACCTTCTTGATAAGGTTACCGCCCGCGATCAGAGAGTTTGCAGACTCGAGAAGCCCGGAAGAGAACCAGGTCCACGGCAGGAGGCCACAGAAAAGAAACAAGGCGTACGGCTCGATCTCAACGCCTCGAAATCCGGGCAGCACGACCGAAAACACGATTGTGTAAACGGTGAGCAGTAGCAGCGGGTTGACGAACGACCAGAAGAAGCCGAGTACCGAACCTCGGTATCTGGCTTTGAGCTCGCGGGTCACGAGTGTTTGAATCAGGCCTCGGTATCGGACCAGCTCGCGGAGGTTAGCTAGCATCGTGGGTCTGCGCCATGTACGGGTTTGTCCTCATACCGCGGCGACACCGACCACGACCGCGGTTACGTTGTCCGGTCCGCCACCGGCGTTGGCGCGGCTAACAAGCTCGTCACACACCCCCTGCAGATTCGAAGGCGGAGAGACCACCGTTCCGATTTCGCTGTCCTGAACTACAGTTGGCAACCCATCGGAACAGAGTAGCAAGCGGTCACCAGCTTCGAGCTCGAGTTCGGTAACGTCGACCTTAAGCCCCTCGGTTCCGGACAACGCGCGAGTGACAATGTTCCGCCACGGATGCTCCCGGGCTGCGGCTTCCGTCAACATTCCGGCCTGGAACTGTTCCTCCACCCACGAGTGGTCGGCCGTAAGGCGCGTCAGCTGGCCAGACCGCCACAAATACGCTCGGCTGTCGCCGACATGGGCCAGCGCCGCTTTGCCACCCCGGACAAGTACCGCCACCGCGGTCGTGGCCATTCCCCGCAGGTCCTCAGTCTTCTCGATCCGCTGGGCGATGCCGCTATTGGCCATCGAAAAACCCGCCCTCAAACGATTACCATCCACTCCCACGTTTGCGTCGAATGGCACCGGCCACGTGTCGTGCGCACCAAGGGCGGTGGTTGATTCGATCACGGTCTGGATCTCCGTCACCGCCAACTCCGACGCAATCTCGCCTCCCGCGTGACCACCCATCCCATCGGCCACAACGAACAATCCAAGGTCAGGATTGGCGCAGAAGCTGTCTTCGTTCTGGCAGCGACGGAGTCCGGGGTCGGTCCGAGCTGCCCAGGATATCTGCATGAGCCTAGAGACCGTGGTGCCATGCAGCGTGGGTCATCGAGTCAGATCGAACGCATCCGTATCTTAGACGCAACTTGCAGTCTCATGAGCGACTTCATTAGCGCGATCCGGGCTCGCTCAAAATCGACGTTAGCCACGCTCTTGTTCAATCGCTCGCGGGCGCGGCGCTCCGCCTCTTGGGCGCGCTCTACGTCAATATCCTCCGCACGCTCGGCAATCTGGGCCAGAATCGTTACTCGGTCGGGAAGAATCTCGGCGAAACCAAATGCCACCGCCGCGTAGGACGTTTCGCCACCCTGGCGAAACCACAGCTCTCCCACCTGAAGGCTCGTGAGTAGCGGCGTGTGACCGGGTAACACGCCAAGGTACCCCTCCGAACCAGGAATCTGAATCTCGTCAACCGACTCACGCACGACAGCCCTGTCTGGCGTCACGAGCTCAAGCGTAAGATGCGTGGGAAGCGCCATGTTCCGTCCAAGCGGCAGCTACGCTGTCGCCTTCATCTTCTCTGCGTTCTCAATTGCCTCCTCGATGGTTCCGACCATCAGGAAGGCCTGCTCAGGAATCTCGTCGTGTTTGCCTTCGACGATCTCTTTAAAGCCGCGAATCGTGTCCGCAATGGCGACATACTTACCTGGGGAGCCAGTGAACTGCTCGGCGACATGGAACGGCTGAGACAGAAACCGCTGGATCTTACGAGCGCGCGACACCGCTAGCTTGTCGTCCTCGGAGAGCTCGTCGATCCCCAGAATAGCGATGATGTCCTGAAGATCCTTATACCGCTGTAGTACCTGCTTAACTTCGCGGGCTACCGAGTAGTGCTCTTCGCCGATAATCCTCGGGTCAAGGATTCGAGATGTCGATGCAAGTGGATCCACGGCTGGATACAGCCCCTGTGCCGCAATCGAACGTGACAGCTCGGTCGTAGCGTCAAGGTGGGCGAACGTCGTCGCCGGTGCTGGGTCGGTGTAGTCATCTGCCGGAACATAAATGGCTTGCACAGATGTGATTGAGCCCTTCTTGGTCGACGTAATCCGCTCCTGTAGCTGGCCCATCTCACTCATAAGTGTCGGTTGGTATCCAACCGCCGATGGCATCCGTCCCAACAACGCGGACACTTCCGATCCAGCCTGGGTGAACCTGAAGATGTTGTCGATGAAAAGTAGCACGTCCTTGCTCTCGGCGTCCCGAAAATACTCAGCAACCGTTAACGCGCTCAGTGCCACGCGTAGCCGTGCACCTGGAGGCTCGGTCATTTGACCATAAATCAGAGCCGCGCGGGACTTCTCTGGCTCCTCGATATTGATGACCCCACTCTCCTGCATTTCAAGCCAGAGATCGTTTCCCTCACGCGTTCGTTCCCCAACTCCACCGAAAACAGAGACGCCTCCATGTTTGAGGGCTATATTGTTAATGAGCTCCATGATGACGACGGTCTTGCCGACACCCGCGCCACCGAACAGCCCAATCTTGCCACCTCGCAGATAGGGTTCGAGCAGGTCGATTACCTTGATACCGGTCTCGAACATCTCGAGCTCTGTCGACTGGTCTTCAAGAGAGGGTGCCGGACGATGGATCGGCCATCGCTCTTCAGATTCAACGGGGCGATCCGGAAAGTCGACTGGATCGCCGAGGACATTGAGCACGCGCCCCAGCGTCTTGGGTCCCACCGGAACTGAAATCGGAGCACCCGTATCGACGGCAGCCATACCACGCTGCATCCCATCGGTCGCGGTCATTGCGACGGCTCGCACTCGGCCCTCGCCGAGGTGCTGCTCAACCTCAGCAATGAGATCGATAGCGTTCTCCCCGATTCCCCCGGTGATATGTAGTGCATGGTAGATGGGCGGTAGGTGCCCACCTTCGAACTCGACGTCGACCACGGGGCCGATAACCTGAACAATCTTGCCTGCTTTGGAATCTGTGTCTGTCATTCCTACACTCTCCAGAAGACGGGAGACAGGACCGGGACGCTCCTGACCTCTGATCTCTTCATGCTCACAGCGCCTGCGCCCCCGATACCACCTCGATCAACTCGCGGGTGATCGTCGCCTGTCGAACTTTGTTCATATACAGTGTTAGCCCCTCGATCATCTCGCCAGCATTTCGGGTCGCGGCGTCCATCGCCGTCATCCGCGCCGCGTGCTCGCCAGCCGAGGATTCAAGGAGCGCTCGAAAAATCTGGATTTCAACATGGCGCGGAAGAAGCGTCTGGAAAATCTGATCTGGATTCGGTTCAAACAGGTAATTAGCCAGCACCTCTGACTCCGCTTCGGCCGACGCAAGTCTCGGAATCGGAAGTAATTGGTCGACGACCACATCCTGTTGGATGACGCTCTTGAATTCATTGTAAACGAGGTGCACGCCTGACACGGTGCCCTCCGTGAACTGTTGAATCGCAAACTCAGCCACAGCCTGCGCATGGACATACTTCAGGGCGTTAAAAATATTGACGTCCTCATACCGCACCTCAAAGCTGTGCCGACGAAAGAAGTCGCGACCCTTCCGTCCGATGAGTGCCAGTACCACTTGACCGTCAGCATCCCGAAGATGCGCGGAAGCTCTCCGCAGCAATCCTCCATTAAACCCGCCGCACAGCCCCTTATCCGCCGTCACGACAATCAGTAGCGCTGGTGCTGTCGACGCCGGGTCTGCCGGCGCCAGTAACGGGTGTGCCGTCGGGTCGATCCCCGAAGCAAGGCCATTCAGCACGCGCTGCATCTCACGTGCGAACGGACGCGCGCCCACAATCCGCTCCTGGGCTCTGCGCAGCTTGGAAGCGGAGACGGTCTTCATCGCCTTCGTAATCTGCTGCGTGTTCGTGACGGCGCGGATCCGCCGTCGAAGATCGAGAAGGGAAGGCATAATGCTTAGGCGATCGCTTCCTTGCGTGCTTCGACGAACTGCGTGGTGAACTCCCCGACCGCGTTCGTAATCGTGGCTGTAAGCTCCTCATCCATCTTCTTCTGTTCGTTGAGCGTCTGAATCACAGCCGCGTGGCGAACCTCGAAGAATTCGTAGAGCTGCCGTTCGTACTCCGCAACATCAGATTCCTGGATGCCATCGAGATACCCATTCGCGCCCGCGAAGAGGATCAGCACCTGCTTCTCAACGGCCAGCGGCTGGTACTGCGACTGTTTAAGAATTTCGACCAAACGGCGGCCTCGGTTAAGCTGGTTCTGCGTCGCCTTGTCGAGGTCACTGCCAAACTGCGCGAAAGCCTCGAGTTCTCTGAACTGTGCGAGGTCGATCCTCAATGTTCCGGCAACCTGCCTCATCGCACGTACCTGCGCCGAGCCTCCGACGCGCGACACGGAGTTTCCAACGTTGATCGCCGGTCGGATACCCTGATGAAAGAGATCACTTTCGAGAAAGATCTGTCCGTCGGTGATCGAAATTACGTTAGTCGGAATATACGCCGACAGGTCACCAGCCTGAGTCTCGATAATCGGCAACGCGGTCAATGATCCCCCACCCATATTCGCACTGAGCTTGGCAGCGCGCTCCAGTAGCCGAGAATGGAGATAAAATACGTCGCCTGGGTAGGCCTCTCGGCCGGGGGGGCGGCGGAGCAGTAATGAAATCTCCCGATACGCCTGCGCATGCTTCGATAGGTCGTCGTAGACGCACAGGGCATGCCGACCGCCGTCACGGAAATACTCGCCAATCGCACAAGCCGAATAGGGGCTAATGTATTGCTGTGACGCTGGGTCAGACGCCCCGGCCGCAACGACCACCGAGTATTCCATCGCGCCGTTTTCTTCCAACGTCCTCACCACCTGCGCGACGGTCGACTGCTTCTGCCCGATCGCGTTGTAGATGCAGATGACGTCAAGACCCTTCTGGTTGATGATCGCGTCGACGGCCACCGCCGTTTTCCCCGTCTGGCGGTCACCGATAATCAGCTCACGCTGACCGCGTCCGATCGGCACCATGGCGTCAATCGCCTTAAGGCCTGTCTGTAAGGGTTCCCTGACCGGCTGGCGGTCGACGACGCCCGGCGCAATTTTCTCAATCGGCGCATTCTGGCTCGAACCAAGTGGTCCTTTGCCGTCAATGGGCTGGCCAAGAGCATTCACAACGCGGCCGATCAGCTCGTCGCCCACGGGAACAGAAATGATCCGACCCGTGCGCTTGACGGTGTCACCTTCCTTGATCGTTGTCGCCTCTCCGAGGAGGACGGCACCAACGCTCGACTCCTCCAGGTTAAGGGCGATGCCGTACACACCACCAGGAAACTCAAGCATTTCAGTAGACATCGCGCCTTCGATGCCGTGGATACGGGCGATGCCGTCGCCAACTGACACCACCGTTCCGACTTCAGTCACATCAACATCGAGTGCGTAGTCGCCAAGCTGGTCCTTGATAATCTTCGAAATTTCGTCGGCTCTGATATCCATGGGGTCGCCCTAGGCGCTAGCTCTCAGATTGAGGGTCCTTGATGGTTGCAAATAGTTACGCTTCGCTTGGTCGTAAGTCGTCGGTTGTTAAATAGTCAGGCTTCGCTGAGAAAGCGGCTTCGGAGTCGGGCGAGATGACCTGCAACGCTCCCGTCATACACGGTACTCCCGATTTGGGTCACCACACCGCCCAACAGCGTGACATCGATTTCAGTCTCGACATCCACTTGCTTTCCAGTCGCACCCTCGAGTGTCGCTGTAATGACTGCAAGACGCTCTGGTGGAAGCTCAGAGGCGGTCGTAATCCGAGCTCGAACGACACCCCGCAGCTCCATCAGCCGGTCGCGATACATGTCAAGAATCTCTCCAAGAATGGACAGTCGGTCCCTGTCGGCGAGAAGCACCAGTAATCGGCGGGTCACCGGTAAGATGTCACCCAGTCGAGGGAGGAGCTCCGTCATCAAGGCTCGCTTTCTGGAAAGCGGAATACCTGGATTGACAAGACTTCGAGCGAGACTTGGATGAGACGCCGTCAAGGCGACAAAAGCCGATAGCTCCTGCTCGACACGTTCGGGGTCGGCATCCGTCTGGCTCACTTCGAGCAACGCCCGAGCATAACGCGTTGCGGCAGCCCTATTTGTCATCGTCTCCGATTTCGGTGTGCCCCCTCATCGCCGATCAAGAAAACCGAGGCGTGGCGAGGGGAGGCAACCAGCCACTGGGAGTGTTCGCGGCAGGGCAAACAGGAATTTATACCACTCAAGACAGAGAGGAGCAAGCCGAGATTCTAGTTTTCCCGTCGATCAAACAACCGATGCGCGAGCGATCTGGTGAGATCGCGGCGACTAAACGGGATGACCTAAGCCCTAAACTTGCGCATTCAGCGCCCCTGGCGATCGCTTTACGAATCACGAGAATCCTCCTCTAGGAATGGTCCGGACCAGCAGGGCGGGCTGTGAGTCTCTCATACAGGCGCTGCAGTTCTTCTTCCGAGTTGAACTGAATGTTGACTGTGCCACCACGGCGCGCCCTGGAAATCCGCACTCGAGTGCCGAGCGCCACACGCAGCTGCTCTTCAGCGGCGCGGGTGTGCACGTCTCGCTCCACGGCTGGACTAGCCGCCGGTTGCGGCGTCAACAATTTCTTGACAAGTGCTTCCGTTTCTCGGACTGATAAGTCACGCGCCCGGATGTCTCGGGCGACCCTACGTTGGGTTGGCGGGTTTGGCAATCCGATCAGCGCACGTGCGTGCCCCATACTGAGACCGCCAGTACCCACATCAGCCTGTACCTCGCTTGGCAGCGTCAGCAACCGCTGGTAGTTGGCCACAGTCGCTCGATCCTTCCCCACCGCCTGGGCGATTTCTTCCTGGGTCCGCTGGAACTGGTCTGCAAGTCGCCGGTAGGCACGCGCCTCTTCGATGGGATTGAGATTTTCCCGTTGAATGTTCTCAACGAGCGCAAGTTCAAGCCTTTTTTCGATCGGGATGTCTTTGACGATTACGGGAACACGCAACAGTCCCGCTCGCTGGGCAGCCCGCCATCGCCGCTCCCCGGCTACTATTTCGTATCTGCCTTCAGAACGAGGTCGCACCAAAATAGGCTGAATGACGCCGCTGACACCGATCGAGCGGGCCAGGTCATCCAGCCTCGCGTCATCCATGTCAGCTCGGGGCTGCTCTTCATTCGGGCGAAGAAGGTCAAGGTCGACCTCGTTCGGAGCGCTACTGGATCCCGGCCCACGGGTGGGCGTTTTCGGCGCGTCTGGGATCAGCGCGCTCAGCCCACGGCCAAGAGCTGGACGTTTCTCAGGCATCGTTATTCCTCATGTACGGTCCCAGACTAGAGTGCCGTGACCGCGGGTTTCGAATCGGGTGTCGAATGTGGGGTCAGCACTTCACGGGCGAGGGCGACGTACGCTTCGGCACCTTTCGAACGAACGTCGTACAGGATAACCGGGAGCCCGTGGCTCGGGGCCTCACCAAGTCGGATGTTGCGCGGAATTGTCGTATCGAAAACCCGGTCCTTGAAGAAGGTTCGAACCTCCTGCGCGACCTGCCGACCCAGGTTTGTCCGCTGATCTGCCATCGTCAGTAGCACCCCTGCGATCGTAAGTTCTCGATTGAGTGACCCTTGCACACGTTTGAGCGTCGCCATCAGCTCGGCCACGCCTTCGAGTGCGAAATACTCGCACGTTAGCGGAATGAGAACGTCATCGGCTGCCACAAGCGCGTTGAGTGTGAGGAGACCAAGTGAGGGTGGCGTATCGATGAGCACATAGTCGAAATCGCTCCGCGCTTGTTCAAGCAGCGACCGCAACCTGAACTCGCGGTTCGGGAGGTTGATCAGCTCGAGCTCCGCCCCGGTAAGATTGTGATCGGAGGGAATTAGCGCGAGACCACTAACCGCTGTGGGCATCACGTAGGCATCCAGGGCTGGAGGCGATCCGCTTGTCAGGGCGTCATAAACCGTCCGACCCGCGATTGTTTGACCCTTGAGGCCGATGCCACTCGTGAGGTTCGATTGCGGATCCAGATCGACCAGTAGCACAGTCTGATCAGCCAGCGCCAGGGACGCCGCAAGATTGATCGCGGTCGTCGTCTTACCCACTCCGCCTTTTTGGTTGGCAATCGCGACGATCTTCTTCATCAGGCTCGGTTTAGTATTAGCCCATTCCTAGAACACCAGAGATATAATAATTAGGTTAAAACACCTAAATATATTAGGTTTATCAACCAATTTGGTACAGATCCTATTGGATCTTACACTCACAGCTGTCTTTGGTCAAGATGTTCCACGTGGAACAGTCACTTGAGACTACAATATGGGAATTACCACGAGCGACGAACGACTGGTGACATCACTCTCTCATCACTAGAGTCGCTTGGTTAAATGAATTCCTTGAGATACAGAGTATATGACATCCAAAAGTTCACATCGCCTGGGTCGATGTTCCCATGGCGGTCTGATAACACCGACGACACATAGTCTAGGAGAGGAAAAGTTAGCCGGCAACGCTTACGTCGATCAGTCTAGGAATCGGTTGACATAATTAGGGTGTTGCCGAGTGTTTCAGTCCTTGGCTATCGATGATGCCTGAACCGTGCGATCTATCGAACACCACAGGCAGGGATGCTGACATCCGTATTCATCATTGCAAGCTGGTTTATTTAAGTCTTTCAGCTCATAGCTAATCCAATATTCTTATTAGCTTTGGGCTAGCCAGATCAGATACCTACTTCTGAATCATAGCCAGCAACAGCGGGATAGATCCGGACAAGTACTGGATTCAAATAGAACAAGGTTCTTCAAGAGAATCGTCAAGTTATGGATACCTGTATGAGACGACATACTTTCGTATTTTATTCGTCTATCGGCGACCTACATCGCGCTTCTCAAGAACCACCAGCCGACTCCCAAGCGTGCTGACCAGCGGGTAAGTGGCCCGCCAAGCAAGCGGCGGCTCTAGATTTGCGGGAACGTCACTTCCTCCGCCACCGCGAAATAACGCCACAACACCCCCAGGCCTCACGAATGCCTGCAGTCCACGCAGTATTCGCGCCTCGATACGAACCGCCCGTAGAGTCAGCAGATCATACGCCTCGTGAAGCTCAGGCCGCGGTAGCAGTGCCTCATATCGCTCCGTCTCAACGGTCACGTCCTTAATTTCCAGCTGCCGGCAAGCCTCCCTCAGGAATGCCGCCTTGCGTGTCTTCGACTCAACCATGAGCAGTGACAGTGCCGGAAGCGCCAGCTTAACGGGAATCGCCGGTGACCCACCCCCCGAACCAATGTCTATCGCGCGTCCCTTTCGAGGTATGTGTGAAACAGCTACGAGCGGTTCGATGATCAACCTGTCGAGACCGGCATCCTTATCGTCCAGAGCAGTCAAGTTCATCCGCTCATTCCAGTGGCGAAGGAGTTCGACGTACTCGGTGAGCTGAGCACCCAGTGTGCCGGACACTTCGATCCCAGCGCGTCGAGCCCGTTTCTCAATCCGGTCTCTGACGGTCACGGCCTTTCTTGACATTGCGTGAACCCGCCTCAATAGTCAGGCAAGCTTCGGTTTCTTCCGACCGAGGCACGCTCCAATCACCGCAACGGCCGCCGGTGTAACGCCAGAAATCCGAACGGCCTGCCCAAGCGTTCGAGGTTGAACCTGGGTGAGCCGCTGGACAACCTCGTTCGAAAGACCTGGAACCCCAGAGTAGACGAAATCGCGAGGGATCGCTCGTTCCTCTTGCTGCCGCCCGCGCTCGACCGCTGCGTGCTGCCGCGCCAGATAGCCAGCATATTTGCACTCGGCCTCTACTGTCGCCAGATCCACATCTGGCTGGCCCGCCGCAACGTCCAGGGTGAGATTCCCCTGGCCAACCAGATTGCGCAGATGAAGCCCTGGGCGGCGAAGCGCCTGCGACGCCCGGATCCGTTTTCCTTCGACGGTGATCGTCGTCCTCTTTATGACGGCCATGTTCCGCTGGTATCGCGATCGACGTTCCCGAAAATTTTCCCACCGCTCGTCATCAACAAGTCCCACGTTTCTGCCGATCTCTGTCAGCCGAAGATCGGCGTTGTCGATCCGAAGGAGAAGACGATGCTCGGCCCTCGAAGTAAACATGCGGTATGGCTCAAGACATCCTTTGGTTGTAAGGTCGTCGGCCAAG
Source organism: Vicinamibacteria bacterium (assembly GCA_963578805.1). Classification (GTDB taxonomy): domain Bacteria; phylum Acidobacteriota; class Vicinamibacteria; order Vicinamibacterales; family UBA8438; genus CAUZIB01. The sequence goes on along the minus strand of CAUZDY010000001.1, from coordinate 42,125 downwards.
ACGCCAATGTAGGCCTGGTCGCGTCCCAGAACGAGCGGCCGCCGCCGCTGGATACACCGTGCAGCGTTGATGCCGGCCAGAATCCCCTGCGCGGCAGCCTCTTCGTATCCGGATGTACCATTGATCTGCCCCGCAAGAAACAGACCGTCCACTCGTTTTGTTTCTAGCGTCGGATGGAGCTCAGTTGGCTGCACAAAATCGTACTCGATCGCATAGCCTGGGCGGATCATGACAGCGTTTTCGAGACCTGGAATCGCATGAACAATCTCAGCCTGAAGGTCGCGAGAAAGACTCATTGAGAATCCGTTGACATACGTCTCGTGGACATCCCGGCCCTCTGGCTCAAGGAAGATCTGGTGGCGCTCGCGTTCGGGAAAGCGCATGACTTTGTCTTCGAGCGACGGACAGTAGCGCGGCCCTATCCCCTTAATTTGGCCGTTGTACAACGGTGAATCTTTGATGTGTGACCTCACCAGCCGGTGAATTTCATCAGTCGTATGGGTTAGATGACACAGCACTTGCGGTTTGTCGATACAGCCGGTCAGAAACGAGAACGGCACGGGTGGTTCATCCCCAGCGCACTCCTGGAAACGACTAAAGTCGATGCTGCGCCGGTCGAGCCGAGGCGGGGTACCAGTCTTAAGACGGCCCCACGTCAGACCCAGCGACTTGAGAGACTCCGACAAATCCCGCGAGGCCGGTTCACCGTGTCGTCCCGCCGAGCGTTGCTCTGGTCCAATATGAATCAGCCCGTTGAGAAAAGTCCCGGTGGTCACCACCAGCGCCCGACAAGCGAAGACTTCGGCTGAGGATCCGCCTTCCATGGCGAGACCGACGACGGATCCGCCGCGTACCAGCACGGAACCAGCACGACCGATGAGCCATTCGACTCCAGGCTCACTTTCGAGCTCATTTTTTACCCATTCGCCGTATCGCCGCTTGTCAGCCTGAGCACGCGGAGACCAGACGGCAGGGCCGCGACTGCGATTCAGGAGCTTGAACTGAATACCTGTGGCATCTATGGCTCGGGCCATCAAACCACCCAGAGCATCGATCTCTCGGACAAGATGCCCTTTGGCCGTGCCGCCCACGGCAGGATTGCACGGCATGTGGGCAATGGTGTCATTCGAGAGGGTACACAGTCCGACCTGGAGACCGATTCGCGCCGCCGCGTACGCAGCCTCGCAGCCGGCATGTCCGGCGCCGATCACGATGACGTCGTAGTGGGGCATGAGTTGAGGATCACCAGTCGTGGGTCAGGGATCGAAGGTCACGAAATGTGGACCGGCATGGCTCTCCTGTCTTTTTTCGAATCGTGACCAATGACACCGCCGATTCACGACTATTTCCCTATGCAGAACTCCTCGAAAATTCGATGAAGCACTTCTTCTGGTGTGCGCTGACCCGTAACGGCCCCGAGCGCTTGCTGCGCGTCCGCAAGATCGGCGAGAACAAGCTCCTCTGGGGCGTTGTCGGCGGCCGCGGCGGCGGCCCGCATGAGAGCCGTGCGCGCTCGCTCCAGTAAGTCGACGTGTCTGAGATTGGTAATCGCCGGCGGGTCACGTAACTCCTCGCCGGAAAGTAAGACATCGGCGACAGCCTGGGACACTCGCGTGCAGGCGTCGCCTTCGTCGTCGATCAAGGAAATCCGTACGATTGTCTCCGTGCATGGGCCGGTCGTGACGTCGACGTTGGTCCACGCAGGTGGTAAGTCGATCTTATTGACGACCACGACTCTGTCGACCGACTGGGTCAAATCGAGTAGCCCGGTGTCGTCACCTTCCAGCGGCCGTGATTGGTCGAGCACAAGTATGACGACTCTGGCCACGTCCAGCGCACCACGCGCGCGGTTCACACCCTCTGATTCGATTACGTCCCGGGTCGACCTCATGCCTGCGGTGTCAACCAGCGTAACGGCAATGCCGTTCAGATCCAGCGTCTCGGTCAGCAGGTCGCGTGTTGTTCCAGCCACGTCCGTCACAATCGCGCGGGGCGTACCAAGTAGAAGGTTGAACAGTGTCGACTTGCCGACATTCGGTTTGCCTAAAATGACGACCTGGCCACCTTCACGCAGGAGCCGACCCCGCTGCGAGTCGCTGAGGAGCCGCTCGGTCTGGTTGATCAATTGATTCGTGGTGGCGCCCACAGCTGTGGCGTCGACGAAATGATAACCCTCCTCCGGAAAATCGACTGAGGCTTCGAGTCGGGTGACGAGATCAAACAACGCACTCTCTATCTCCGAGATCTGTCTTGTGATGGTCCCCTCCAGCTGATCAAACGCGGCTCGCGCTTGGAGGGGTGTGACCGCCTTGATGAGATCGCCGACCGCCTCGGCCTGAACGAGATCGATCTGTCCATTAAGAAATGCGCGTAGCGTGAACTCCCCGGGCTCCGCGAGTCGAGCTCCAGCAGACACGGCAAGGTCGATAATTCGTCGAAGCAAGACCGGACTGCCATGGCCGCTGATCTCGACCACGTCTTCTCCGGTATAAGAGGCAGGCTCTGGAAAATACGTGACCAAGACTCGGTCGACACGCTGTCCACTGGTCGGGGATACGACCGCGGTGACGGTGGCGCGGCGCGGCTCAAGGGGCTGGGTCCGAAGCAATATTGCCCGGACGGTGACCAACGCGTTAGGTCCGCTTATGCGGACCACCCCGATCCCGCCACGCCCTGGTGGCGTTGAGATCGCCACGATCGTGTCGTCGGGAGAATACATCTAGCCTGGTGTCCTTAGTTCACGACTCCGCGGTAATCACAACGGTCTTGAGAAAGGCATCACCGATACTCTCTGTTGACGCGAAGGGGTCTTCCGTAAGGGCCAGGTGCACGATTCGGCGGGCGTAAGGATTCAATGGACCAATTTCCTGCGGTTCGCCAGTCTCGCGGGCCCGCTCCGCCAGGAGCTTCGCCGTTTCCCTCAGCTCAGCATCCTTGGCTTTGCGGTAGTCCAGGCTATCGACAACAATGTGTCGTCCTGGGTGCTCACGCCGGAAAGCGGCGTTAACAATGTGTTGAAGCGCATCCAGCGCTACTGCTTTACGCCTGACCAAAACCTGGCAATCCTCGCCGTTGACGACGATTCGGGTACCGTCCTCGATCGGTTCAATCGACACCTCCGCGGAAAGACCCATCGCCGACGTTACCGATAGCACAAAGTCAACCATCCTCGTGTTGCGATCATCTGTCACATCGTCCTCACTTCGTCTCAGGCTGCGGACCAGAAGCCTTTTTTTTGCTTTTTTTCACTTTGACTCGTCGCTCGGCCGGTGGGCGAATCGTTCGAATTTTAGGAGGCCCAATAATCCGATAAGTCACTAATTGTTGTCCGATACCAAGCAAGTTGCTCGTTAACCAGTAGATGACCAGCCCGCTCGGTGCCCACAGGAACATAAACGTGAACATGATCGGCATTAACATCATGATCCGTTGTTGCATCGGATCGCCCTGTGCTGGTGTCAGCCGTTGTTGGACGACCATCGACGCCCCCATGATGACCGGTGTGACGTAGAACGGGTCATGTACAGACAGATCGTTGATCCAGAGAACGAAGGGCGCGCCGCGAAGCTCGATCACCATCGACAAGAGACGATAGAACGCAAAGAGAATCGGCATCGTGAGGAGCATCGGTAAGCAGCCACTCACGGGGTTAACGCCACGGTCACGATATAGCGCCATGACCTCTTGGTTCATCTTCTGCTTCTCAGGATCAGTCGCCTTAAGGTGCGCGAATCGTTCCTGTATGGCCTTCATCTCTGGCTGGATCTCCTGCATCTTACGCATCGACGAGACGCTCTTATGGCGCAGAGGGAAGATGATGACGTTGACCAGGACCGTGACGAGAATGATGGCGAAGCCGTAGTTGCCGACCCAACTATAGGCCCACTTCAGGGTGCGGTACAACGGGACGACAAGCACGGACATCCAGCCGAAATCGATCGCACGAACTAACGCCGAGGAAGTGCTCTCGAGAATTTCAAAATCCTTCGGTCCGAGAAAGAACGCGACGTCGTTTATCCCGTTTGGAGCCTGCAACTCAAAGGCCATTAGGTCGCGTGTCTCCCCGTCTGGTGTCAGTGGCGGGAGCTGCACAGCACGGTAGATCGCCGCTATGTGCTGTTGCTCGGGCAACGCCACCGCGGCGAAGTAATGGTTGTCCACACCAACGAAGTCGAGCAGGCCGTCATAGACTGGTTGCACGGCGACATCCGCTCGATCCGGTCTCTCCACCGACGGATCCGCCGAGAGTAGTCCATCTCCTTCGGAGATCCGCCCATACATCAAACCCCGAGGGCCCTGCCTAAACGCAAACATGGAATCCCCACCCTCCACGCCGCCGAGCCCTGGTCCCCATTGAACGGCCGGGTGGAGCACCTCGTCCCCTACTCGCGCCTCGACAGTCAGTCGGAGGACGAAGGGGCTAGTTACTGGATCGAATGTAAAGGTCTTGCGGATCGAGAACCCGGAGGCATCCTGATAGTCAAACACCAGGGTCTCAGGTGACCCGGACAGGCGTAGCTCGTTATGGCTCGGCCGAAAGAGCGCTTCATTCGCCAGATAGGTGAGGTCTTCGTCGTCGAACGCTAGCGTAAATGGCCAGGGTTCTTCCGACGGAAGCGACTGAAGAACCAGCTCAACCGGTCGCCCACCAGTCAAATACTCTTTGAGCTGCCAGCTGACGAGTTCTGCCCCACGATTTACGAACACCGCCCGGAAGAAGTCACTCTCGACGATGATGTCACGTGACACTGTGTCGGAAACGATAGGGTCCGTCGTGGGTCGCTCTACGGCGGCGATTCGGCCACGTTGAGGAGTTGGTGGCACCGGTGTACCTGGAGACGCAGCGGGTGGCGGCTCGTCTTCTTGCCGAAGACCCTCGCGCGTAATGGAATCCTGAGGTGGCGGTGCTGGAACAAACAGCGCCTGATACCCGTACAGAACCAGAAACGACAAGAAGACGGCGAGGAGAACCCTTCTCTCCATAGGGGACTTGTGGCGGCTCTAATGCAACGCCCGCCGACTAGACTCAGGAACCTGGTCAAGTCCGCCCTCACAAAGCGGATGACACCTGACCAGGCGCCGAAAAGCTAGCCAACTCCCCTTCAGCGCGCCATGCTTAAGCAGTGCCTCCTGGGCATACAAGGAACAGGAGGGAACAAACCGGCATGACCCTGTAAACAGGTATGAAAAAAAGAGTTTATAGATAGAAACAAGACTAAGCAGCGCTCGTGTTGCTAGCCAATTCGCACGAGTTAAATCGACGCTACCTGGATTGTTCATATCGTCTCAACGTTGAGAGGTAGTCAGCCTGAAGAGTGTTAAACGGCATATCCGAGAAACCTGGTCGCGGCATCACGACGATGTCGACCGCCGGCCCATCGTACTGACTCTTATTCAGACGGTAGATTTCACGGACGATACGCTTTGAGCGGTTCCGGCAGGCCGCGTCTCCAAGCCGACGCGTCGCTACGATTCCCAGCCGAGTGGTCTCCAGATTGTTCGGGAGCATGAAAAGCGTGATGTATCGCCCCCTTGTCCGAACACCCTGCTGTTGCACGCGCAGGAACTCTGGCCTCCGCCGAAGCCGTTCTCGGCGGGTCAGGGTTCGGTCCACTTGTTTAAGTAGTTGTATTAAAGAAGCTTACGAGACTGACAACCGGTTACGTCCCTTGGCTCGGCGGTTCTGTATAATCCGACGGCCATTCTTTGTGCTCATCCGTTTCCGAAACCCGTGAGTCCGTTTTCGGCGACGTTGGTTCGGTTGATAAGTGCGCTTCATTCTATCCGAATCTTCCTACCTACGCCGGTGAATCGCATGAAGCCTCACACCGAACGCGAACTCTACATGATATCCAGGCGCTCTATTTTGTGTCAATGTAGGGCGATACCAAAAGCTATACGGTCACGATTTTAACTTTCTCTGTCGATTACCTGACCACCATCCGTATGCTGTATCCGACAGCCTGAGCCAATTAAAAGCTCCCACTGCCTAGTTTTCCACAACTGTGGAAGAAATTGTGGAAATTTCAGGGTTTTCGCCCCAACCCTTCCCTGTCGCCTGTTTTTTCTGGCTCGTTTAAACCGTATTTGTTATTAAAACCTATATTATTTAGCCATATAACGTTCTCACTTGTTCACAGATTGCGGCAACTCAAGCCTCCTTTTAAGGCGAAAGGTAGCCTTTTTTTAAGGTTTATATGGCGTAAAACGTTAAAGGTGACATTTTTGATCGGATCGAGACAAAAGTTAAACATTACAGCTTTTACAACCAGTTCCGGCCGACAAGATTTGTCGGTGATTAGGGTTAAAACTGGGTTTTCCTGCAATAAACGGTCTTTATCAGTGACTGGTTAACAGAACACTACGTTGGCGTGATCGCCAAGGTTTTACCGAGCTCTAGTGAGAAGGCTTTTAAATTTATTATTGATATTAATCAGCGTTATTGGGTTTGTCGCCAATAACTACCACCTTAAAAGCGATCGATTTCACGTCTCAAAACAACTTAAAATATTTCACACTTCCGTGCCAAAATTTCGTGTATGTCTTTTTTCTCCTAAGTAATAACTTTCTTCCTTTAAAGATCGGAAAATGTTTTAACGGAAAACATCACTTAATAGTGATTTACTCGATCTAAAAAGTTAAAGATTTCCACACTTTTATACACAGTTTTTAAAGTCTCTTAAACGGTTAAAAACTACTCGGTTTACTCCCTCTTCACATAATTAACAATATCGGGCTGTGGACAAAGCTGTGGATAAATTTTATCAACAAGAAGGTGAAGGTAAAACTAAAAACATCAACAAGAAAACAAAACTGTAAGGTGTTGATATATATAGTTTTATATTCAATAAACATCTTTAAACAGACTTATATTATTGATATAATCTAATACAGTTTTATACGTTTATATAAAAAGCTTAATCGTTCCGTTTAGACCCCTTTACCAAGGTCGTTAACCACATGGAACTAACTGTTCGTAAGAGTGATCTACTGCCTGAGCTGCAATTATTTCAAGGAATTATTGAACGAAAAAACACTATTCCTATTTTAGGAAATGTGCTTATTGAGACTAGTGGTGATGGGTTGGTTCGCTTACTTGCAACTGACCTTGAAGTGGGTCTCAGGAGTACGTGTGTGGCATCAGTGGTTAAGGGTGGCTCACTTACAATCCCGGCAAAGAAGCTATACGAAATCGTTCGCGCACTACCCGAGACAAAAATTCAAATAAAAGAGGGTGTTAAGGGGTCGGTTAAGGTTTCCGCTGACCATTTTGATTCACGGATGCAGACATTACCGCGCGAGGATTTTCCCACGCTACCTGAGACTACTGAAGAGTCGTCGTTGGTATCACTACCGCGGGCTGGGTTAAGAGAAATGGTCACAAAAACACAGTTTGCGATCACAGGTGAAGATACTCGTTATTTTTTAAATGGAGCGTTACTTGTGTTGCAGCCGGGAAAGATGCAGTTAGTTGCGACCGATGGACATCGGCTTGCACTAGTTACCACCACCCGCGAGAAGATAAAAGGTGAAGAGGACGAAGTTAAAGCCATCCTTCCAAAGAAAACGTTATTGGAACTCGCACGGTTACTCACTAACGGTGATAAGGATGTGCAATACCTCGCCGGAGAGAACCACCTCTTTTTCAACGTTGATGGACGGCAGCTTATTTCACGGGTTATTGACGCGCAGTTTCCCGCCTATGAGCGGGTGGTTCCTAAGTCGAACAATAAGACGATTGAGTTCGAGAGAGATCGGCTCACTAGTGCCATTAAGCGGGTTGCGCTTTTATCAAGTGAACGGTCTAAAGCTGTAAAACTTCAGATTAGTAAAGATCGCGTTGATATCACGTCAAATAGTCCAGAGCTTGGTGAAGCCACCGAAACTCTTACCATCGAATATGGCGGGGAAGACGTCGAGATTTGCTTTAACGCGCAGTATATTCTTGATTTTTTGAGTGTGGCTGATTCCAGTGGTGTGCAGTTGCATCTTAAGGACGAGATGAGTCAAGCAGTTATGACGCCGGTGGAATCAGACGGCTGTGACTACACCTACGTCATTATGCCGATGCGCGTATGAGTAACGGCCTACCTTCCCCAAGCTCACGAGATAGAGCAAACAGAATGACGCAACTTGAAAACAAGGATCTCCAGAGGACCAGTGCGTCAGGTGAGCCAGTTACTAAGGTCAACACAGCCGACTCGAGCGATTACCGGGCGGACAAGATTAAGGTTCTCGAAGGGCTTGAAGCTGTCCGGAAGCGCCCGGCAATGTATATTGGCTCGACCGGCGCACCCGGCCTCCATCACCTCGTATACGAAGTCGTCGACAACTCGATCGATGAAGCACTTGGTGGATACTGCGATACCATCGCGGTGACGGTACACATTGATAATTCCGTCACGGTTATCGACAACGGTCGCGGTATTCCGGTTGACCAGCATGCCAGCGGTAAGACGGCTGCTGAAGTCGTGATGACAGTTCTCCATGCCGGCGGCAAGTTCGACAACAAGAGCTACAAGGTGTCAGGCGGGTTACACGGTGTGGGTGTCTCAGTTGTAAATGCCTTGTCGAAGTCGGTCGAGCTTGAGATCTGGCGCGACGGCCAGGCGTTTAACCAGACCTACATGCGGGGGCAGGCCACGAGCGCCCTCGAGGTCACCGGAACAACCAAACGCCGTGGGACAAAGATCACATTCAGGCCCGACGACAAGGTTTTCGAAACAGTCGAGTTTAGTTTCGACACCCTGTCACAGCGACTCCGGGAACTGGCCTTCCTCAACGCAGGCGTCACGATCACCATCGATGACGAGCGGACGGAAAAGAGTCATCGATTTCAGTACGAAGGCGGGATTATCTCCTTTGTCAAGTTCCTCAACAAGAACCGAACAGCGGTGAATACGACCCCGATCTACATGCGGGGCGAGCGCGAGGGGATCGTCGCCGAGATCGCGCTGCAATGGAACGATGGTTACGCCGACACGGTGTACTCGTTCGCGAACAACATCAACACCCAGGAGGGGGGCACCCACCTGTCGGGGTTTCGGTCGGCGCTCACCCGAACGCTGAACACCTACGCCAACAAGAACAACCTGTCGAAAGACCTCAAGGAGAGCGTCAGTGGAGACGACATCCGAGAGGGGCTCGTCGCGGTTGTCAGCGTGAAGATCCCGGAGCCGCAGTTTGAAGGCCAAACGAAAACAAAGCTTGGCAATACCGAAGTCAAGGGAATCGTCGAGGCGATCATTAATGACAAATTGGGCGCCTTCCTGGAGGAAAATCCAGCCGTCGCTAAGCGGATCGTCAACAAGGCGATCGAGGCCGCTCGGGCTCGTGAAGCCGCGCGCAGCGCCCGCGACCTCGTGCGTCGGAAAGGTGCGCTTGATAAGAGCTCACTGCCAGGCAAGTTGGCCGATTGTCAGGAGCGCGATCCCGCCAAGAGTGAGATCTACATCGTGGAGGGTGAGTCAGCCGGTGGGTCGGCGAAGCAGGGACGGGATCGAGGCTTTCAGGCCGTCTTGCCGATCAAAGGCAAGATTCTAAACGTCGAGAAAGCTCGCTTCGACAAGATGCTGAGCAGTGACGAGATTAAAACGATGATCGCAGCACTAGGCTGCGGAATCGGGAAAGACGATTTCGATCTGTCTAAGCTTCGCTATCATCGCGTCATCATCATGACTGACGCCGACGTGGACGGGTCCCACATTCGGACGCTGCTGTTGACGTTTTTCTACCGACAGATGCGGGCGCTGATCGAGGAAGGGTATGTTTACATCGCCCAGCCGCCTTTGTATCGTGCGAAACGCGGCCGGGCCGAGACCTACATCAAGGACGACCGGGAGCTGGAGAGTTGGCTGATCCGCCGAGCCAGTGAATCTCGAACGCTAGGTTTCCCGACACGAGGGATGGAGCTGTCCGGGGCGCGTCTTGAAGAGGTTCTCCACAAAGCGATGGCGTTTCGGAAGCTTGTGCAGGTGGTCGAACGTCGGGGCGTGAGTCGGGACGTGGTTGTGGCCTTGTTGTCACGCGGGGCCAGAGGCCGCAGCTTTTTTTCTGACAGAGCGGCGGTGGAAAGCCTGGCCCACGAGGTGAGTTCGGGGACTCGGACCACGTCGGTCGGAACCGACGAGGAACACAACGCGTTTGTATTGCACGTGGAAGACCGGTCTGCTGGATACCCCCGTCGCCACTCGGTAGACGTCGACTTCGCGACGTTGGTGGAGTATCGAGCGCTGCTGGCGAGTTTCGAGGACCAAGATGTCCGTGCGGTGCTCGATGGCCCGCTCGTCGTGTCGACCGTCTCCGCTCCTCAGGAGGTGGTCAGTGATGCTGCTGACGCCGACGCCGGAGGCGTGGTCGTCGACGCCACAAACATCGGGGGTGCGCCAACCGATCCTTCGGCAAAGCTCGTGTCAGAGCCGAGGGAAGGCGACAAGGACCAGGATGTTCAGATCGACTCGATTGATGCGCTCGTCGAGTTCTTCATCACGGCAGGAAAGCGGGGGGTCGCCGTCAATCGCTACAAAGGGTTGGGAGAGATGAACCCCGACCAGCTCTGGGAAACCACGATGAAGCCAGAGTCGAGGACCCTGCTTCAGGTTCGAGCTGAGGACGACGCCGAGGCCGACCTGATGTTCACCACCCTCATGGGTGACCATGTCGAGCCCAGACGGAAGTTCATCGAAGACCATGCGCTCGACGTCAAGAACCTAGACGTCTAGCCCGGCCCTCTGCCCACCTATGTCCGATATCGAACACACAACCATTCCAGTCAGCATCGAAGACGAGATGCGTCGCTCGTACATGGATTACGCGATGAGCGTGATCATCGGGCGAGCGCTCCCAGACGTGCGCGACGGACTGAAGCCCGCTCATCGACGCGTCATCTACGGGATGCGCCTAATGGGACTGGCGTCGAACCGGTCGTATCGCAAGTGCGCGAAGATCGTGGGCGAGGTGATGGGGAACTACCATCCTCACGGGGACGCCTCGATCTACGACACGCTCGTTCGGATGGCCCAGGGCTTCAACATGCGCTATCCGCTGGTTGACGGCCAGGGGAACTTCGGGTCGGTCGACGGTGACCCGCCGGCCGCCATGCGATACACCGAGGCCAAATTGCAGGGTCTCGCCGATCGGTTGATGGCCGACCTCGACAGGGAGACGGTCGACTTCGTTCCGAATTACGACGAAACCACGGAAGAACCCACCGTCTTGCCCGCGCCATACCCGAACCTCCTTGTGAACGGGTCCTCTGGTATCGCGGTCGGGATGGCGACCAATATCCCCCCGCACAACATGCGTGAAGTGATCGACGGGATCGTGTGGGTCGCGGAGCACCCTGAGGAGTCTCGCGAGGAGCGGGAGCAGTCGGTGCCCCGCCTTGTGTCGGGGCCTGATTTTCCGACCGGAGGATTTATCGTCGGGCGCGCGGGTATCGCCCAAGCGTATCGCACTGGTCGTGGAAGCGTCCTGATGCGGGCCCGGACGTCGGTTGAAGAACCAAAGAAGAAGGGGGGCAAGGAATCGATCATCGTGACCGAGATCCCCTACCAGGTGAACAAGGCTCGGTTGCTTGAGAAGATGGCCGAGCTCGCCCGGGAGAAGGTGATCGAAGGGATTACGGATCTGCGGGACGAGTCAGACCGCCGCGGCATGCGGATCGTGATCGAGCTCCGTCGCGGCGAGGTGCCAGAGGTTGTGCTCAATAACCTCTTCAAGCATACGGCGCTCCAGACGTCGTTCGGCATCATCATGCTGGCGATCGTCGCCGGTCGGCCGCGGGTCTTGAGCCTGCTCGACGTCATCGAGCACTTCCTGGAGTTTCGCCGAGAAGTGGTCCACCGCCGCACCGAGTTCAACCTTCGAAAGGCCAAAGCGAGAGCGCATGTGCTCGAGGGCTTGAAGATTGCACTGGACCAACTGGATGCCATCATCAAGCTGATCCGCGGCGCCAAAACACCCGCCGACGCCCGGAGTGGACTGATCGATCAGTTTTCACTGACGAAGATTCAGGCCCAGGCCATCCTGGATATGCAACTCCAGCGGTTGACCGGCCTTGAGCGACAGAAGATCGTCGACGAGCTCACCGAGTTGCTCAAGACGGTCGAACGACTGCGGGCCATCCTGGAGAGCGAGACACTATTGATGGAGATCGTCATCAACGAGCTCCGCGCGATTCAGGAGACCCACGGTGACGACCGGCGTACGGAGATCGTTGCCGCAGCCGGAGATTTTCAAGTGGAGGACTTGATCGCCGAGGAGGACATGGCGATCACGATCAGCAACACCGGATACGTGAAGCGAACCGCACTGACTGAGTATCGGAATCAGCGGCGTGGCGGAAAAGGTCGCATCGGGATGCGCACGCGCGACGAGGATTTTCTTACGCAGCTGTTCGTGGCGTCGACCCATGCCTACATCTTGATCTTCTCCGACCGGGGACGGGTGTATTGGCTGAAGGTGCACGAGATTCCAGACGTCGGTCCGGCCGGTCGAGGCAAAGCGATCGCCAACCTCGTCAACATGGCGCCCGGAGAGCGGGTCTCGGCGCTGCAGGCGGTTCGAGAGTGGCCCGACGAGGACGGCCAAGAGTTCGTCGTCATGGGGACGCGGCGGGGCATTGTCAAGAAGACCGACCTTCGTGCCTATCGACATCCCAGAGCCGATGGGATCATTGCGATGTCGGTTGAGCTCGACGATGCAGTGATCGGTGCGGAGTTGACGGATGGCGAGGGCGAGATCTTTATGGGCACGCGAGCCGGTATGGCCATTCGCTTCAGAGAAGCGGACGCCCGGCCGATGGGTCGAACGGCGCAAGGTGTCCGCGGGATCGCCCTGCGGAGTGAGGACGAAGTGGTGGCAATGACGGTTGTCAAACCGGGGGGCACGCTACTGACCGTTACGGAGAGGGGTTACGGGAAGCGAACCAAGCTGGATGAGTACCGTGTACAGGCTCGCGGGGGCATTGGCCTGATCAATATCCAGACGAGCGGACGAAACGGTCGAGTCACCAGTGTCGCCTACGTGGAGCAGGACGATGAGCTGATGCTCATCACCGAGCAAGGAAAGATCCTCCGGATGGTCACCGGAGATATTCGGCCGATAGGGCGCGCAACGCAGGGCGTGCGTCTCATCGAGATCGATGATCAAGACAGGGTCGTGTCGGTGGCGCGTCTCACCGAGAAGGACCTCGTCGACAGTGAGACGGATGAAACGGATAACCCGGGGTCTTAGTCCGAATCCTAGATCCCGCCTAGGACCGAATCCAGCAGATCCATCACCAGCCCGGGTCGTATCCCCAGGATGATCGACGTCAGCGCGACCAGCGCGAGGGGAACAGTCATCGTCCATGGGGGGTCGGACAGGGTCTTGGTCTCCAGGGCGGGACTGAGCGGCCCAAAGAAGATTTGTCGGGCGGCCGCGAACGTGTAAGCGACCGTCAACGTGATGGCGGTCACGCCACCCAGCGCCACGACAATGCCGAGGGGGCCGGAGCTTGCACCGCGTTCGAAGATGCCGGTGAACATGATCCACTCGGCTGTAAAACTGCTGAAGGGCGGAAACCCGGACAGCATCAGGCAGCCGGTCACCCAGAGCGCCGCGGTGACCGGCATCTTGCGGGCGAGTCCACCCATCTTACGCATGTCACGGATTCCCGTCATGTAGACCACAATGCCGGCGGTCGAAAAGAAGACCGTCTTCCCCATAATGTGGCTGAGAAAGAAGAACATGCTGCCTTGCACACCGGTGGCCGTCAGGGCGCCAAGTCCGAGGACGGAGTATGCGATTTGGCTGATCGTCGAACAGGCTGCAAGACGCTTGATGTCTGTCTGGGCCATGCTGAGAAGCGCCCCATAGACCATCGTCACGAGAGCGATCACCATGAGCGGCATCCCAAATTTTTGGAACTCGTCGGCAAGCGGAAGGACCGCGACGCGGATCAAGACGTAGACCGCAAGGTTGGCATAGACCGCTAGAAGGCCCGCGATACACGTCGGATGCTCGGCGTGGACCGAGGGCATCCAGACGTGAAACGGTATCACGGCCAGCTTCATCATCAGGCCGAGAAGGAACAACACCAAGGTGCCGGTGACCAGCGGCCCACCGGCCATTCGTCCGAGCTCAGAGATTTCGAGACTCCCGATCTGGTCGTACGTCGCAAGGGACGCAACCAGGAACAGCAGAGCCCCGATGATGCCCCACGACAAGCTGATGAACGCCACCCGCACCCGATCCAAGTAGCCGAAATACGCCATCAGGAAAAACAGTGTGATCGTCAGCAGCTCCATGAAGAAGTACAGCGTTACCAGGTTGGTGCTCAGGATCGTCCCAATGAACCCTGCGGGGAAAAACGGAAGCAAGTAAAAGAAACGGACGTAGTACCGCTCTTGAGTCGCCTCGCTTTCCTTGCTATACAAGATCTCCACCCGATGCTCGACATACCGGATCGAGAAAAGAGCCAGGGCGGTACACAGAAGTAAAACCACGGCGAGTGTCGGGATACTGAGACCATCGGCGAGCAGACCGAGATGGACACCCGGGGCGATCAGCAGGTACTCCTCGAACAGCACCTCGCCACCGGCAACCACAACAGCGGCACGCAGCACGAGTGCTGTCGTGTAGAGGAGCGTTCCGGCCGTCAGCCATCCGGCGAGGCGCCCAATGCGCCTGCGGGTCAGAAACACCACGGCCGAGGAGAGGAAAGGTGCCAGGAGAATTTGGAGGAGCAGACCCGGCATGTCCATTAGTCTCCGCCAGTCCCGAGGAACAGATAGGTCAAGAGCATGATGAACAAGATGAGCACATACGAGACGTTGTACAACAGCTCCTCGGTATCTGCGCGCAGGTGATGCACTATCCGCTCAGCCTTTCGCGTAAAAAGCCATGGCAGGCGGCGATGCACAAAATTGTTCAGCGGCGCCTCGAGATCCTCGGCGACGAACCTTGCTGCGCGCGACGTGCCGGTGATGAACACCCGGTTGTAGAACCCATCGATGAACCACCGGTTCCAGAGAAACGTATGCAGCGATTGCAGACACGGATAGGTGTCGAGCAGCACCGCAGGGGAGCCCTTGCGGGCGATGTAGAGGTAAAAGGCCGGTACCGCACCGGCGAGAAGGAACAGCACCGAGAGAAGAGAAACAAGTCCGTGCGAGACTGAGTCG
The DNA here is from genome assembly GCA_963578805.1 of Vicinamibacteria bacterium. Taxonomy (GTDB): domain Bacteria; phylum Acidobacteriota; class Vicinamibacteria; order Vicinamibacterales; family UBA8438; genus CAUZIB01. The sequence goes on along the minus strand of CAUZDY010000001.1, from coordinate 26,958 downwards.
TGGTCGGGTCCGGAGGCCGAGGCTATGACTCCTACGATCTCTTGGGGAAAGCTGGTATCGAAGCCGTTATGGAGTGCTGTCTCGAGGAACGGCCCGCCCAGACCAGCGATGACGATGGCGATCGTCAGGATGCCGGATGCGACGCGCATCGACACGTCACCGTCGTGCGTACGACTGTGGCCATCGGAGTGTGCCGCCTGCTGAAGATGGGCGCCCTCTGGTCCATAAAACACAATTCCCACAAACCGGATGGTGTAAAAGGCGGTGACCGCCACGGTGAGAAGGGCTAGCACAAACAGCGGCGTGCTGGCCTCAAGTGTCACGAGCAGTACGGCATCCTTACTCCAGAACCCTGGGAAGGGAGGCATCCCGATGAGCGACAATGCCGCCACGAGGGTAAAGCCCCAGGTCAGCGGCAGATGTCTTCGGAGGCCGCCCATGTCCTGGATGTAGATGGAGCGCACAGCATGAATCACGGTGCCTGCGCATAGGAACAGACACGCCTTGAAGAGGGCGTGGCTTACAAGGTGAAAGACCCCAGCCGTGTATCCCCCGAGCAGGAGCGACGGTGCGAAACCGGCGGTGCCAAGCCCCAGCAGCATGTAGCCGATCTGGCTGACCGTCGAGTAGGCGAGCACCTTTTTGAGTTCAAGCGCGACCAATCCCTGGGTCGCCGCCAGGAAAGCTGTGAACGCCCCAATCCAAGCGGTAACGTAGAAGAACCACGCTGCCTCGTCGATACCGGCCACCCAGCGCCCGTAGTAGAAGATCGGCACGAGCCGCGCCACGAGGTATACACCGCTCTTGACCATGGTTGCCGCGTGTATGAGGGCTGATACTGGTCCCGGCCCAGCCATCGCCTCGGGAAGCCACTCGTGAAACGGAAACTGGGCCGACTTGCCGATAGGACCTGCCAGAAGAAGCAGGCTTACGAGAATCACCATTCCCGGGGTGTCGCCCATCGCTGCTAGCCAGGCGGGAGCCGTCTCGTAGAGATCGAGGAAGTTCAGAGTTCCTGCGTAGAAATAGACGAGAAGGATACCGCCCAGCATCAGCATGTCGCCCACGCCCGTTACAACCAGTGCCTTGATGCAGGCCTGCGACGGCGTGACGAAAGCCGTGGGGGCCGGCCCGCCGATCCAGTACTGGCGCTGATCCTGGTAGTAGAAGCCGATGAGCCCGTAGCTGCAGACACCAACGAGCTTCCATCCGATGAAGAGAAACAGCAGATTGTTTGAGAGGACGAGCAGCAACATGCTGCCGATGAACCCGTTCATCCACATCCAGAAACGCGTTTGTGCGGGATCGCCTCTCATGTATCCGAGGCAATACACCATGATGACGAAACTGATCACGGCAACGACATTGGTCAGGACGATGCTTAGCGGGTCGACCAGGATGCCGAAGCCGATCTGAAGTGGGTTCGAAAGCCACGTGATCTGGTGCTCGAGCGGGAGCAACTCAGCGTGTGAGAGTTCCGGGAGCAGGGTTAGGGCTGCGACTGCAGCCACAAAAGAGAAGAAGACTGCACCGAAATCTCTCGCGGTGGGATGAAGGCGGGCCAGTACTGGAGTCAGTGCTACCCCGACCATCGGCGAGAAGATGCACACCCACGCGGCTGTCGTTGTCGTCACCGTCTTACCTTAGAAGTCGCTCCGGAATGGACGGATCGATGAACAGTGACACGATCTCGCCGTTGAACAGGCCGAGGAGAATGATCCCGACGGCCAAGATCAGCATCGGCGCTAACATGGCGACAGGAGCTTCGTCGCGGATGAGTGTCCCGGCCGTCGTGTCCTCCGGTGAAGCCTCGGCCGCCGGTGGAGGGAAATACATATAGCGGATAACATTGACCAAGTAGGTCAGGGCGAGCACACTGCTCGATAGGATGACGGCCACAAACACCCACTGGCCCGCTGCGATCGCGCCGAGAATCAGATACAGCTTGCTGAAAAATCCACCGGTCGGTGGGATTCCGATCATCGCCAGGGCACAGACGGTGAATGTCGCTGCGGTCCACGGCATCCGGACGGAGAGAAACCGAAAATTCTTAATCTCCCGATGTCCTGTCCGATAGACGATCGCTCCAGCGACCAGGAAGAGGCCGCCCTTCATGAACGCATGGTTAACGAGGTGTAAAATTCCGCCGGTGAAGCCCATTGCGTTGGCCAACCCCACGCCCAGGACGATGTAGCCGATCTGTGCGACGGAGGAGTACGCCAGCATCCTTTTAAGGTCTGACTGTGCAATCGCCATCACCGAGCCCAAGAGCATGGCGATCGCTCCCATCCAGCTCAGGAGCGTCGTGACCGGGATCGTATCGATGGAGAAACGTGGCTCGAAGACGAAGAAGATCACTCGCACGAGGACGTAGGCGGCGACCTTGGTCGTGGTGGCGGCGATCAGGGCGCTGACGGCAGATGGGGCGTTGGAATACGCCCCCGGCAGCCAGGCGTGCATCGGGAACAGCGCCATCTTGATCGCGATTCCGATAACGAGAAATGCGAATCCAACGAGGACGGCGTTCGAGTCGTACAACGGTGGGAGAATAAGCGCCAGGTCAGCCATATTCAGCGATCCGGTGACCGCATACAGATAGCCCACACCGAGGAGGTAGAACGCTGCGCCAACGGTTCCGAGAATGACGTAGCGGAATGCCGAGACGATGGCGCGGCCGCGACCGAGCGAGACCAGGCCGTAACTGGCCAAAGACGAGATCTCAAGGAAGACATACAAGTTGAACATGTCAGCGGTCGCAACCATCCCGGTGAGCCCGGCCACCAGTAACAGATAGACGCTGTAGAACGGCGCTTCTTTCTCCGGGAGCTCTTTGAGGATGCTCCGCTTCGAGTAAATGCCCACCAGCAGCGTGATGGAACCCAGTAGCAACAAAATCAGCGCGCTGAGGTGGTCAATACGAAACGCGATGCCCCACGGCGGTTCCCATCCGCCCATGTAGTACTCGACGGGACCGTTAGTAAGAATTTCGCGCGCCACCAGAATCGAGCTGCCAAAAGAGGCCACAAGCGCGGCAAGCGCCAAAGGAAACACGAGGCTCCGTCTCCACAACTCGACCAGCGGCAGCACAAACGCTGTGAGTAGCGGAATGACGACGATGAGGACCGGCATCGCCGACTGATGGATGTTCATTCCGACGTTTCTATCTTCTCGAACAGCTCGTCTTCTTCGAGTGTCCCGTACCTCTTGTAGATCCGAAGCAGGAGGGACAGTGCCACGCCGGTGGTGGCAAGACCCACAACGATGGCTGTCAGCATGAGGACATGTGGCAAGGGATTCACGTACTGCGCAGCCCTGATCACCGGCGACCCACCATGATCGTGGCTTCCCAGGACGATCGGGATCGTGCCACCGCGCTTGGCCGCGAGCGACACGATGAACAGGATGATTGACCACTGAAAAATATTCATACCGACGACCTTCTTGACCAGGTTGGTCTTACCGGTCATGGCGTGGAAACCGATCATCATCAAGATGATGTACGTCACATTGTTAAAGTGGCCGATGACGAATTCGAGCATATTCCGCCTACTCGAACGTGATGAGGTCGTTGAAAATTGAGACCGTTGCCGCCATGACGGTCGCCCCGACGCCGATTTCAATGCCGAGCATGCCGATGTTTCTCGGCTCGGGCACAGGCAGGATGCCGTAGTCAAGGAAGTTTGCGCCGAGGACGAGGCACACGACGCCGATACTCGCATAGATGAGAACGCCGGCGGAGAGTAAAACTGTGACGGCTTTTGTGGAGAATCTTCGCCGCGCCTCCTCAAGGCTATCGCCGATGGCCAACAGCATAAAGCTGGCTGCGAGGATCACCCCGCCTTGAAACCCCCCACCTGGACTGCTGTGACCGTGCATGATCACGTACAGTCCGAAGATCTGGACAAACGGAACTGCGAGCCGACAGATTGTCCTGATGACGATGCTCTCTTGGCCGCCTCTCACGAATCCTCCGCTTCATCTTTACGTCCCGTTCGCAGGATGAGAAGCACAGTTAGCGCCCCCGTGAAGATCACGGTCGCTTCACCTAAGGTGTCAAAACTCCGGTAGTCAGCCAATACCGCCGTCACCATGTTAGGCACGATGGTTTCTTCGAGGCCTTGTTCGATATAGCGCGGTGAGACATGTAGTGAGGCTGGTGACTGAGGATCACCGGTTTCTGGCATGCCAAGCGACCCTAAGATGAGGAGCAACCCGGTTAACCCCGTCACGACGAGATTCAGATACTTCAATCCTTGCTCACCCGCTCCGTTTTTAAGACGGTCACGACGAAAAACACGGTTGTTACCCCGGCGCCCACCGCTGCTTCGGTAAACGCGACATCCACGGCGCCCATCTCGACCCACAGCAAGCACATAAAGAGGCTGAAAGCACCGAGCAGGACAACCGACGCCAGTAAATCACGAACGGACACCGCCGCAACTGCGCAGATCACGGTCAGTGCCAGGAGGGCGATGTCGAGTTGCCAGATCATGTGCGGTCTCCCTGGTTCCAAAACGGCACACGATTCTTATGGGCGGCTCTGACGATAGCGTGCGTCGCGGTGGGACTGGTGAAAAAGATGAACACGGCAATGGTCATGAGCTTCACACTCGTGAGTCCGAGCCCCTCGTGGCCGGCGAGTCCCGTCAGCACCAGGAGGCTCCCCAGCGTGTCGCATTTCCCGGCGGCGTGCATTCTCGAGTAGAAGTCCGGAAACCGGACCAAACCGACCGCGCCCATAAAAAGAAAAAACACACCGGAGACAACCAGAAAGCCAGACACGAGATTCATGGCGTCGACCCTGGGTGTTCGACCCCTTTCTGTTCGAAGTACTTCGACAAGGCCAGCGTACCGACGAAGTTGATCAGGGCGTACAAGAAGGCGATGTCGATGAAGAATTCGACCCGTTCGAACAGATACCCGGTTAATACGATAACGGTGATGGTTTTCGTGCCAATCACGTTGACGCCGACGATGCGGTCGATGATGTTTGGGCCCACGAGGACCCGATAGAGTGCCACCAATACTGCGAGCAGAATGGCGATAGAGACATTCAAAAAGAAGGTGTCGGTCACGGGTTACGTTCGTTCTAGCGCTAGGGTTTCCCGACGGGTCGGCCGGCGTCTCTGGGCTCGAAGAAGACATAGGCCACACGTCGTTCCATATCGTCCAATTTTACCGACTGCGCCGCCTCGTCGCTCACCGCGTGAACATAGAACTCGTCGCCGTCGACATCCATCGTGATCGTTCCCGGCGTCAGCGTAATCGAGTTCGCGAGCGTGACTTTGGCCAAGTCACTCGTGAGGGCGGTTTTGAACCGCACAACCTGAGGTCGGATACGCCCGGGTTGGAGCACCAGAGCCAGTACATGGAAATTGGCGACGACGACCTCGTAGAGTAGCCACGGGGTGTACTGCACAAACCGCCATGCGATCATCGCCGTTCTGGAGGACAGGGTATCGGAGAGCACCAAGTCGTATGACAGTGTGGCCACCGTGACACTGCAAATGAGACCCAGACTCACGTGAAAGACGTCGAAGTGACCTGAGAACACGAGCCAAAAGGCGAACAACATTACGAAGACGGCAAATTGTTTAAATGATCTCGGACCTGCATCCGACATGGCGAGAGGATTCTACCGCACCGTCACACGGGCTCCAACTTGGCGTACTTGCCTAAAAGTTTCTTGGGTCCGACGGCTTCAAACCGCACGATGAGCTTGACGTCATCTTGTAGCGGCTCGACTGATTCGACGGTGCCGAGGCCGAAGGTCGCGTGACGGACACGCATGCCTGGACGGACGTGGGTTGCGGACTGGTCCTCTCCCGCAGCGTCGTAGAAGGCCGGTGGCTGCTTGGTCTCATCGCCGTAATGCCGGTTGCGCGCGCCATGACCGGTCCACCCATTGGACCGGGACTGCCAGGTCCGAGCCACGCGGACCGGGGCCGCAGCCGGTTCGACTTCCTCGACCAGGTCAGTTGGCAGCTCGCCTAGGAATCTCGACGGTTCGGTTGCCTGATACTCGCCGAAGACCCGGCGGCGCGACGCGCTCGTAAGCACAAGTCGAGATTGGGCGCGGGTCATGCCCACATAGCAGAGTCGTCGTTCCTCTTCGAGTTCTGCGTCGTCTTGAACCGATCGTGCATGCGGAAAGAGCCCTTCTTCCAGGCCAGCGATCACTACCAAAGGAAACTCGAGTCCCTTTGCCGCGTGGAGCGTCATGAGCCACACACGCGCATCTCGATCGCCCTTTGTCTTATCGGTTTCGGAGAGCAGCGATAACCGGTCGACAAACCCGCTCACGCTGGCGTCGGTCTCGCGAATTTCGTAGTCGCGGGCGGCTGAGACCAGCTCCTGAAGATTGCCCAACCGATTCTCAGCCTCTTCGGTCCCGGCCTCGCGCAGCGCCTGGATGTACCCGCTTTGGTCGAGCGCCTTCGCGAGTGTCACTGACGCCGGTTCGTCCCTGGCTACGGCATTCAAGTTCTCGATAATCGTTCGAAACCGACCCAACGCCGTCAGGGCTCTCGTCGGGACCAGCTTTTCGCCGACGGCACGGTCCAGGCGAGACCATAGCGACCGCGATAGGGGTGGGGTCTCGGGCTCTGTGTCGGCCAAGAGCGGTGCGTCAGATGGAGGCGGTTCAGGGTTGATATGCTCGAGCGCTTCCATCACGCGCTTCCCGATGCCTCGGGCTGGAACATTGATCACTCGTCGCAGACTGACATCGTCATCACGGTTGAGCGCAAGCCTAAGATAGGAGAGTGCGTCTTTGATTTCTTTTCGCTCGTAGAACCGAACATTGCCGACAATGCGATACGGGATCCCCTCCCGCGTCAGCGCGTCCTCAATGGCTCGTGACTGCGAGTTGGTGCGGTAGAGGACGGCGACGCTGTCGCAATCGCCCGCAAGGCCGTGCCGGAGCGTTGACACAATGAAGTCCGCCTCCTCCAGTTCGTCGTGGGCGCGGTGGCACGTGACAGGGTCACCCCCGTGACGGTCGGTCCAGAGCCGCTTGTCCTGTCGATCGCGGTTCTGACTGATGATGCCGGAGGCCGCATCGAGAATCACCTGGGTTGAGCGGTAATTTTGTTCGAGCCGAACGACAACGGCATCGGGAAAATCTTTCTCAAACGCAAGGATATTGCCGACGTCGGCGCCGCGCCATTTGTAGATGGATTGGTCGGGATCTCCGACCACACACAGATTCCGATGGGTGGCGAGATGACGGATCAATAGATACTGCGGACGGTTCGTATCCTGATATTCATCGACCATGACATAGCGAAAACGCTCTGCATACCGAGCGCGGGCCGAGGACGAGGTATCGAATAACTCGACCGCCTTGAGCAGAAGGTCGTCGAAGTCCACTGCGTTGGATTCTCCGAGCGTCCGCGCATAAGCCTTGTAGACCTTGGCGACCTGCTCGTCCCGGTAATTGAATCCTGATTCCAGGAGGTTCTCGGGTGCCTGCATCTGGTTTTTGACGTGACTGATCCGACTCAACAGCGCGCGCGGCGACGTGATGCGTTCGTCGACATCCAGCACTCGCATGGCGCGTTTAATGACGGTCAACTGGTCCGACGAATCGTAGATGACAAAGTCGCGGGAGAGCCCAACGAGTGGACCCTCTCGTCGGAGCAAACGGGCACAGAACGCGTGGAACGTCGAAAGCCAGAGTCCAGGCGAGGATGTCCCCAGCAGCTGTTCCACTCGTTCCCGCATCTCTTCAGCTGCTTTGTTTGTGAATGTCACGGCCAGGACTTGGTCCGGCCGTGCGTGACCATCACCAATCAGATACGCCGTGCGGTAGGAAATGACTCTTGTCTTGCCCGACCCAGCGCCTGCCAGAATAAGCAACGGACCGTCGCGGTGAAGGACGGCCCGGCGTTGTTCAGGGTTGAGGTGTTCGAGGAACTGCACGGTCGAGCCTACTCGACCATCACAGCGATTCCAAATTTGCGGAGTTGATTTCTTGTAACGACTCTACTTAACGGATTTTGTATTTCTGAAGGACACATTCAGCCTGCCTGCTCCGTTGTCGGATCGATCACTTTCCGAATCTCAGTCACCTTGGTGGCGGGAAAACCGCTAATCTCTGCGTGCTTGTGAATCAGTTCCTCGTTGTCAGCAAGGTAGACACAAAAGGTCTTTTCACCCGCAACATATGTCTCCACCCATTGAATGCTAGGACCCAACTGGCGCAGGACTTCATTCGACTTCTTTGCTGCGTCCCGTAACTGTTCTCGTTCTGCACTTCCAATTCCTGGGATATCTCGTTCGATTATGTATCTAGGCACGTTTGTATTTCCTTCAGCAAACCCCAATAACTTTTGCGGTCAAATCCTTCTCAAAATCAGCACCCCAACTCATCCCGCACGTCCAAGAAGCATAGCAACGGCCGGGCAGATGGCGGTGAGGAGGTTTCTTATCAAAGAGAGTTTGGCAAGAAATTGGGGATTAGGAAAGTGGCGGTGCCTTTACTAGGTGTTTTATACCCCTTCTTCCTTAACCAGCAGCAATCTTCGATACCCCATGCCGTCGTCATGGAGTTGCTTGATCTGATCGTGAAGTTCAGATTGATAAGTTGGATAGGAGAGCCATGAAGGTTTCGAGCTTTGATGACTTTCTCAAAACAGAAGAACACATCAACATCATTTAATGGCGTTCCATCACGCCCGTTAAAAGCTATTCCACGGTAACGCTCTTGGCGAGGTTGCGCGGCTGGTCAACGTCGCACCCGCGGAGCACGGCGATGTGATACGCGAGGAGCTGAAGTGGGACCACCATCAAAATTGGACTCAGCATTGGGTGGGCCGGCGGGATAGAGACAACGAAGTCCTGGGCGGGGTCGAGAATGCTGCTGAACGCCTCTGGGTCGGCATCAGTGATCGCGATGATCGAGGCACCGCGTGTCTTGGCCTCCTGGAGGTTCCCGATCATCTTGTTAAACAGGGGGCCTGTGGGAACCAACGCCACCACCGGCATGTTCTCATCGATCAGCGCGATCGGCCCATGTTTCATCTCACCGGCCGGATATCCTTCGGCGTGGATGTATGAGATCTCTTTAAGTTTGAGGGCGCCTTCGAGCGCGATCGGGTAGTTGATCCCGCGGCCGAGATACAGGAAGTTCGCGCATCGGTAGAACTGCTTGGCGATGATGGCGACCGTGGCATCACAAGCCAAGGTGCGCTGGACAAGTCCAGTTAGCTGGGTCAGACCCTCGATCTGCCGCTGGACCTCATCCGCAGAAATGGTTTCCCGCACCTCAGCAAGGTGCAGCGCAAGCAGATTCAGGGCCACGAGTTGCGAGGTAAAGGCTTTTGTCGAGGCGACGCCGATTTCTGGACCGGCGTGGGTGTAGATGGTTCCGTCAGCGTCACGGGTTGCCATGCTGCCTACGACGTTACAGATCGCGATACTTTGGGCATCCTTGCTTTGCGCCTCTCGTAGCGCAGCCAGGGTGTCCGCGGTCTCACCTGACTGAGTGATGACGACGGCGAGCGAACGCCCTCCCGCGATCGGATTGCGGTATCGGTACTCGGAGCCATAGTCGACGTCGACCCGAACCCGTGCGAGCTGTTCGATCAAGAACTTTCCGACCAGACCGGCGTGCCAGGACGTCCCACATGCAAGAATCGCGACCTGTTCGATCTTGCGCAGCTCGGTGTCTGAAAGATTGAGTTCGCCAAGGATCACAGTGCCCTGTTCCTCGGAGAATCGTCCGAGCACCGTTTCCTGGATGGCCCAAGGTTGCTCGAAGATCTCTTTCAGCATGAAATGCTTGTATCCGGCCTTTTCGGCCATCACTGGGTCCCAGTGAATCCGTTCAGTCAACTTCGAGACGGCCCGACCTGAGAAATCTGTGAACTCCACCTGTGACCGGGTGATGATCGCCATCTCTTCGTCACCAAGGAACACGACGTTGCGGGTATGACCCAGTACCGCCGGGATATCTGACGCCACCAGAAACTCCCCGTCACCCATCCCAAGAACAATTGGCGGACCATTACGAACCGCGACGATTTTTCCAGGATCGTCAGCTGCCAAGAGGACTAAGCCGAAGAGCCCACGCAGCTGAGTGACCGCCCGGCGGACAGCATTCTCCAGACCGTCGTCGCGCGTTTCGCGTTCGACGAGATGGGCCACGACCTCCGTATCGGTCTCAGTCTCGAAGCGGTGTCCTTCAACCTCAAGCTGGCACTTCAGGTCGAGGTAGTTTTCGATGATCCCGTTGTGGACGACAACGATCTTGCCGGTGCAATCGCGAAGGGGGTGAGCGTTTTCTTCGGTCGGTCGTCCGTGTGTAGCCCATCGCGTGTGTCCTAACCCGTAGTCACCTTTGACCGGGTGCGAACGGATGACTTCTTCGAGCCGGGACAGCTTGCCCGCGCTGCGGCGCACCTCGACGTGAGCCCCCTCAACGAGGGCGACGCCTGCGGAATCGTAGCCGCGATACTCGAGTCGGCGTAGGCCGTCGACCAAAACTGAGACGACGTCTTTCGATCCGATGTAGCCGATGATGCCGCACATGAAGAGTTAAGGGATTAGATGCTGCTTGCCCTTACAGGATCGCGGATCTAGACGGTTGCGCGCAATCAGGAACTGGGCGTCGCCCCTCATCTACTCAGACCTGCGCTTTTTTTCCACCCACCCGGGTTTATTTTCCTGTCGCGCTCGGGCGACGCCCAGTGAACCTGGGGGCACGTCCTCGGTGATACACGACCCGGCGGCGACGTAGCCATCCTGTCCCACCGTGACCGGTGCCACGAGTTGCGTGCCACTCCCAACGAACGCGCCGTCAGCAATCGTCGTCCTGTTCTTTGTCCCACCATCGTAATTGCACGTGATGGTTCCCGCCCCCACGTTGACCCGGTCGCCGACAGTAGCGTCACCCAAGTAGCTCAAGTGGTTGGCTTTGGATCCGCGGCCGAGAGTCGCCTGCTTCATTTCTACGAAGTTCCCCACGCGGGCACCAAGCTCCAGAATTGAACCGGGACGCAGATGTGCGAAGGGCCCGACCACAGTTCCCGAAGCTAGGCGAGCCTCGGTGACGACGCAACAATTTCTGACGATACAATCGTCCTCGATCGTCGAGTCGACGACGCGCACCCACGACTGGAGCTCGCATCGTTCTCCCACGTGGGTCCGTCCCTCAAGCCGAACGCCCGGATGGATGACTGTGTCTGGGCCCACGGTCACGTCGTCATCGATGTAGGTGGTTGACGGATCCTCGATAGTTACACCGGCACCCATCAGCTCCTCGTTCTTGCTTTGTCTCACGATACTGCTCACCTCCGCCAGTTCGGTCTGGCTGTTAATACCGCGGATTTCGTTTGGATCGTCGGCGGTCACAGTGCCTACCCTCAAACCTCGTCGCCGATACGATGAAATAATCGCCGGCAGGTAACGCTCGTGTTTCGGTCCCGTTTCTGAAATTTGGTCGAGCGCGTCGAACAGCGGCTCGATATCAAAGGCATACACTCCACCGTTAACCTCGCGAATATTACGCTGTTCACGGGTGGCGTCCGTCTCCTCCACGATGCCAACCATTTCACCCTGCGACCGGACGATTCGGCCGTATCCGTAGGGTCGCTTGAGCGTAGCGGTCAGCACGGTTCCTGCAGCGCCCGTTGCTTCGTGTGCGTCGATAAGTTTGGTCAGCGTTGCCGAGCTGAGGCGGGGAACGTCACCCGACATTACGACGAGGCTCCCCTGGGTAGTCTCGAGGGCCGAACGGGTCTGCTGAAGCGCGTGAGCGGTACCAAGTTGCAGTTCCTGCCGCGCGAATTTCAGATCGCCGTGGTGGGCCAGCGCCGCCTGCACCAGCTCTGACTGGTGGCCGACCACGACCGTGATAGTCTTCGGGACCAAAGTTCGCGAGGTCCGCAAAACACGCTGGATGAGCGACTGACCTGCGAGAGGGTGGAGTACCTTGGGCCGTCGTGACCGCATCCGTGTGCCCTTACCCGCGGCAAGAACGATCACATGGCGGTCTCGTCTGGTCATCGACGCAAGTGTAGATCGGCCGGGTGCCCGGATCGGAACCTTACGCTAGGAAGTCGAGCACTCGGGTGGGCCAGCGAGCATTTGCCGGACCGCTTCTTGGTCATGCAGAGCCTCGAAGCTTGCTTCGTGCCGCGCGAGAAACCTGTTGTCAGGGTTCAGTTCGATCGCGCGATAAAGATGTTTGATCGCTGCCGACCCGTCTCCGGCTGCCGCCCGTGCGACGGCGAGCATGTATTGGACCTGCTCGCTGTCTGGCGCTTCAACGAGCGCGGCTTCAAGATGCTGTAGTGCTTCCTGCTCGGACCCGGCATTAAGGGCCAGCGTCGCCGCGTATACCCGCTCCTCTAGGGTCTCAGGTATGGGCGCTGGACCTCTACGACGCTCACAGACCTCCAGATAGCGTCGACTGCGTTCGTGTAACTCGCGCTCCTCTGGAAATTCCTGAATTAGCTTCCGGAATCGGGCCGCTGCCACCCTGAGTTCTCGACGTTGGAGTGCCACCATCGCTCGCTCATAGAGTTCGACAGCCTTTAGTTGCTTCTTTCTGCGGGTTTCCGCCGCCCGTGCTGCCTTTGCGGCGCTGTTAGCTATTTTTCGAGGCGCCTTCTTCTTTGCTGGAGTCCTTTTCTTCTTCTTGGCTACGCTCGTTCTCTTTGTGGTGACGGGAGTCTTGGACGCGGTCGGTCGTTTATTGGCTCGAGCTTTCTTGGCCATAGATGAAAGGCCCGCACCTTAGCAGAACGAGTGAGGTTAATCAAGCCGATGCCAGGTTAAATATTTTAGGTTATATAACAAATTTAAATCTTCTTGTCCTCCAACGCCCTGTATATAGAGCGTGTACTAAGCTCATATTTTTTGGCTATTTGCCTTATTATGTCACGCCTGGTCATCTTCTTATTGGCTATCTGATTAAATTCAGAGAGGATCTGTTCGTTTGTGGGCTTGATCCTGTCGTCACTTTGCGGGGAGACAACGATAGTAAACTCCCCTTTTTTACTCGATAGAGAAGACATAGCTTCTAAAATAGGTCCTATGACCAATTCTTCGTGAACCTTTGTCATTTCTCGACACACAGCTATCTGGCGGTTTCCGAGTGTATCAGCCATATCAGCCAGGCATTTCATAATTCGGTGAGGTGCCTCGAAAATAACTAGCGGTCTGTGCTCTTTACTAAGAGACAAGAACCACTTTTTTCTATCATTAGACCTATTTGGTGGAAATCCTGCAAATGTAAACTGATCTTGAGCGAGGCCGGAAGTAACAAGGGCCGAGAGAATAGCGCTCGCTCCTGGTATCGACTCAACCCGGAGACCACCGGCGAGGGCTGATTTAACCAGATACGCCCCTGGATCTGACAGAAGCGGCGTTCCGGCGTCGGTAACGAGAGCTACACATTGACCAGCATTAAGGCGTGAGAGGATGGCAGGCGTTCTCTGACGCTCATTGTGCTGGTGCAGACTCAGAGTGGGTGTGTCGATCTTGTAACGATGGAGTAGCGTTGCCGTGCGCCGTGTGTCCTCCGCTGCGATCAAGGCCACCTCACCGAGGATTCGAATAGCCCGAAACGTCACATCTTCAAGGTTTCCGATCGGTGTGGAAACCAGATATAGGACTCCTTTTGACATGATCGTCGGTCCCGAGGGAAATCCGGAGACTCGGGTGGCACGGAGTCACCGTGAAGGTGTATAAGGAATGGAGCCGCGGTATTGTACCATTCAGGAGTCTCCGGTATCACCAGAAGTTTCCGGTATCGCAGACGCCAGCAGTCAGGACTGGTGGTGTTCGAGGACTGACACCCTTAACGCGATAATGAGACGATCTCGATCTGGGCACTCTATCGAACCCCTCTCGGACTTCGTGGACGACTATCTTGGCTATCTCCACGAGAGCCATCCAACCGAGGCCGCCTTCGATGGAGTGCATCTCCACGATGACGTGCTTGAAGACTACTCGCGCGAGTCGATCGAAACCCAGGGTCGGGAGCTCGGTGGTTGGGCGCGGCGACTGGAGAGCATCGATGCCTCGACGCTTACGCGGGAAGAGCGAGTCGAGCATCGGATGCTGGCTGACAGCATCCGTGGCCGCCTGTTCGCGTTAGAAGAACTCCGTCCCTGGCAGCGGAATCCGCTGCATTACGCTGAGACGCTCGCCAGCAGCGTCGCCGTGCATGTGCTGTTTGCGCATGCCCCGTTGACTGAGCGTGCGCGTCGCATCGTCTCGAAGCTGCGACAGACCCCGCGACTCTTGGAGGCGGCTCGCAAGAACGTGACAGACCCGCCTGGGCTATTTGCGAAGGTCGGTATCGAGACGTTAGAGGGGGTAATCAATTTCTTCGAGCGAGACCTTCCGCGAGCGTTCCACAATCTCGACGACATGCATCTTCTTGGCGACCTCGCCGACGCGTCCACGATCGCCGTTGGTGCGCTGCGCGACTACACAAGACACCTTCGGGAGACCGTTGCGCCTCGGAGTCGCGCGTCATTTCGTCTCGGCGCCGAACGTTTCGGTCAGCTGCTTCGCCTGACCGAGGGAATCGACGTGCCGGCTGAACGGCTACTGGAGATCGCGGTTCGGGATCTGAAGGCGACGCGCGAGGAGTTCGACAAGATAGCGGGTCAGCTGGGGGACGATCCGCTGAAAGTGTGGAACGACGTCAAGATGCGTCATCCCGGCGCCGATGAGCTCTTGAGTGTGGTCGACGGACAGCTTCAGGAATTGGTGGCATTCATCCGCCGCAAGCGGCTCATGACGATTCCCGATCATGACCCGGTGAGAGTGGCACAGACCCCAGACTTTTACCGGTGGACCACGGCTAGTATGTGGTCGCCGGGCGCGTTCGAATCGAAGCCATTGCCCGCCTACTACTACGTCACGAACGTCGATGCCTCCTGGTCGGTCGAGCGTCAAGAAGAGCATCTTCGCGACTTCAACTATGCGACGCTCCCGTCGATCTCGATTCACGAAGCGTTTCCTGGACACTTTCTTCACTTTGAGCACCTGCGTCAGTTGGAGGCCCCACTACGTAAATCAGCTTTTTTAATGCCGGTCTCGTTCGTAGAAGGATGGGCCCACTACGCGGAACAGCTGATGTTCGATGAAGGTTTTGAAAAGGGCAATGCAGAGGCGAAGCTTGGGCAACTGGCCGAGGCACTCCTTCGATTGGCACGCACGGTCGTCGGTATTCGGCTGCACACTGAGGACCTGTCAGTGGAGCAGGGAGTTCGATTCTTCAGAGACGAAGCGCTGCTCGAAGAAAGCACCGCCCGCCGTGAGGCCGAACGGGGGACGTTCGACCCACAGTATGTCCTCTACGCTCTTGGCAAACGGATACTGTTGAAGCTCCGCGAGGATTGCGAGGCCAAGGACGGGAACCTGTTTTCGCTAAGTGGGTTTCATGACCAGCTGCTTGGGCAGGGCGGGCTACCGTTCTGGGCCCATCGTGAGCTGATGTTGGGCGAGCCGGGGGCGCTGTTCGATTAGGACACGCAGGGACGACCGACTTGGTTCCGGCCCGTTTTCTCTATGTGCATTAGAATTAGGGCTCTTAAGAGATCATGCCCCTCTACGAGTACCAGTGCAATGAGTGCGAGCACCGCTTCGAGGTGATCCAGAAGTTCTCGGAAGCGCTTGCGTCAAGCTGCCCCAAGTGTGACGGTGCGGTGACCAAGCTGATGTCGTCACCGGCTATCCAGTTCAAGGGGACCGGCTGGTATATCACTGATTACGCACGAAAACCGAGTGGCGGCGAATCCTCCCGGTCCGAGATTGCCCAAGAAAAGGACGCCTCGGACCAGAAGAAGAAGTCGGATTCCACGTCGTCCACGGATTCCACGTCGTCCACGGATTCCACGTCGTCCACGTCGTCCACGTCGTCCTCCTCCGACAAGTGAACCGATCCGTCTCTCTCCGATCCTGGTTCAGTCCGTGGTGGGAGGGTCGTGGCGCTACTCGAGCGATCTGAGATACTCACGCAACGGCGACGCGAGGTCGGGTTGAGTCAACGCAAAGTAAAGCGAGGCTTTGAGGTATCCGAGTTTGGTGCCGACGTCGTGCCGCACACCCGAAAGCTCGCAAGCATACAGCGGTCGCTTTGCAAGAAGTTGCCGCAGAGCGTCCGTGAGTTGAATCTCACCGTTCGCATCCGCGCCGGTCTGTTCGAGGATTTCGAAAACGTCCGGGGTCAAAATGTAGCGACCGACAACAGCCAGGCCAGACGGTGCGGTCTCCGGGTCTGGCTTTTCGACAAGGTCGCGGACGCGAAAGACGCCGTCGCGGATAGGTATCGGGTCGATCACGCCGTAGCGGCCAACCGCCTCGCGAGGGACGCGTTCGACAAGCACTACCGGACCAGCGAACTCGTCGAACAGGTCGCGCATCTGACGAAGCGCCGGTGGATCCGCGTCGATCACGTCGTCTGGGAGCGCCACGGCGAATGGGGTGTCGTCGACGGCATGCTTGGCCATCAGCACTGCATGGCCGAGACCGAGAGGATCAACCTGGTGGACGGTCGTCACCTCCGCCATCGTGGTCACCGCGCGCACCGCCTTAAGTGCATCGGTCTTCCCACGCGCCTCGAGAAGGCTTTCGAGCCGAGGGTTGGCCTCGAAATGCGCCGCCGTCATCGTATTGTTCGGGCTCGTGACGAGGACGACCCGGTTAATACCGGATGCGACAGCCTCCTCAACGCCGCACTGAATCACCGGACGATCGACGAGAGGAAGCAGCTCCTTGGGCAGCATTTTCGTGGCGGGGAGGATGCGCGTACCGAGGCCAGCGACCGGAAAGACGACAGTTGGAACCGAGGTCTGCACAGTGTGTGATCGTATCTTAGTGGAGCGTTCTCGTGATTCGTAACGTCAGTGGCCACACATGCACGATCGATCGACTGGACGCAGACTAGTCCGGCACCGGTCTAGAATAGTGCGGACGACACGGAAGGAATCGCTGGCCTATGCTCGACCCCGTCTTGCTCCGAGAACATGCTGACGACGTCCGTGCGCGTCTTGACCAGCGCGGTGTCAATCTCCACGAGCACCTTGATTTCCTAATGCGGCTCGATGCGGAGCGGCGGGAGATTCTGCCGATTCTTGAAAACGCCCGACGCTCACGCAAGGAGGTCGGGGGCCAGATCGCGCGCGCGAAGAAGGAAGGACTGTCGGTTGGCGAGCTGCTCAAGGCTGGCCAGGTTCATGGTGAGCAGATCAAGACCCAGAAAGAGAAGCTCGAGCGGATTGAGCGTGAGTGGCGCAAGCTGTTGCTCGCGCTACCCAATCTGCCACACGATAGTGTCCCGGTCGGCAGAACGGAGGCTGAGAACATCGAGTTACGCCGTCACGGTGAATTGCCGACGTTTGATTTCACCCCACAGGCCCACTGGGATCTGGGCCCCGCGCTCGGCATTCTTGATTTCGAGCGTGGCGCGAAGATCGCGCAGTCGCGGTTCACGGTCCTTGTCGGCGCCGGCGCGAGACTCGAACGGGCGTTGATCAACTTCATGCTCGACCTACATACATCGGAACATGGATATACCGAGGTCGAACCACCGTTTCTTGCCAACACGGATGCACTGACGGGGTCCGGCAATTTGCCGAAGTTCGAGGAGGACCTGTTCAAAGTCAGTGGCGACTGGGACCTCTACTTGATTCCGACAGCTGAGGTGCCACTGTGCAACCTGCACCGAGACGAAATCTTGGACGGTGCAACACTCCCGATACGCTATGCGGCGTATACACCATGTTTTCGCAGTGAGGCCGGTTCGTACGGAAAGGATGTCCGAGGACTTATAAGGCAGCATCAATTCGACAAGGTCGAACTGGTGGCGTATGCGACTCCCGAGCAGTCGTACGACATCCATGAAGAGCTGACCGGTCACGCCGAGGAGGTACTCAAGCGTCTGAAACTACCATTCCGAACAGTGGCGCTGTGCACCGGCGACATAGGGTTTGCATCCGCCAAGACCTACGACATCGAGGTCTGGCTGCCGAGTCAACAGACGTATCGTGAGATTTCTTCATGCAGCAATACCGAGGCGTTTCAGGCACGCCGCGCCAATATCAGGTTCCGACGCGAAGGACAAAAAGGAAAGCCGGTGCTTGTGCACACCCTCAATGGCTCGGGCGTGGCCGTAGGGCGTGCATTGATCGCGATCCTGGAGAACTACCAGCAGCCTGATGGGTCGGTAGTGATTCCAGAGATTTTGCGTCCTTACATGCGAGGCCAGGAGATCATCGAGCCTCCGGTTTAGCGCTTGGGTTCAATACGGCGGGTGGCCCGGGGCAGGAGCCCTGCGAACATGGTTTACATCCAGGAGGGATGGCCGAGCGGTTGAAGGCGGCGGTCTTGAAAACCGTTGAACGTGAAAGCGTTCCCTGGGTTCGAATCCCAGTCCCTCCGCCATTTCATTTTCCACCTACGGCTATATCCAGCCAACGCAGCACAATAACTGCCTAAAACACGGGAGGTTTTAGCTACAGTCAGTCTCTGTGTCTCCATGGTTTTCCATGAGAAAGCAGAGAAGTATGAGACCGCGAGTCGTGTCCTGACGGTGTGCCACCAGGTCTGTGACTACGCCCTGTTTTCCGAGCGCATCACACGCAACCCCGCCGCGCCTGATCGAACACCAACTCGCACACCCCCCAATGAACCCCTTAGGGCGCGCCTACAACCGCACGACGAACCTCCCGGCGCGTCGAGCCATGATGCAGAAGTGGACGGACTACCTGGGCCGCTTACGCACCGAAAAGACGGCCTAAGCACCCCTACTGTTTTCCGCGCTACACTGCCAGAGTGCAGACTTTCACGGCTCCCGGTGGACCCCTATGAACATCGCCAAGTTGTCGTTACGACAGTGGCTGAGACTGCACGAAGCCTCGCACTATCTGACGTCGAAGCTAAACTGCGGTCCGTACGGTAGCGAAAACGGCATAAGCGAGCCTGACGTCTTAGAGTTCGCCCTCGCGGGACGCTTCCCGTTGACGCTGAATATTCCACCTGGCGTGAAGGATAAACGGGGCGTGGAACTTGAGGATGGGTACTGGGACTTGCTGATGAAGGGGGAGCGGGGCAAGCCTGGGCGACGGCAGGTCAAACATGAGGTCGACCGAACTGTCCGCGTAGGGGGCATCGATGGGGCCTGGGTGGCGCGAAAGAGTGCAGGGAAAAGAGTCGTGCGCCAACTACAACCAGAGGGAAGGGGTCCAGGAGAGTTGCCCTCGGCGTTCCCTGAGGGGTGCGCCTTGGGTGTGCGAACCAAGGCTCTGAACGACTTCGCCAAGAAGCAGGGCCAGACGCCACCCAAGTCCGCTGATGCTCTCGACAAACCCCTTGGGTCGAGAGAACGGAACACGCTGCTGAAAGTGATCATCGGGCTGGCGCAGCTTGCCAAAGTCAAATTGTCGCACCCTAGCTCGGATGCTGCCTCTTCGAGAATTGAGTCGGAAACCACCGACCTCGGCGTAAGAGTGCCTGAGCGGACGGTGGTGGAAAAACTAAAAGAAGCAGACGACTACCTCCGGTCAGCCGGCAAGCCTCCCAAATGAGTCTAGCGGGATGCTCTGCGGGCAACCGATAGTGAAACGCCGCCGGCCGCACGGTGGTCTATAGGGTCAGATGGGGCAGCGGAGTCTGCCGTGGAGCGTTTATGGCACACAAGACGAACCATTCCTGGAAACGGCAGCGCGCCACGGTTGTGGCCGTCGCCGCGGTCTTGATCGGTAACCTGGGCACCGCGCAGGCTCAGCCCGTCAGCCGTAAATTCGAGTGCAACGCGCCAGCCATCGGCGACGCCATGCCGGACGTCTCCGTGCGTGACCGAGATGGCGCCGATCTCCGCTTGCGGGACCTGCTGAGTGGGCACTACACGGTGCTCATCCTCGGCTGTCTCACGTGACCGCCCTTCATAAACAACGTCTCCCGAGTGGAGACGATCGAGCGCGATTACACGCCGAATGGTGTCCAGTTCTACTACCTCTACAAACAACTCGCGCACCCGGAGTTGAACCACTACATCGACCCCTTCACGCTCGAAGAGCGGTTGATGCACGTGGCCCAGGCTGAGGTGCAGCTGGGGTCACGCATCCCGTGGCTCGCCGACGCGATGACGAACGAGCTGAAACACGCCCTGGGCGACATGCCGAACCCCGAGTTCATCATCGACCCGGACGGACGCGTTGTAGAGCGCCGCGCATGGAGTAACCCCACGGCACTGCGACAGGACCTCGAACGGCTGATCGGTCCCGTGGAAAACCCCACCCGGGTCGCCGATCTAGACCTCGTGACCGCACCGGCCGTGCCGACTGTCGCCAAGGGAATCGTGCCGCGAGTCGAGCTTCCCGGTCGGATGTCCACGCTCAGGATCGAGCCGAGGCTCAAGGATACCGGCTATCCGTTCTATACGAAGCTGCGCGCCGACGTCGACCAGGAGTTCCTACGCATCGGCCACGGCACGCTCTATCTCGGTTTTCACATTGATCCGGTCTACCACATGCACTGGAACAACGAGGCGCCGCCGCTCGAATACGAAATAACGATACCGGATGGCGTGCGAGTCACACCCGCGTCAGCCGCGTTCACTGTCGTGGAGGAGCCGGCCGACGCCGACCCACGCGAGTTTCTCGTCGACATCAGTGCGGATGATCGCGCCGAACCACTCGACCTGCGGGTCACCTACTACGCGTGCGATGACGCGAACACCTTTTGTGTCCCGGTGACGCAGCGCTACGCGGTGCATCTTGAGGTTGACGCCGACGCCGGGCGCGTGTTCGGTGCGAGGCGTGGCGGCCGTGTCCTAGGCGCTATGGCCGAGCGGATGATGATCTGGGATGCAAACAACGACGGTGTCATCACGCGTGACGAGGCGCCCAACGGGATGACGGACCGCTTCGATCAGATTGACACAAATGCGGACGGCATGCTCGACACAGACGAGCTCAAGAACATGCGTCCGGGTGGACGCGGTCGCCAACGGTTCGCGCCGGTGGAGCGTATCAAACGCTTCGACAGCGATGGGGACGGGCGGCTGACACGCGAAGAGCTCCCGCCTCAAATGGCGCGCCTGATCGACCGTTTCGACACAAACGGTGATGACGCGATCGACGCCACCGAACTCGAGACGATGACCGAGCGGATGCGCCAGCGGCAGGAACGCTGAGTGGTTCGAAGCACACCCGCCTGAGTAGCGCCCGTCACCACGGCCCTTTGACCACGGTGGGACAAACAGCGGCAGATTCGGCGCGAGGTCACCTTCACGGCCGGCCGGGCTGCAGACTCAGCGGTTTTACTCGAGCTTGATCAATAGCTTGCCCTGGTTCTCGCCGCGGTACAGCAGCTGCAGTGCGCTCGGCGCCTGCTCGATGCCGTCCAAGACGTGTTTACGACTCACGATCTTTCCTTTCCTGATCCAGTCGGCAAGCTGGGAAACGGCCTCGGGAAACCTGTCTTTGAAGTCGAGCACGACGAATCCGGTTATCCGCGCGCGGGCGACGAGGAGCTGGCGGTGGATGCGCGGGCCGATCGGCAGCGGGTCCCATTCTTGAATGCTTGCCGTACCGCAGACCGTGATCCGCGCGCCGCGCGCCAGATGCCGAAACACGGCGTCACTGATCGGCCCACACGTATTGTCGAAATAGACATCGACTCCACTCGGACAAGCTGCTGCAATCTCGGCGCCGATGTCCGCGGAGTTCTTGTAGTCAATCGCGTGTTCGTAGCCGAATTGTTCCAGGCACTGGCGCACTTTGTCGGGGCCACCGGTAATGCCGACCGTCCGACAGTTCTTGAGCTTGGCGATCTGCCCGACGCAGGAGCCCACAGCGCCGGCCGCTGTCGACACCACCACGGTTTCCCCAGGCTGCGGCGCACATAGATCGAGCAGGCCGAAATAGGCCGTGAGCCCGTTCATGCCCAACACGCCGAGCGCGCGGGACAAGCTGTCCTCGCCAGGAGCCAGCTTCCGCAAAACATTGCTGCCGTCGCTGACAGCAAAGCGCTGCCAGCCGAACGTACCGCTCACGGCGTCGCCAACGGCATAATCCGCATGACGCGATTCGACGACTCGACCGACCGCGATCGCGCGCATAACATCGCCGACCGGTACCGGTGGCAAGTAATTCGGCGCATCGTTGACCCAGCCCCGCTGCGCAGGATCGACGGACAGATAGGCGTTATGCACCAGGAACTCGCCGTCCTGCAGATCGGCGACGGGCCGGTTCACGATGTCAAAAAATTCTGGGCCGGGTACGCCGATCGGTCGTGCGTTCAACACGACGCAGCGGTTCTCACGGGACGACATGCCGAAACATGTTAGCGCACCCGTGTCATACTTATGAGGCTCAGAGGTAACTCACCACGGACGCTTCACCGTGATGGCCGCCGCGACGTGAATGCGTTCGGTGGCTTTCCCGACACTCCTGTCCACCAAGTCCCGCGCAGTTTTAGTTCAGCGAGCTCGACCATTCGTTCCGCCTTGGCCCGCGCTTGCGGGCTTGCGCCGCCGTGCGCTCGACAGACGGCCTGACCTACCATCGAAAACTTTCCGCACAGGGTGCTCCAGCGCGGTTGGTGGCGGCGCATCGGCGAGGGTCACGCCGCGCAATGCTGGTCTCATCCATGGGGTCGGCTTACCGGGCCCTAACAAGCGTCAAAACTGTAGAGGGGTAGCCACAAAAATGGCCACAGTCGTCAGCTACGGCTAGCTGGTGGGGGAGTGTCACTCCAACGCGATGCTTGTGTCGGCGCGACCAAGGTGTCCAGTGCCGCCTTCAGAACTGGTTCGAGAAGCTGAAGCGCCTCGTGCCGACGAAGCGGGATGCTCACCCTGATTACGCGTACCGGTCAGGGTGTCATTACAGGTTCTTAGGTGCTTCCTACCGAAGGATGTCGCTCGCCTCGGCGGCGGCAATGAAGGTGTTTGCATCCTCCTCAAGCATGAAGCGTTCCGCGGTCAGTTCCTTTGTAGCCTTCGTGACCGCCTTTACGAACCCATCGTGGTCCTTGTAGCGCTCCTCGAGCGATTTCCGGGAGTCACCGCTCGCCAGTCGCTCGGCTTTCGTCTTGGCGAAGGGCACGAATGACCCGGAGAGACTGCAGAGATCCGGTGCCCGGAAGCCCGGACGCAAGTTCCAGCCCACGTTGGTCCCGATGGGCGCGCGGGTGAAGATCGTCCGAATGCCGTCGAGCCCGACGCCGTCCTCATCCGGTTTCGGGACCAGAACCGTGTAGCGGGCGCCGAGCGCAGGCGGCAGTTGGGTCTGCACCCCGCCTTTCGAGTCGAAACGGGGGCCAAACTGCAGCATCGTGAGATCATTCAGGACGCTCGGAGGCTTCAGACCTGGGATCGCTGGGAACGCAGCGCGGTACTCGTCCAAGGAGACGAGCGTCTTACGCTGGATGCCTGGATAGTTGCTCTTTGGCGGCTCGATGCCCCGATCCGCCCACTCGTCCATGGCGATCGCGAGTGCCCTCGGGGTTACCGCGGTGGAGGCATTGAGTCCGCCGCCTTGCCTCGGATTTTGGCAGATCCCTGCCCGTCCATCTGGAACCGTTGTCGTAGGAGGGCTCAGCAGACCAGCCGCCGCGATGTGCCCGAAGCCATTTTGGAAGTAGAGCCGCACATTATCCGGAAGCGCGACCTGCTGCCCGCGGCCGTCGACGACGTTGAGTGACGCCTTCCACTGCCAGAACACATTTTCTTCGTCGATCTGGAACACGAAGGGATCGGTCGCTGGTCGCTTGAGGAGGCCATCCAGAATGCCCGAGATCGGGTCGGTCGTGACCGCGAAGGTGAACGGCGCAACCGAGTTCGATGTGAAGTCGTGATGCTGGTCCTGTCCCGAGAAGAAGGTCGGGTGGACGAACTGCACGTTGACGAAGAGGCGATGCGTCGCGGCGGAGTAGATCGTGACCCCATCGAAGACTTTCCGGTGGGACTCGTCCTCGTTGAAGCCGAGGTAGAGGAACTCACGCTGGTACATGCCTGTGGATGAGGTCCCGGAGGAGTAGGCCCGTCGGATGCCGGGACTCACAGCCAGCGGGTTCGGGTTGCCGGCCTCGTCCTGGGCCTGGTAGCGGAGGAACGAGCCCACGTCGCGCGTCACGGCGTAGGCCAGGCCCATCACCTTCGGGTTCTTCGCCGGGTAGATCAACTCGTAGATGCGCTGGGGCCCGATACCGTCGAACACGCAGAGGTCGGTCGTTGACGGGACGAGACTTTCCTGGCCCGTTGGGCATTTCCCAAAGGCCCACCGGTCGGAGGGGATCGCGACGCGGGGAGCGTCGGCATGATCGCGAACCGTCAGTGTCGAGTGAGCGGTGTTCGTGTCGGCGGCTTCGTCAGGATCGAAGTCGATCACCAGCGGCAGCGAGAAGGATGCCGTCTGCTGGAAGCTGAACTCGACGCGCGCCGGGCCAACGATCGGGCTGCCGTCTGGCTGTATGGCCACCGGAAACTTCGGGGACAGCCGGTTGGTGCCGGCCGGCACGTCTCCGTGCCAACCCGCGTCGACGATGGCATAACCCGCCTTCAAGAGGACGTTGTTCGCGCCAACGTCGGCGGCTGTCATGGGATTGCAGGTGGCCATGGGCGGTGGGAAGGCACGGTTACCTAACTCGATGCAGTTCCCGCGGTTGTTGATGCCGTACCAGATCTTGCGATTTCCGCGCGTCATGTCCACGGGTTTCAGGATGAGGAATGGGGCGCTGAACTCCACCATTCCCCGCGCATTGCGCGGTGCCTTGTCGAGGTTGACGATGAGGGCGTTCAACGGGTCCTTCGGGTCCACCTCCATGTAGGCGGTGCCCTTCAGCCGCTCGTAGGGCCCGGCTGTTCCCCACTCCATCCCGCTGGCGAAAGGCAGCCGTTCCTCGACGACGAATCGCACGACCCGCGCTTCGGCCCATGCGCCGAGGAGTAGGGTGAGCGCGACCGTGATCGCCCCGATGGCTCGTGTACGGGAAGTAGCTCTCATGGTCAACCTCCTGGTTCGTAGTTGTAGCAGTGTCAAACGCACGGACTGCTATCAATTAGTACCAAGCAATGTTCTAGCCGAAAAACCAGCGTATCACCGACCCGTCGAGTACCACCACTTCACAGCGTGTCGTACTGGGGGTGGGCACACAAATGGGCACAGTCGTCAGCCACGGCTAGCTAGTAAGGAAGCGTCACTCCAATGAGGTGCTTGTTCTGGCGCAGGCACGCTGTTCATCGCCGACTTCCTGGCGCCGGAACTGATATGTGCGTAACGCCGGCTCATGCTCGCCGTCGTGCTGGCGCTCCAGCCCATGAAGGCGACCTAATTGCGGAACCCGTATTCCAATACCCAGTAGCTCGGGTTTAGATCTGCGAACGGTTCGCGTAGCTTCGCCAGTTCTTGCTCGGGGCCGTGGATCTGCAAATCCGTGAGCTCAACCTTGCCGGAGTCCAGCAGTTCCTTTAAGAGTGTCCCCACATTGTCAAGATGGGCCAGTGCGCCGTCTCCACTTCCGTACCCCTCACGACAATGCAGTTTGTTACCGAAAAATGTGAAGCCGTAGTACAGACAGTCTGATTCGGACTTCGTCAGCTCCACCAATCTTTCAACATACGACCGAACATTATCAAGTTCGCCTTCCTGCACGACGAAGTAGGGTTGAATAGTAACGCATGTGTCAGTGGTCGCCATGAGTTGCTTTTCCTTTAAGTTATTGACGGTTCACAGGTTACCGATTCGTCTCAGGATTCCGATCCTGGATGCGGGTGAAATCGAAACTTGGCAGGTATGTGACTTGGTCGACTATATAGATATTCTGGCCCCCGCCGCGGTTTTTTGATCTGATGTAATCGTTCCAGCGGAGTGGACTTGCCCTCTCCATTCACCCACGGCTCTCCGTCTCGCTCTGTGTGATCACTTTCACAGAGGAACTGTACGCCACGTCATGGTGAGCCTGGTCGGAACTGCCTACACTGACATCGTCGATTACGGATGAGCCGCAGACGGACACAGCAAGGAGCAAAGACGATGACGACCAAGCAGAACGACGCAGCCACGATGACCGAGGAGCAGTTGGACGCGGTATCTGGGGGGCCTCATTACACTGATTGGAACGGGTTCAGGTCGATTTGCAGGAATCGGAGCGCCTCTCTGGTTTCGGCCGAGCCACTTCCTTCCCCTTCCCCTCGGATGGGCCTTAGGGGCAATTACGTAGGCGTCGTGAATGAACCCGGGTCTGTATGGTAGACGTATTCCCGGCTAGCTGGACCCAGTGAACGGTGGGTGCATCCCTCTCCTCCTCCTTGAGGGCCGTGCCCACCTGCCGGGCTTCTCGCCAGGACAGAGACAACTCGCGAGGGAGGCGTTGGCTCGTACCATGAGGTAAGACTGAACCTCGGCACAAATCGCCCCACGAAAAACCGCTCACCGGGGTATCTAAACTCCGTCTGGGCTGGCAATATCCGTGGGCAGCCAGACGGTTTGGGGGTACCACTCTAGGTGGTGAAAGCAGAAGGCATGCATTCGGTGGGACTTAGGTTATCAATGCGACTCCCAGTCCATCCGCCATTATCTTTCCCACCGACATCCAGCACCATCTAGACAACCCGTTAAGAGACCAATAAAAACCTGGCGAAACAGGGCAATGTAACCCACAAAGAGCCCCGTCAGCCTTTGTCCTCGTGATCGTGCGATCGCGCGTGCTCGCCAGCGGGCGAGACCACTCAGCGATATGCTGCGGATCCTGCGATGCATGTCGCAGCGCATGGAGAAGCTGGAGACTGCGTCGTGATGGCCGACTGGTTACTTGCCCCGACGACGGGCGCATAATAGGACGCCACAATGCCATCAGTGACGTTCGGTCCTACCGACGATCGGTCGGTTCAGCAGCTGGAACGGTGCCGTGTCGCCAGCGGTGAAGATGCCCCAAGTGTTCTCTGCGCCGATCATCATCCTGGCTATTCCATGCCCATCGGCGGGGTGTTGG